>JAIBBJ010000049.1 GCA_019694735.1 Gemmatimonadaceae bacterium | reverse complement strand
CCGCTCCGCCGCCAGCCGCGCCGCCTCGGAGAGTTCCTCGTCCTTCAGCGGGTCGGCCACGCGGAATGTCGGGACGCCGCTCTGCCGCTCGCCGAACAGGTCGCCCATCCCGCGCAGCCGCAGGTCCTCGCGCGCGATCGCGAAGCCGTCCTCGCTGTCGAGGAAGACCTGCAGCCGCACCATCGCCTCCTCGCCGACGTCGCCGAGGAGGATGCAGTATGACTCGAGGCCGGCGCCGCGGCCGACGCGGCCACGCAGCTGGTGCAGCTGCGACAGCCCGAACCGCTCGGGATGCTCGATCAGCATCACCGTCGCGTTCGGCACGTCGATCCCCACCTCGATCACCGTCGTCGCCACCAGCACGTCGAGCGCGCCGTCGCGGAACCGCCGCATCACGGCGTCCTTCTCGTCGGGCGGCATCCTGCCGTGCAGCAGCGCCACGCGGCGCCCCTGCAGCGCGCCCGCCGTGAGCTCCTCGAACGCCGACGTCGCGGCCTTCAGCGCGACCTTCTCCGATTCCTCGACGAGCGGATAGACCACATAGGCCTGCCGGCCCGCCTCGAGCTGGCGGCGCACGAACGCGAACACCTTCTCCCGCGCCGTCTCGGGCCGGAGCGCCGTCGTCACCGGCTCGCGCCCTGGCGGGCGCTCGTCGAGCAGGGAGACGCCGAGGTCCCCGTACATCGTGAGCGCGAGCGAGCGCGGGATCGGCGTCGCCGACATCAGCAGGACGTCCGGCTTCTCCGCGGCCCCGCGCGCCTCGCTCAGCACCCGCCGCTGGTCCACGCCGAAGCGGTGCTGCTCGTCGATGATCGCCAGCCCGAGCTTCGCGAAGCGCGTCCCGTCGCTCACGAGCGCGTGCGTCCCCACCGCGATCAACGGCTCGCCGCTCTCCAGCCGCGTCGCCGCCAGCTTCCGCTCCTTCGCCGGGCGGGACCCGGTGATGAGCACCGGCACGATGCCGAGCGGCGCGAGCAGCCGGTCGAGGGTGCGCGCGTGCTGCTCGGCGAGCAGTTCCGTCGGCGCCATCACCGCCACCTGGTACCCGTTCTCCATCGCGAGGAGCGCGGCGAAGACCGCGACCACGGTCTTCCCCGCCCCCACGTCGCCCTGCAGGAGCCGGTGCATCCGCGACGCGCCGCACATGTCCGCGACGATCTCGCGCACCGCGCGCACCTGCGCCCTGGTGAGATCGAACGGCAGCGCCGCCTTGAAGCGCGCGGTGAGCTCCTTGCGGTTCTCGAAGCGGATGCCGTCGCGCTTCTCCAGCGCGAGCTGGCGGGCCCGGCGGTGGAGGATGTGGACGAAAAGCAGCTCCTCGAACGCGAGCCGGTCGCGGCCGCGGAGCGCGGCCGCCACCGACGTCGGGCGGTGCACCGCAGCGAGCGCCTCCGGGAGCGGCGGCACGCCGGCGGCCTCCAGCATCCATGGCGGCAGGTATTCCTCCACCTGCGGCAGCAGCGCGTCGAGGTGCGCCTCGACCAAGCCGCGGATCTGCTTGAACGAGAGCCCCTCGGTGGCCGGATACACCGCGAGCACGCGCCCGCCGCTCGTCCCGTCGGCGTCCTTGCCGAGGTTGACGAACTCGCGCGGCGCGAGCTGGCGGCCGTGGAAGAAGCGCACGGGGCCGCTCAGCAGGAGCACGTCGTCCTTGGCGATGCTCCGGTCGAGCCAGGGCTGCCCGGGCCAGCCGCACTCGATGAGCCCGCTCGCATCCTGCACGACGGCCTGGAAGACGCGGAGCCCCTTCCGCGTGGGGAGGATCCCCTTGCTGACGACCGTCCCGATGACCGTCGCATCCTCGCCCACGCGGAGCGAGCTGATCCGCCGGACGGTGCTCGCGTCCTCGTAGCGGTGCGGGATGTGCAGCAGCAGGTCGCGCGCGGTGAAGATGTTCAGCCGCTTGAGGAGGTCGGCGCGGCGCGGACCGACGCCCTTGAGGTAGGTGACGGGCGTCTCCAGCGTGAGCCGCCCCGCGGCCGCGCTCATCGCGTCCCCGCCGGCGGTCGCACGCGCGTGCTCACCCCTCGAGCAGCTCCGCCGCGAACCGCCCCGCGTCGAACGCCGCGAGGTCCGCCGCCTGCTCCCCCACGCCGATGAACTTCACGGGTACGTCGATCGCCTCGTGCACCGCGAGCACCACCCCGCCGCGCGCCGTGCCGTCGAGCTTGGTCACCACGAGCCCCGTCACCGGCACCGCCGCCGCGAAGGTCCGCGCCTGCTGCACGGCATTCTGGCCGACGGTGCCGTCGAGCACGAGCAGCGCCTCGTGCGGCGCGCCCGGCAGGCGCTTCTCCACCACGCGCTGCACCTTCTTCAGCTCGTCCATCAACGCGCCGCTCGTGTGCAGCCGGCCCGCGGTGTCGATGACGATCACGTCCACGCCGCGCGCGACGCCGGCGTCGATCGCCTGCCACGCCAGCGCCCCCGGGTCGCCCCCCGGCGCGCCGCCGACGAACGCCGCTCCCGTGCGCTCGGCCCACACGCGCAGCTGGTCGATCGCCCCGGCGCGGAAGGTGTCGCCGGCACCGAGCAGCACCGACTTCCCCTCGGCGCGCAGCTGTGCGGCGAGCTTGCCGATGAAGGTCGTCTTCCCCGCCCCGTTCACCCCGAGCACGAGGATCACCGCCGGCGTCCCGGCCGGCAGGTGGAGCGCCGGGTCGCTCCTGCCGGCACGCAGCGCCGCCTCGATCCCGACCTTCAGGGCGCCGAGGAACTGGTCCTGCGTCCGCACCGTGCCGCGCTGGGCCTGCGCCCGCACCTCCTCCACCAGCCGGAGCGTCACCGGCACGCCGAAGTCCGCCTCGAGCAGCGTCTGCTCGAGCAGCTCGAGCGACCCCTGGTCCACGCCGCCGCGCGCGATCACGGCGACGTCGGTCAGCGCGATGTCCTTGATGCGCTGCCAGAGCGACTTCCGGGGGACGTCGTCCTTCTTGCGGAACAGGAGGGCCATGCGGGGAATCTAGCGTCCCGGTGCGCGCCGGCCGACCCGGCGCGGCCCGCGGCCGGACGCACGGTATCTTCCCCGCATGCCGATCCCCCGCATCCGCCTCGGCGGCCCTGCCGGCCCCGACTGCTCCACCCTCGTCTACGGGACGTGGCGCCTGCTCAATGACGCCATCCCGACGCCCGAGGCCCTCTGCGCGCGCCTCCAGCACTGCGCCGACCTCGGCATCACCACCATCGACACGGCCGAGATCTACGGGAAGTACCTCGTCGAGGAGGCGCTCGGCGCGGCGCTCGCTCGCGACCCGTCGCTCAAGCGGCGGCTGCAGCTCGTCACCAAGGCCGGCATCTACGTCCCGAATGCCTTCCACCCCGAGCGGAAGGTCGCGTTCTACGACGCCCGCGGGGCGCGGCTCATCAAGAGCGCGGAGAAGTCACTGCGCTTCCTCGGCGTCGAGACGCTCGACCTCTTCCTCGTCCACCGGCCCGACTGGCTCACGGCCGCCGAGGAGACGGCGGAAGGGCTCGCGCGGCTGCTGCAGGACGGGAAGATCCGCGCCGCCGGGGTGAGCAACTACAGCGTCCACCAGTTCGAGACCCTCCAGCACTTCCTCGGCGGCCGGCTCGCCACGAACCAGGTCGAGTTCTCGTTGCTGCACATGGACCCGATCACCGACGGGACGGCCGACCAGGCGCAGCGCACCGGGGCGCCGCTCATGGCGTGGTCGCCGCTCGGCGGCGGGCGCCTGCTCCGCGACGACGACGGCGCCGGTCGGCGCGTGCGCGAGACGGTGGACGGGATGCGCGACGCGCACCCGGGCCTCACGGTGGAGCAGGCCGCGTACGCCTGGCTACGGATGCATCCGTCGCGGCCCCTCGTGATCCTCGGCACCAACAGGCTCGAGCGGATCGCGCACGCGGCCGAGGGCGCGGAGGTCACGCTCTCGCGTGAGGAGTGGTACGCGCTCTGGACGGCGGCGCAGGGGCGGCGCCTGCCCTAGCGCAGCCCGATCCGCCGGCGCAGCAGCCACTCCGCGCAGAGCGCGAGGATCGCGATCGCGGCGAGCCACCACGCCGTCATCGCGCGTGGCGCGCGGTCGAGCGGCACGCCGTCCCCCACGGCGCCGTCGCGGACGGTCGCGCGGCGCGGCACCCACTCGGCGCGCGCTGCGGCCCGCTCGGCGGAGGAGGCCACCGGGGCGGGGCCTCCGCCGGCCGCGCCAGCTCCGGGGCCGGTGGCCGCGGCAGCGGCCGTGCGCTGCGCCAGCCGTCGCTCGTCCCCCACCCAGTCGAAGACGGAGCCCCACACCGCGTCGAACGCGTCGGCAGTGCGGCCGCCGCGGAGGCGCCAGCGCCAGAGGCCACTGACCGGCGCCACGACGGCGCGGCGCGGGCCGTCCTCGAGCGTGAAGAGCGCGCGCTCATCGAAACGGCGTGCCCGCCGTGCGATCACCGCCGGGTAGCCCTTCGCCGCGACGGCCGCGACGTCCACGGGCGGGAGCGAGTCCCACGGCACGCCGGCAAGGGCGGCGGCGATCGGCGAGTCCCCGGCCCCGGCGGGATAGTAGTCGTCCCCCGCAGCGGGGGGGACGATGAGCACCACGGCGCCGCGGCCCAGCCCGCGCGGCGCGCCGAACACCGCGGTGTCGCCGTGCAGCACGAGCAGCGGGGCGCCCGCGGCCGCACGACGCACCGTCTCCTCCGGCACGGGCCGCAGCGCCCCGTCGGTGCGCCACTGGCCCGGCGCCACGCGCCAGAAGGCCTGCACGGGGCCGCGGCGCGTGCCGCGGAGCACGGCGAGCGCGAATCGCGCGTCCTGGTCCGGCGTGGTGGAGAGGAACGTCGCGGCGGCCGCCCCCGAGACGATGAGCGGCGCGCTCGCCGTGTCGTTCTGCGGGACGGCATCGGCGGCGCCCGAGTGGAGCGCGGCGCGCAGTGTGCGGTTCGCGTCCTGCGCCGGGATGGCGACGGCGACGCGCACCTCGCGCTCCTCATAGGCCTCGAGGGCCGGGAGCGCCTCGCTCGCGACCACGCGGTCGTCGAGCCGGAGGTCGAGGGTGGCGGGCGCGGAGCCGGCCGCACCCGCCTTCGCGACGATCCGCACCACCACGGTGTCGCCGCCCAGCGCGTAGGGCGGCGCCTCGAGCATGGCGATCGCGGCGTCGGGGGCGGCGGGGCTCTCGACGACACGCACGGCAGAGCCACGCGGCAGGCGCGGCACGAGCTCGGGGTCGTCGAGGCGGCCGTCAGTGACGAGCACGAGCGGCCGCCCGATGGCCATCGCCGCCTCGACGAGGGAGCGGACGCGGGTCGCGCGGTCCGCGGCGAGGTCGGGGAGCGGGCCGCCGCGGACGGAGTCGCCGAAGAGGATCAGGGAGTCACCGCCGGCCGCGCGCACGGAGTCCGCGACGCGTCGCAGCGCGGGCCAGGCCGCCGACGCGCTGGCGGAGACGTCCACGCCGACCCAGGGCGCCATGGGCCGCGCGGGGGCGAGGGGCGCGTCGAGGAGCAGCGCGACGGCGAGGGTGCCGGCCAGGGTCCGCAGGACGAACACGGGGCGCGCCGTGCCCGACGGCGTGCGGTATCCGAGGGCCGCGAGGCCGACGCCGGCGGTGAGCGCGAGGATCCAGGAGAGCATCAGTCGCGCAATCTACGCCCGCTCTCCCCGAAAAGCTGAAGGCCGGCCGCGGGGCGTGCCCGGGGCCGGCCGTAGGGTGCGCGCCGTTGCGCGCCCGCGCTCAGGGCGCGGGCTTCACCACGCCGGCGGGCTGGTCGAGCGCGTAGACCGCCGCCGAGCGGATCCGCTGGAAGAGCTCGAGGTCGGCGCCGGTGAGCGGCGGCCCCGCCGTGGCCTGCAGCACGCGGCGCGGGTCCTTCTGCACGCCGTTGACGAGCACCTCGAAGTGCAGGTGCGGGCCGGTGGCGAGGCCGGTCATGCCGACATAGCCGATGGTCTGCTCGATGTTGACGCGGGCCCCCGCGCGGATGCCATCGGCGAAGCGGCTCAGGTGGCCGTAGCGCGTGACGTAGCCGTTCGGGTGGCGCACCTCGATCGCGTTGCCGTAGCCGCCCTTCCGCCCGGCGAAGACCACGACGCCGTCGCCGATCGTGCGGACCGGCGTCCCCGAGGCCGCGGCGTAATCCATGCCCTGGTGCTGCCGCCAGGTGCCGAGCACCGGGTGCTTGCGGCGGCCGAAGCCGGAGGAGATGCGGCGGAACGAGACGGGGTTGCGGAGGAAGCTCGCGGCGAGCGAGCGCCCCTGCTGGTCGTAGTACTTGCTGCGGCCGTTGTCCACGTCCATGCGGATGGCCTGCACCTCGGAGCCCGCGCGCTCGAGCCCGGCGGCGAGGACGGTGCCGATCTTCACGACGCCGGTCGGCAGCGACTGGCGCTCGAAGAGCACGCGGATCTCGTCGCCGTCCTGCAGTTCGCGCGACATGTCCACGCGGTACTCGTAGATGTCGGCGATGCTCCACGCGAGTTCCTGCCGCGCCTTGGCGGGGAGGAGGTCGCGCGCCCCCTGCTCCACGGCATCGTAGAGCGAGGAGTGGACCACGCCGCGGACGATGAGCGTGTCGGTGAGCCACGGGAGGCGCTCGTCCACCGCGGCCCAGCCGCCGGTGGAGTCGGCGCGCGCGATGCGGACGATGCGGTCGGCGCCGAGGAAGAGGCGGACCTCCTCGACGCGCGTGGTGGCGGTGTCGCCACTGACCTCGACCGCGAGGCCGGCCGGGATGCGGCGCGGATCGAGCGGGGAGGCGGCGACGACGGCCGCGGCCTCGCTGGCGGTGAGCCCGCGGCGCGTGAGGAGGTGCGTGAGCGTCTCCCCGGCGCCGAGCGTGTCCTGCTGGAACCAGCGGCGCGCCGAGAGCAGCTCGCCGGGGCGCCCGGGACGCGGCGCCGGCAAGCGCAACGCGGCGATCGCCAGGCCGACGACCGCCGCGGTGGTGAGGACGCGCGCGAGCCCCTTCATCAATCCATCTGCCGCCGGATGAACGTCGGGATCTCCATGTCGGAGAGGTCCTCGAGCTGGCGCGGCGCGGGGCGCGGGCGCGGCATCGCGTTGCCGGCCGCGGGCGCCGAGGGCGCCGACGGGGCCGACGGATGCTGGCTCCCGATCACCGGGCGCTGCCGCGCCTGGTCGAGCGGGATGATGGGCGTCGCCGCTCCGCGGCCGGCCTGGCCGAGGCCGAGCGGCTGCGCCTTGCGCTCGAAGCCGGTGGCGATGACGGTCACGCGCACCTCGCCCTGCATCGCCGGCTCGTTGACCGCGCCGAAGATGATCTCGCTCTCCTCGCCGACGGCCTCCTTCACGATGTCGCTGATCGTGGTCACGTCGCCGAGCGTCATCTCCATGCCGCCGGTGATGTTGATCAGCACGCCGCGGGCGCCCGCGATGCTCACGTTGTCGAGGAGCGGGCTCTCGATCGCCATCTTCGCCGCGTCCACCGCGCGGTTCTCGCCGCGGCCGACGCCGGTGCCCATGATCGCCGAGCCGCCGTCCTGCATCACCGTGCGCACGTCGGCGAAGTCCACGTTCACGACGCCCGCCTTGGTGATGATGCCGGAGATGCCGCCGGTCGCCTGCAGCAGGACCTCGTCGGCCTTCTTCAGCGCGTCGCCGAACGGGATCCCCTTGCCGACGACCGCGAGGAGGCGCTCGTTCGGCACGACGATCATCGTGTCCACGTGCTTCGCCATCTCGGCGATCCCCTCGTCGGCCTGGCGCATGCGCTTGCGGCCCTCGAAGAGGAACGGCTTGGTCACGATGCCGACGGTGAGCGCCCCGGCCTCGCGTGCGAGCTCGCACACGATCGGCGCCGCCCCCGTGCCGGTGCCGCCGCCCATGCCGCAGGTCACGAACACGAGGTCGGCCCCCTGCAGGGCGCGCGAGACCTCGTCGCGGTTCTCCTCGATCGCCTGGCGCCCGATCTCGGGGCGGGCGCCGGCGCCGAGGCCGCGCGTCAGCTTCTTGCCGATCTGGATCTTGACGTCGCTCTTCGAGTTCAGGAGCGCCTGCGCGTCGGTGTTCACCGAGATGAACTCCACGCCCTCCAGGTGCTCCTCGATCATGCGGTTGACCGCGTTCCCGCCGCCGCCGCCGACGCCCACCACCTTCATGCGCGCGTTCTGCGCGGCGTTGTCCTCGAACTCGAAGATGCTCATCGGGAACGGTGCTCCAAGAGGTCCTGTGCGCGCTGCGGTCCGATCACCCGGTCCGGGAATATAGCCCCGACGGCCGGGGGCTTCACCCGGGTGCTTCACGTGGGGAGGACGAGCGAGCCCGTACGGCGGAAACGCTGACGCGACAATGAGTTGTCCACCGTCGGCGTCCGCCGTCATGTTTGTGATACGGTCATCGGACTCGCGTGTGGTGCCGACACTGGAGGACAGGAGTCCACCCGAGCCCGGTCCTGCGCGACCATCCCGGTCGCCATCCGGGCGCTCCTGCCCCCGGAGGCACGCATGGAACAGCTCGCGCAGCTCGACAAGGCCCTCGAAGCCCACGCCAAGTGGAAGGCCCGCCTCCGGATGGCGATCGCGATGGGGAAGTGCGAGACGCCGATCTCGCAGATCCGCGCCGACGACCAGTGCGACTTCGGGAAGTGGCTCAAGGGGCCGGCCGCCCAAGGTCCCATCGCGCGCTCGAGCCACTTCGCCGAGGTGAAGCGGCTCCACGCCGCCTTCCACCAGGAGGCCGCGCGCGTGGCGACCGCCGCCGGCGAGGGGCGGAAGGACGTGGCCGAGAAGGCGATGGCGACCAACGGCACCTACGCCTCGGCCTCCGCCGCCCTCACGAACGCGCTGTTCGCGTGGAAGTGGGAGCTGGAGCGCCCCTGAGGCCTGTCGGCCGTCGGGGGCCCTCCGTGGACGGCGGGAGCCCCCGACGCCGCGGGAGTCTCACAGTGTGACGGGGGTGTCGCGCATCGTGACGGGGGGAGCGACACTACGCCCAGTCCCGAGCGCCGCACCCCGCCACACTCCGCCGCAAGCTGCGGCACTTCCCCGCCCCGCATGGCCGCCCTGCACGAGATCGAGAAGGCCCTTGGTGCCCACAGCGTCTTCAAGCTCCGCCTGAAGGGCGCCATCGAGGGCGGACGGTGCGACACGCCGATCCCCGGCCTCAAGGTCCGGGAGTGCACCTTCTCCAAGTGGCTGCATGGCCCGACGATCGCGCCGAGCACCCGCGCCTCGGCGCACTACACGCGCGTGCGCGACCTGCATGCGCAGGTCCATGAGGCCGCCGTCTTCGCGGTGGAGCTCGCGGTCCGCGGCCACCAGCCGCAGGCCCTGCTGGAGATCACGGGCAACGGCGAGTTCGCGCAGCGGCACCGGGCGCTCACGGCCGCGCTCCTCGAGTGGAAGGAGAGCCTCGTGGAGGGGCCGAAGCGGGTGTCGGGCGCGATGCTGATCCCGCCCGAGGTCCTGGAGCTGGAGCGCCAGCTCCAGGGCTGATCAGAAGAAGTCCTGCAGCCAGGTCTTGAAGCGCGCCGCCAGGTTGTCCATGGACGGCCCGGCGTTCGCGAACGAGAGCCGCTTCCCCTTGCCGGGCTGCGTGCCGATCGCCACGCGGTGCGCGCCGTACTGGACGAGGCCGGTCACCGTCGCGAAGCGCGGGGCCTGCACCGAGTCGGCGAGGCCGCCGAGGAACTCCCCCGGGACGCCGATGCGGGCGCCGAGACCGAAGACCTCGTTGGCGAGGTCCGCGGTGCCGGGCTGCGCGCTCGCGCCGCCGGTGACGACCACGCCCGCCGAGAGCTTCTTGATGAGCCCCGCCTGCTCGATGTCGCGGAGCACCATCTCGAAGATCTCCTGCGTGCGCTGGTGGATGATGTGCGCCAGCAGCGAGCGGGGGATCTCGCGGTCGCCCTGGGCGCCCGTCGAGGGGAGGCGGATCTTCTCGTGGTGCGGCACGAGCGGCTCGTAGGCCGCGCCGTACTGCTCCTTGAGCCGCTCGGCATCGGCCTGGGTGACGCCGAGGCCGTGGACGAGGTCGCTCGTGACGTTGAGGCCGCCGTAGGCGATGGTGCCGAGGTGGCGGATCTTCCCCTCGTGGAACACCGCGACATCGGTGGTGCCGGCGCCCATCTCGACGAGCGCGACGCCGAGTTCCTTCTCGTCGTCGGTGAGCACGCTGAGCGCGCTCGCGAGCGGCTCCAGCACCAGCTCGGAGACCCGGTAGCCCGCGCGTTCGACCGCCTTGCGCAGGTTCATCGCCGGCGACGAGCCGATCGTGACGAGGTACATCTCCGTCTCGAGCCGCGTGCCGATCATGCCGATCGGGTCGCGGACGCCGACGTTCTTGTCGACCGTGTACTCCTGCGGGATCGCGTGGATGAGCTCGCGGTCCTGCGGGATCGGCTGGGCGCGGGCGACGGCGTTGGCGCGGTCCACGTCGGCCTTGGTGATCTCGCTGCCGGTCACCGACGCGATGCCGGTGGAGGTCATCGCCGCGACGTGCTCGCCGGCGATGCCGGCGTAGACGGTCTCGACCTGCGCGCCCGCCATCCGCTCGGCGTCCTGCATCGCCTTGGTGATGGAGCGCTGGGTCTCCTCGATGTCGGCGACGACGCCCTTGCGGAGCCCCGTCGTGCGGGACTGGCCGACGCCGAGGATGTTGACGGTCGGGTGCTTCGGCAGGTCCCCCACGACCTCCGCGATGACCGCGGTGGTCTTGGCGGATCCGATGTCGAGGCCGGCGACGAGGCGGTCGAGGTTCACGGGACTACCGATGGAGGCGGGAGGATGGAGGACGACTGCGTGCGGCCCGCTTCCGCCGTCTGCCTGCCTACGGGAGCCGGGCGACCACCTGGTCGCGGAAGCGGAGGTCGAGTTCCTCGACCCGGCGTCCGCGGCGTGCGAGATCGAGTTCGACGGGCAGCACCTCGGCCAGGCGCGCGGGCGTGACATCGCCGCGCGCGAGGATGCGGTGCTCCGGGAGCACGAGGACGACCTCGCCACGGGAGCCGCGCCGCGCCTCGCTCACGCGGGCGAAGAGCTGCGGGACCTCCGCGCGCACCTCCCCGAGCAGCCGCAGGAGGAGCGTATCCCGGGACGCGAGCACCGGCAGGTCCACGTCGGTCGCCGTGGGATCCACCGGCAGTGCCTCCCCTGCCGCGCCGGTGACCACCAGCCCCTTCGCGCTGTTCACCAGCGCCACGGGCGGGTTCTCGGTCACGCGGACGACAAGGGTGCCCGGGAGCCGCCGACCGATGCGCACGTCGCGCACCTGGGGGTGCTCCCGCACCCGCGCCGCGAGGGGCGACACGTCGTCCCAGATCGAGGCGGTCGTGTCGACCCTCAACCGCGAAACGATTTCATCGGGGGAGGCGTAACGCGCGCCCTCGATGACGACGCGCCGGACGCGGAAGAAGTCCATCCGCCGCAGGATCGCACGGCCCCAGAGCGGCGACGTCAGCACGAGCAGCACGGCGCCGAGCTGGCCGAGGCGGCGGAGCCGCTTCCGCCAACTCGGTGCTCCATCCGCCCCCGGCCGCCCGGGCGACGCGGCCGCGCGACTGCTCCGGCGCGGGGCGCGCGCGCCCCCAACGGGGCCGAGGTCGTTGTCGCCGATCGGCGTCACGGCCGCCCTACGCCTCGAGCCGCGCGAGGAGTTCCGCGCCCGTCTTCGTGATGTCGCCGGCGCCGACGGTGAACACCACGTCGCCCTCGCGCACGAGCCCGGCGAGCGCCTCGGCGACCGCTACCCGTGGCCCGGTCCACGCCGGCGCCCGCCCCGCGCCGGCCATCCCGTCGGCGATCAGCGCGCTCGTCACGCCGGGCATCGGCTGCTCGCGCGCCGGATAGATGTCGCAGAGCGCGACGACGTCCGCGCGGCCGAGCGCCTGCGCGAACTCGGCGTGGAAGTCCCGCGTCCGCGAGAAGAGGTGCGGCTGGAACGCGACCACGATGCGGCGCCCCGGGTACGCCTCGCGCGCGGCGGCGAGCGTCGCCTCGAGCTCCGTGGGATGGTGCGCGTAGTCGTCCACGACCTGGACGCCGCGGGCCGAACCGATGCGCTGGAAGCGCCGCTCGGCCCCGACGAATCCCGCGAGGCCGGGCGCCATCGCCTCGACCGTCAGCGCCCACGGTCCGATGCCGCAGGCGAGCGCGGCGAGCGCGTTGCGCACGTTGTGCCGCCCCGGCACCCCCAGCGTCACCTCGCCCGAGGGCTTGCCGTCGTAGACGACCGAGAAGGTCGTGCGGCCGTCGTGGTGCCGGATGTCCTTCGCGACGAGGCGCGCGTCGGGGGAGTGCAGCCCGTAGCGGATCACCTCCGCGGTCGCCGGTGACGGGAGCCGGTTCGCGCCGGGGTCGTCCGCGCAGAGGACGACGTAGCGCGCGCGGCCGACGAACTCGCTGAAGGTGTCGTGGATGTCCTGCAGGTCGCGGTAGATGTCGAGGTGGTCCGCCTCGACGTTGGTGACGACGGCGACGGTGGGGTGCAGCGCGAGGAACGAGCGGTCGTACTCGTCGGCCTCGACCACGAACACGTCGTGCCCGCCCGGCGAGAGGTTGCCGCCCCAGGCGCGCACCCGCGCGCCGACGACGCCGGTGGGCGCCTTGCCCGCCGCGGCGAGCGCCTCGGTGGTCATCACGGTGGTGGTGCTCTTGCCGTGCGTCCCGGCGATGCCGATGAGCATGCCGCCGGCGGTGGCCTCCGCGAGCGCCTCGGCGCGGCGCACGACCGGGAGGCCGAGCGCCTTCGCGCGGGCGATCTCCGGGTGATCCTTGGGGATCGCCGACGAGACGACGAGGGCGCGGTGGCCCTCGAGGTGCGCGGGATCGTGCCCCTGCGTGACGGGGATGCCGAGCGCCACGAGGTCGGCGGCGCCGTCGGGATTCTGGTCGCAGCCGGTCACCGCGGCGCCGCGGCGCCGGAAGAGCTCGGCGAGCGCGGACATGCCGGCGCCGGCGATGCCCTGGAAGTGGATCGGGCGGGGGTCGGTGGCGTGGAGCAGGGGCATCGCGGTGGAATCTAGTGGACGGGGCTCAGCCGGGCGCCCCATCGAGGTGCACGCGCGCGACCGGGCCCGCGAGCTTCCATCGCACGCGCGCGAGCTGCAGCACCGCGGCGGCCGCGAGGCCGGCGGTGAGGCCCCACCAGAGCCCGGGGGCCCCGCCGTCGAACCCGAATGCGGCGACCGCACCGAGCGGGATGCCGACCGCCCAGAACGACAGCGCGTGCAGCACCATCGCGACGCGGGTGTCCCCCGCCCCGCGGAGGATCGCGGTGGAGATGACCTGCGTCCCGTCGAAGACCTGGAAGACCGCCGCGATCGGGATGAGCGTCGCCGCCATCGCCTGGGTCGCGGGATCGGTCGTGTACGCGGCCGCGAGCGTACGCGGTGCGAGGGCGAAGACCACCGCCATCAGCGCCATGAACCCGACCCCGACCGCGAGCGCCGCCACCGCGTCGCGCCGGCTCTCGGCGACGTCGCCCGCCCCGACGGCGTGGCCCACCATCACCGCCGCCGCGCCCGACACGCCGAACGGGACCATGAAGGTCATCGAGGCGAGATTGAGCGCGATCTCGTGGCCGGCGAGCGTCGTCGTGCCCATCCACCCCGCCATCACCGTCACGAGCCCGAACGCGTTCGCTTCCGCGAAGAACTGCAGGCCGATGGGCAGCCCGATGCCGAGCATGCGGCGGAGCGGCGCCCACTGCCAGCTCTCGGGGTGCCAGGGGCGGAGCGTGGGGCGCAGCACCGGCCACGCCGCGGCGAGGAGCACGAGCGCCATCACCCAGCGCGCGAGCGCCGTCGCGATCGCCGAGCCGGCGACGCCGAGCGCCGGGGCGCCGGCGTGGCCGAAGATCAGCACCCAGTTCGCGCCGACGTTCACGAGGTTCGCCACCACGACCGCGAGCACGATCGGCCGGATGCGCGTGAAGGCCTGCAGCACCTGGCGCATGGTGTTGAACGCGAAGAACGGCAGCAGCCCGGCGATGCTCCAGTGCACGTAGGCGACGGCACCGGGGACGACGTCGGCGGGCTGGCGCAGCAGCGCGAGCACCGGGCCGGCGGCGAGGAAGGTCAGCGCGACGGCGACCGAGACGAGCAGGGTGAGCGCGACGCCGCGCTGCACGCCGCGCGCGACGCCGACGTCGTCCTGCGCGCCGACCGCCTGCGCGACCACCGGGTCGAGCGCCATCAGGACGCCCATCCCCACGACGGCGGTGACGAAGAAGTAGAAGTTCCCGAGCGCGCCCGCGGCGAGGGCGGCGGCGCTCACCCGCCCGAGCATCAGCGAGTCCACCACGCCCATCGCCTGCATCCCGACATTGACGAGCACGATCGGCGCCGCGAGCCGCGCCATCTCGCGCAGCTCGGCCGCCGTCGGTCGGAGCTGCGCGACGTCGCTCATCGGCGCGGCGCTACTCCCACTCGATCGTGGCGGGCGGCTTGGAGCTGATGTCGTACACCACGCGGTTCACGCCCTTGACCTCGCGGATGATCCGGTTGGAGATCCGGCCGAGGACCTCGGGCGGGAACGGGTACCAGTCGGCGGTCATGCCGTCGGTGCTGGTGACGGCGCGGAGCGCGATGACGTGCTCGTAGGTGCGCCCGTCGCCCATCACGCCCACCGAGCGCACCGGGAGGAAGACCGCGAACGCCTGCCAGATGTCGTTGTAGAGCCCGGCGGCGCGGATCTCCTCGAGGTAGATCGCGTCGGCGCGACGGAGGGTCTCGACGTTCACCGGGTCCACCGCCCCGAGCACGCGGATCGCGAGCCCCGGCCCGGGGAACGGGTGCCGTCCCACCATCTCCTCGGGGAGCCCGAGCTCGCGACCGACGTTGCGGACCTCGTCCTTGAACAGCTCGCGCAACGGCTCGATGAGCTGGAACTTCATGTCGGGCTTGAGCCCGCCGACGTTGTGGTGGGTCTTGATCGTCGCGCTCGGCCCCCCCTTGGCGCTCACCGACTCGATCACGTCGGGATAGAGCGTGCCCTGGACGAGGAACCGCGCATCCTTCCCCTCGCGCGCGCTGGCATCCTCGAAGACGTCGATGAAGGTGTGCCCGATCGCCTTCCGCTTCCGCTCGGGGTCGTCGAGCCCGGACAGGGCGGCGAGGAACCGCTCCTCGGCACGCACGGTGACCAGCTTGATGCCGAGGTGCCGCCCCATCGTGCGCTCGACCTGCTCGCGCTCGTGGAGGCGGAGGAGCCCGGTGTCCACGAAGATGCAGGTGAGCTGGTCGCCGATCGCGCGGTGGACCAGCGCGGCCGCGACCGACGAGTCCACGCCGCCCGAGAGGCCGCAGATCACGTGCGCGTCGCCGACGAGGGCGCGGATGCGCGCGACCTCCTGCTCGATGAAGTGGCCGGGCGTCCAGTCGGCGGTGCAGCCGCAGACGCCGAAGAGGAAGTTCTGGATCATCTGCGCGCCGCGGAGCGTGTGCGCCACCTCGGCGTGGAACTGGATCGCGTGGATGGGCTTCGTCGCGTGCCGGAAGCCGACGACCGGGTTCCCCTCGCTCGACGCGGTGAGCACGTACCCGGGCGGCACGACCTCGACGTGGTCGCCGTGGCTCATCCAGACCTGCGTGACCTCGCCGGCGTCGAAGCCGGCGAAGAGGCCGGCGTCCTCCTTCACGACCATCTCGGCGCGGCCGTACTCGCGCCGGCCGCCACCGGTCACCCGCCCGCCGGCGGTGTGGGCGATCCACTGCATCCCGTAGCAGACGCCGAGCACGGGGGCGACGTCCAGGAGGGCGGGGTCGAACGTCGGCGCGCCCTCGTCCGTCACCGAGCTCGGCCCGCCGGAGAGGATGATGCCGGTGGGCTTCCACGCCCGGATCCACTCGAGCGAGCGGGTCGGCGGGTGGATCTCGGAGAAGACGCGGGCCTCGCGCACCCGGCGCGCGATGAGCTGGGTGAACTGCGACCCGCAGTCGAGGATCAGGATGCGCGAACCGTCGTGACTCACTTCGTCCACTCCGTGGCGTCGAGCTTGAGGAACTCCACCTGCTTCGTGTCGAGATCGAGGATGGCGGCGCTCGGGGCGCCGAAGAGCCAGCCGCAGGCCTCGCCGGGGTTCACGATCAGCGTCTCCCCGCGGGTCTTCATCTCCTGCAGGTGCGTGTGCCCGTGGATGACGATGGAATGCGCGAGCACCGACCGCTCGACGACATCGCCGATGTCATGGACCATCAGGATCTTGTGCTCGCCGAGCTTGAAGCTGTGGGGCGACTCGAAGAGCTCCTGCCCCATGCCCTGCTCGGCGAAGGCGCGCAGTCCCTCGGGGTCGCCGTCGTTGCGGCCGAAGACGCCGGCCATCGCGACGCTGTGGTCCCGGAACGGCTGGAGGGAGAAGGGCGAGCAGTAGTCGCCCGCGTGCAGCACGAACGTCACGTCGCGCGCCAGCATCTCGCGCAGCAGCGCGTCGATCGCGGGCACGCGGTCGTGCGAATCCGACAGCAGTCCGACACGCATCAGGCCTCCCTCCAGTGGGGAACGGGGGCCTCGAGCCGGACGAGGTCCTCGTAGGTCTCGCGCGCCGTCACCACCGCCCAGCGCGCGCCATCCACCATCACCTCCGCCGCCCGGGGCCGGGCGTTGTAGGTCGAACTCATCACGTAACCGTACGCCCCCGCCGTGTGGACGGCCAGCAGGTCGCCCGGCTCGACCTCGGGCAGCTCGCGGTCGAGCGCGAGGAAGTCGCCGCTCTCGCAGACCGGGCCGACGATGTCGGCGACGATCGCCCCCGGACGCGCGCGCACCGGCTCGATCCGGTGGTAGGCGTCGTAGTGCGACGGCCGGAGCAGCTCGGTCATGCCGGCGTCGCAGATGACGTACGTCTTGGCGCCGGTGTCCTTCACGTACAGCACCTTGGTGAGCAGCGTCCCCGCGGCGGCGACGAAGAAGCGCCCCGGCTCGACGAGCAGCTCGACGCCGAGCGTGTTCGCCGCCGCGGTCACGATGCGCCCGTAGGTCTCGAGGTCGGGCTCGTCGCTGCCGTCGTACGGCACCGGGAGCCCGCCGCCGGCGTCGAGGTAGCGCAGCTCGGCGCCGGAGCGCCGCAGCGCGAGCGAGAGCTCGACCAGCCGCGCGGTCCCGGCCTCGTACGCGGTGAACGACTCGAGCTGCGACCCGACGTGCATGTCGAGCGCGCGGAGCGCGACGTGGGGGAGCCGGAGCGCGACGCGCCCCACGGCCTCCGCCTCGTCGATCGGGATGCCGAACTTGTGCCCCTTCTCCCCCGTCGCGATGTAGCGGTGCGCGTTGAGCACCTCGACCTCCGGGTTCACGCGGAGCCCGACGTTCGCGACCACGCCGAGCTCCCCGGCGAGCCTCGACACGAGGTGCAGCTCGGCGAGACTCTCGACGTTGATCAGCTTCACGCCGACACGGAGCGCCTCGCGCAGCTCGTGCGCCTGCTTGCCGACCCCGCCGAAGAGGATCTGGTCGGGCCGGAAGCCGGCCCGGAGCGCCTTGAACAGTTCCCCGCCGGAGACGACGTCCACGCAGCTCCCGGCGGCCCGGAGGACCTCGAGGACGCCGCGCGAGCCGTTGGCCTTGCACGAGTAGTGGATCGCGTGGGGCGCGCCCGCGAGCGCGGCATCGAGCCGCGCGACGCGGTCGCGCAGCACCGCCGCCGAGTACACGTACGCCGGCGTCCCCGCCTCCTGGGCGATGCGCTCGAGTGCGACGCCCTCGCACCGGAGCGCACCGTCGGCGGCCTCGATGCCGCGGACGGGCATCAGTACGCCTTCGCCCAGATGACCTCGTGCTTCGCCGGCTCGCCGGTGACCAGGCACGTCGTGGGCGCCGTCGCCGAGCGGAACTCGGGGTCCGGGATGCAGCGGATGGTGGCCTTCGTCTCCTCCTTCACCCGGGCCTCGACCGCCGGATCGCCGTTCCAGCCGGCGTACACGAAGCCGCCCGGGCCCTCCATGATCTCCTTGAACTGCGCGTACGAGGTGACCTGCCGGTGCGAGTTCGCCTCGCGGCGCGCCGTGGCGGCGGCGAAGAGGTCGGCCTGGATCGTCTCGAGCAGCCGGGCCACCGCCTCGGGGAGCCCGGCCATCGGGAGGGCGGCCTTGGCGCGGGTGTCGCGGCGCGCCGAGAAGACCGAGCCCTTCTCGAGGTCCTTCGGCCCGATCTCGAGGCGGAGCGGGATGCCACGCATCTCGTGCTCGTAGTACTTGGCGCCGGGCTTGATCCCCTCGCGCGCATCCACGATCACGCGGAGGCGGTCGGTCGCGCCGCGGCCGGTCCACGCCGTCAGCTCGTCCTTGACCTTGTACGCCGCCTCCACCACCCGGGCCTTCTCGTCGTCCGACTTGTAGATCGGGATGATGACGACCTCCACCGGCGCGAGCTTCGGCGGGCAGACGAGCCCGTTGTCGTCGGAGTGCGTCAGGATGAGCCCGCCGACCATCCGCGTGGAGACGCCCCACGAGGTGTTCCAGGCGAAGGCCATGTCGCCCTTCTCGTCCTGGAACTTGAGGTCGAACGCCTTCGCGAAGTTCTGCCCGAGATTGTGCGAGGTGCCGGCCTGAAGGGCCTTGTTGTCCTGCATCATCGCCTCGCACGAGTAGGTCCGGAGCGCGCCGGCGAACTTCTCGCTCTCGGTCTTCTGCCCGGTCACGACGGGCATCGCGATGAAGCCCTCCATGAACTCGCGGTACACGCCGAGCATGCGGCGCGTCTCGGCCTCGGCCTCGTCGTGCGTCGCGTGGGCGGTGTGCCCCTCCTGCCAGAGGAACTCGAGCGTGCGCAGGAAGAGCCGCGTGCGCATCTCCCATCGCACGACGTTGGCCCACTGGTTCATCAGGATGGGCAGGTCGCGGTACGACTGCACCCACTTGGCGAACATGTGGTAGATGATCGTCTCCGACGTCGGCCGGACGACGAGGGGCTCCTCGAGCTCCTTGCCGCCGCCGTGCGTGACGACCGCCGTCTCCGGCGCGAAGCCCTCGACGTGCTGCGCCTCCTTCTGGAGGAAGCTCTGCGGGATGAAGAGCGGGAAATACGCGTTCTGGTGCCCGGTGGCCTTGAACGCATCGTCGAGGGCGCGCTGCATCCGCTCCCAGATGCCGTAGCCGTTGGGGCGGATGACCATCGAGCCCTTCACGGGCGAATAGTCGGCGAGCTCGGCGCGCAGCACGAGCTCGTTGTACCACGCGCTGAAGTCCTCGGCGCGGGTGGTCAGCTTCTTGTCGTCAGCCATTCGGGGAGCCGGTGGTGGGGCCGGGGGCGGCGCCCGCGGCGGTCGCCGCGCGCGCGGCCGCGCGCTGCCGGTGCAGCCAATCGCGGAGGTCCTGCATGGTCGCGTCCTCGCCGGCGAGGGCGCGCGCGGTGTCGAGCACGAGCGTCGGCGCGCCCTTCATCGCGCCGAGGAGCGAGGTCACCTCGGTGGCGCCGTCCTCGCGGAAGGCGATCGCCGCGGTCACCCCCGCCTTGCGCGCGCTGTCGACCTGGTTGCGGGTCGCCTGCGAGAGATAGCGCTCGGCGTTGAGCCCGTGCGCGACGCTGAAGCCGGCGCGCCGGAGCGCGGTGACCAGCCGCAGCGCATCGGGGAACCCGACCTGGCTCGCGCCGTTGCCGGCCACGAGGTGCAGGTCCACCGCCTCCTCCCCGGCGTCGGGGAAGAGCCCGCGGTCCTTGAGGAGCTCGCCGAGCACCACGTCCCCCATCCCGAAGCCGAGCGCCGGGAGGTCGGTGCCGCCGAGGGACTTGAGGAGCGTGTCGTAGCGCCCTCCGCCGCAGATGGCGCGGAGCTCACCCCTGGCGTCGAAGAGCTCGAAGACGGTGCCGGTGTAGTAGGCGAGCCCGCGGACGATCGAGAGGTCGAGGTCCACCCAGTCGCCGACGCCGAGGGCGTCGAGGTGCGCGCGGTAGCGCGCGAAGCGCGCCACGTGCTCCGCCGCCCCGGCGTCCGTCCCGAACTCGGCGCGCACCTGCTCGAACGTCGCGCCGGTCGCGAGGGCGAGCACGCGCTCGACGAGCGGGCCCGCGAGCCCGGCCTGCGCGAGCTTCTCCGCCGAGACCTCGCGCGGCTGCCGCGCGATCTTGTCGACCACCGCGTAGACCGCGGGGACCTGCGCCTCCGCGACGCCGACGGCCTGCAGGATCGCATTCAGCAGCCGCCGGTCGCTCACCCGCGCGCGGACGTCCGCGCTCGTGAGCCCAAGCTCCCGCATGATGTCGATCGCCACCGCCAGCAGCTCCGCGTCCGCCAGCTCGCTCGCCTCGCCGACGATGTCCACGTTGAGCTGGAAGTGCTCGCGCAGCCGCCCGCGCTGGGCCCGCTCGTAGCGGAAGAGCTGCGGGATCGAGAACCACCGCACCGGCTTCCGCAGCGCGTTCGCCCGCGCGCCGACCATCCGCGCGAAGGTGGGCGTCATCTCCGGCCGCAGCGCGACCTCGCGCCCGCCCTTGTCCGTGAAGTTGTAGAGCTGCCCGACGATCTCGTCGCCGGACTTCTTCGTGTAGAGCTCGAGCGGCTCCAGCGGCGGCCCATCGTACTCGACGAAGGCGTACTTCCGCGCGACGGCCCGCCAGGCGCGGAAGATGTGCGCGCGGCGGGCCAGCTCGTCGGGATAGAAATCGCGGAAGCCAGGGAGCGATGTCGTACTGCTCATCCCGGCAATTTACCCGGGCGTCGGAGACACCTGCAACCGCGCCATCGCATCGCCGACCGTGTGGAAGCTGCCCGTGACGAGCACCGTCACCCCGCGGCTCGGCGCCACCGCCAGCGCCCGGTCGAAATCGGGCTCCAGCTCGGCCTGGTACCCGCGCGCCTTGGCGAACTCGAGCGCCTCTGCCGCCACCCACGCCCGGCTCGCCGGGGCGGTCGGGGCGTTCGTCAGGAGGAACCGGTCCACCGCGCCCCCCAGCGCCCGGAGGATCCCGCGCCAGTCCTTGTCGCCGAGGACGCTCACCAGGGCCACCACCGGCGCCGCCGGGGCGACGGCCCGCAGCGTCGCGGCCGTCACCTCCGCGCCGTCGGGGTTGTGCGCCACGTCGAAGATCCAGGCGCCGTGCCGCGAGAAGCGCCCCGGCAGCCGCACGCGCGCCAGCGCGGGGATGGCCTCCGCCGCAGGCACCCGGAGCGGGCCCGGGACCGCGTCCAGCATGGTCAGGGCGACCATCGCGTTCGACGCCTGATGGCGGCCCGGCAGGGCGATCGTGACGTCGAGCGGACCGGCGGCCCGCCGCCCCGCATCGCCGCCGCTCCCGCCTCCGGCGGCCGCCGCGCCGACGCCGAGGCGCCCCGGCAGCGGTTCCCAGCGGAAGCTCGTGCCTGCCGCCGTCACCCGCACGTCCGCCGCGAGCCCCTCCTCCGCGACCACCCGGATCGGCCCCGCCCCCCGCCGCGCCGCCTCGGACCGGAGGATCTCGCGGATCGGCGTGTCCGGCTCGCCCACCACGGCCGGGACGCCGGCCTTGTAGATCCCGGCCTTCTCCGGCGCGATGCGCTCCCGGGTGTGTCCGAGCCACTCGACGTGGTCGAGCCCGATGTTCGTGACGCCCGCGACCATCGGCACGTGCGCATTCGAGGCATCGAGCCGCCCGCCCAGCCCGGTCTCGATGATCGCGACGTCCACCTCCGCCTCGGCGAAGAGGTGGAACGCCATCGCCGTCGTCGCCTCGAAGAAGGTCGCGCCCAGCCGCTCGACGGTCGGCGTCCAGCGGTCGAGGAACGCCACGATCGCGGCCTCCGTCACCGGGACGCCGTCGACCAGGAAGCGCTCGCGGAAGTCCACGAGGTGCGGCGACGTGTACTTGGCGACCCGGAGGCCGCGGGCCCGGTACACGGTGTCGAGGGAGGCGCAGACGCTGCCCTTCCCGTTGGTCCCGGCCACGTGGAGCGTGCGCAGCCGCCGCTGCGGGTCGCCGAGCGCGCCGAGGAGGGCCTCGATGCGCTCCAGCCCCAGCTTCCACTGTCCGGTCGTGCGTGCGAAGAGGAAGTCGAGCGACTCGCGGTAGCTGCGGGCGGTCACCGCACGCTCAGGCGGAGGCCCACCCCGTCGCCGCCGGCTTCCCGCTCATGTGGCGGAGCAGCTGGCCCACCGTGCGCTTGAGGTGGTGCCGGTGCACCACCTGGTCCACCATCCCGTGCGTGAGGAGGAACTCCGAGGTCTGGAACCCCTCGGGGAGGTCCTGCCCGAGCGTCTGCTTGATCACGCGCGGCCCGGCGAAGCCGATCACCGCGCCCGGCTCGGCGAGGATCGCGTCGCCGAGCATCGCGTAGGAGGCCGAGACGCCGCCCGTGGTCGGGTTGGTGAGGATGGAGACGTAGGGGATGCGCCGCTCGGCGAGCTGCGAGAGCATGGCCGAGGTCTTGGCCATCTGCATCAGGGAGAGCACGCCCTCCTGCATCCGGGCGCCGCCGGAGGAGGAGATCACGATGAGGGGCCACTTCTTCTCGAGCGAGCGCTGGCCGAGGCGGGCGATCTTCTCGCCGACGACGGAGCCCATCGACCCGCCCATGAAGGCGAAGTCCATCACGCCGAGGTTCACCGGCATCGTGTCCATCGTGCCCGAGACCGTCAGGATGGCGTCATGCTCACCGGCCGACTTGAGGGCCTTCTTGAGGCGCGCCGGATAGTCGGGGAACTCCAGCGGGTCCACGGAGCCGAGCTCGACGTCCTTCTCGTCGATCGTCCCCTCGTCGAGCAGCAGGGAGACGTACTCATGGGCCCGGATGCGCCGGTGGTGGTCGCAGGACGGGCAGACGTTGGCGTTCCGCTCGAACTTCTCGCGGATGTCGGTGTGCCCGCAGGCCTCGCACTTCTCCCACACGTCGGGAGGGATCTCGAGGCGCTGGGCCCGGGGCGGCCGGGGCTTCTTCTCTTTGCGGAACCAAGCCATGGCGGGGAAAGCTGGGGGGCCTCAGGGGTCCGGGCAAGCGCCGTCCGGGTCGTGGACGGCGCGGCGCGGCCCCTCCCGCGGGCGCGGTGCCCGGCCTGCGCTCAGATCACCAGACCGTCGGCCTTCCCCCGCCCCTCGGCCGAGACGAGCACGAGGATCCCCACCGCCATCCAGCAGGCGAGCATGAACGACCCGCCGTAGCTGAAGAAGGGGAGCGGGATGCCGGTGATCGGCATCAGCCCGACCGTCATCCCGATGTTCACCACGATGTGGGTGAACCAGGCCGCGGTGAGCCCGAACGCGACGAGCGAGGCGAACGGCGTGCTGGCCCGCGCCGCGACGCGGACGGTCCGCAGCATCAGCACGGTGTAGAGCCCGAGCGCGAGGGTGACGCCCAGGAACCCGAGCTCCTCGCCGACCACCGGGAAGATGAAGTCGGTGTGCTGCTCGGGCAGGAACGCGAGCCGCTTCTGCGAGCCGAGGGTGAAGCCCTTGCCGAGGAACCCGCCCGAACCGATCGCCACCTGCGACTGGATGAGGTGGTAGCCCGAGGCGCGCGGGTCGGCCGAGGGATCGAGGAAGACCAGGAGACGGTTCTGCTGGTAGGGGTCGAGCTTGTCCCAGAGGATGGGTGCGATGACGCCCATCGCGACGTTCGCCGCGATGATCGCGGTGGTCTCGATCCAGGCCGGGCGCTTCCACCAGAGGAGCAGCAGGAGCAGGAAGAACCAGCCGCCCCAGACGCCGGGCCCGAAGGCGAGGATGAGGCTGATGCCCGGGCTGGCCGCCATCAGCAGGAGCGGCCACGGGACGCCGCTCCAGAAGAGCATGGCGAAGAGCACGCCGATGAAGACGATCCCCGTGCCGAGGTCCGGCTGCGCCATGATGAGCAGCCACGGGACGCCGGTGATGAGCACCGGCGGCCAGAGGCCGGCGAGCGAGGTGGGCGCGGTGCGCTGCGCGCTCAGCACGCGGGCGAGCATCAGCACGACCGCGATCTTCGCCAGCTCCGAGGGCTGGCCGAGCCGCACGCCGCCGATCGCGATCCAGCTCTTGGTGCTCGCCGCGGTGCCCGCGCCCTTGCCGATGAACAGCAGCGCGAGGAGCATGACGCACGCGCCGAGGTACATCCACACCGAGCCCCACTCGAGCAGCCGCACCGAGGTGCGCGAGATCGTGTAGGCGACGCCGATCCCGAGCAGCGCCCACATGACCTGCGTGCGCCAGACCTTGGCGACGATGGTGGAGACGTCGGTCTGGCCCGCCGAGTAGACCATCGCGATGCCGAACGTCGTCAGCGCGAGCGCGATGACGAGGAGCGGCCAGTCCTCGGGGACGCGCTGGGCGGGCCTCATCCGTCCACCTCGGGCATCGAGGTCACCTTCGCCTTGAGGTGGTGCTCCATGATGCGCGTCGCGATGCGCGCCGCGCGCGAGCCGTGCAGACCGAACTCCAGCATCACCGCGACGACGATCTTCGGGTCCTCGGCGGGGGCGTAGCCCACGAACCAGGCGTGGTCGGCGCTGCGGTCCTGGGCGTTCTGCGCGGTGCCGGTCTTCCCCGCCACCGTGATGCCCTGAAGCCGCGAGCCCGCGGCGGTGCCGCGGCCCACCACGCCCTCGAGCGCGCCCTGGATGCCGCGCAGCTGCGCGTCGGTGAGGCGGAAGAGCGGCGTGCGCTGCGACTCGCCGCGCACGATCTCGGGGCGCGCGGCGCTCCCGTCGGTGGCGAGCGCCGTGTAGAAGCGCGCCATGTTCACGACCGTCTGCGAGTTCTCGCCCTGTCCGATCGAGAGGTTGAGCGTCACCGCGTTCGACCAGCCGCGCGGCCCGAAGAGCTTGTCGTAGTAGGCCTTCGGCGGGTCGGTCGGGAACAGCGGGCGGTTCTCGGCCGGCAGGTCGATCCCCGTGCGGTCCCGCGACCCGAGGCGGATGCCGCCCGCGATGAGGCGCGAGAGGCCGATCTTCAGGCCGAGCTGGTAGAAGTAGACGTCGCAGGAGTGCTCGATGGCGCCGGCGAGCGTCACGTCGCCGTGCCCCTTCTTGTCCCAGCAGCGGAAATAGCGGTTGCCGTACTGGTAGCCCCCCGCGCACGGCGTGGCCATGTGGTCGTCGATGTCGACGAGGCCGGCCTCCATCGCGATGATCGCCGTCTGGAGCTTCCAGACCGAGCCCGGCGGATAGGTGCCCTTGATCGCCTTGTTGTAGAGCGGGCGTCGCGGGTCCGCCTGCAGCGCCGTCCAGTAGTCGAACGGGATGCCGCCGATGAAGCGGTTGGGGTCGAAGGTCGGCGCGGAGTGCAGCGCGAGCACCTCGCCCGAGCGCGGCTCGATCGCGACCACCGCGCCGATCAGCGAGTCACCGAAGATGCCGGCGGCGAAGCGCTGCAGGTCGAGGTCGATGTTGGTGTAGAGGGGCGCCGGCGCGTCGGCCGGCACGTCCTCGCGCGGGTCCTCGCGCACCACGCGGCCGCGCGCGTCCACCTCGACGAACCGCAGGCCCTCGCGCCCGCGCAGCCGCCCCTCGTACTGCCGCTCGATGCCGTCCTTCCCCACCTGCTGGCCCGGCTTGTAGTCCGCGAACGCGTCGCTCGCGAGCTCCTGGTCGCTCACCTCGCCGGTGTACCCGACGAGGGCGCTCACGGCCGGCCCGTCGGGGTAGTGCCGCTTGGGCGACGACTGGATGATCAGCCCCGGGAAGTCCACGCGGCGTTCCTCGAGCGAGGAGACCAGCTCGAACGGCGCGTCGCCGAAGAGCACGGTCGGACGCGTGGGGTCGCGGCGGAAGCGGCGCACCGCGGCCCCCACCTGCCCCGGCGTCACCTGCGCCAGGCCGCCGATGCGGGCCATCGTCGCGCGCACCGAGTCCTCGTTGCGCGCCAGCAGCGAGATCGAGTAGCCCGGGAGGTTCTCGGCGATGATCCGGCCCGTGCGGTCGTAGATGATGCCCCGCGGCGCCGGCAGGGGGATCTCCCGCAGCCGGTTCTCCTCGGACGCGAGCGTGTACTCGGCGTTCCGGAGCACCTGCGCGCGGAAGAAGGCGCCGAGGAGCACGAGGATCGTCGCGAACACCAGCGCCGACGCCACGCGCGCCCGCTGCTGCACCGCGTTCGGATGGAAGCTCACGGCCGCCTCCGCTCGAGCACCGGCCGCACGATCCCCATCACCGCCAGCCCGACGAGGGCGGTCAGCAGCGCCGCGAGCGGCGTCCACAGCAGCAGCTGCGCCGCCAGCGCGCCGCCGCCGAGGCGGCGCTCGGCGAGCACCAGGATCCAGTCGAACGCGACCTTGCCGGCGAAGACGAACACCGCGTTCAGCGCGACGTTGTCGGCGAAGAAGGTCGCCTTGAGCTGCGACGCCGTGTAGCCGACGAGCGTCATCGCGAGGGCGCCGGCGCCGAACGCCTCGGGCGTCAGCGCGTCGGCGAGGAGGCCGACGAGGAAGCCGGTGAGCGCCGCCACGCCCGGCCGCACGCGCGCCGCCACGACGAGCACCGCGATGATCAGGAAGTCCACGCCCGCCCGCCAGTCGAGGATCGGCCGGAGCGTGTAGTGCAGGCCGACGAGCGCGAGCGCGACGAGCGCGGTGACGAGCGTGCGCGACGAGCTCACGGGCGCCCTCCCGCGGGCGCGGCGGAGTCGGCCGGCGCGGGGCGGCGGGCGGCCCGCCGCGCACGGTCCGCCGCC
>JAIBBJ010000079.1 GCA_019694735.1 Gemmatimonadaceae bacterium | reverse complement strand
GCCGCCGCGAGGACCGCGGGGGCCGCGGCGGGATGGGGCCGGGCTCCGAAAGCGGCGCCCCGGGTGCCGGCGCCGCGCCGGGTTCGCCGTCGTCCGGGCCGCGCCGCGGGAAGAAGGGGCGCCGGGTGGACCAGGAGGCCGTGACCGCGAACATCTCGCGCACCATGCGCCAGATGGGCGGCGGTCCCGGCAAGCGCCGCGACCGTTCCGACGCGAGCGCGCGCGAGGAGCTCGAGGCGATGCGCGCCGAGATCGCGCAGCGCGAGAAGACGACGATCCGCGTCAACGAGTTCATCACGGTCAGCGAGCTCGCCGGCCTGATGAAGATCGCGCCGACGCAGATCGTGTCGTTCGCGTTCAAGCACCTCGGGCTGATGGTGACGATCAACCAGCGCCTCGACTTCGACCAGATCGAGATCATCGCGAGCGAGTTCGGCTTCGTCGCCGTGCGCGAGGAGGAGTACGCCGCCGCGCCCGCCGAGGAGGCGAAGGACGCCGACGAGGACCTCAAGGCGCGGCCGCCCGTGGTCACCATCATGGGCCACGTCGACCACGGCAAGACCTCGCTCCTCGATCACATCCGCAAGGCCAACGTCGTCGCCGGCGAGGCGGGCGGCATCACGCAGCACATCGGCGCCTACCACGTGAAGCTCGCCGACGGCCGCGCCCTCACCTTCCTCGACACGCCGGGGCACGAGGCGTTCACCGCGATGCGCGCCCGCGGCGCGCAGGTGACCGACATCGTCGTGCTCGTGGTCGCCGCCGATGACGCGGTGATGCCGCAGACGATCGAGGCGATCTCGCATGCGAAGAACGCCGGCGTGCCGATGATCGTCGCCATCAACAAGGTCGACCTGCCGACCGCCAACCCGATGAAGGTCCGGCAGGACCTCCTGCAGCACGGGGTCGTGCTCGAGGATTTCGGCGGCACCACGCTCGCCACCGAGATCTCGGCCAAGAAGGGCACCGGCGTACCGGACCTGCTCGACCAGATCCTGCTGCAGGCGGAGATCCTCGACCTCAAGGCGAACCCCGACCGCCGCGCCACCGGCTCGGTGATCGAGGCCCAGCTCGACGCGGGCAAGGGCGCGGTCGCGACGATCCTCGTCCAGAACGGTACGCTGCGGGTCGGCGACGACTTCATCTGCGGGCTCTTCTCGGGCCGCGTGCGTGCGCTGCTCGACGAGCGCGGCAAGCCGGTGAAGGAGGCCGGGCCGGCGATCCCCGTGCAGGTCCTCGGCCTCACCGGTGTGCCGATGGCGGGCGACCAGTTCATCGCCGTCGCCGATGCGCAGGAGGCGCGCGAGATCGCGCAGCGCCGCGAGCGGCTCGACCGCGAGGCGCGGAGCCGCCGCACCGCGAAGGGGGCGGTCTCCCTCGAGGACTTCATGGCGCAGGCCGGCTCCGGCGAGAAGCGCCAGCTCAAGTTGCTCATCAAGGCCGACCAGGGCGGCCCGGCGGAAGCGCTGGCCGACGCGCTGCAGCAACTCTCGAACGAGGAGGTGCAGGTCGAGGTCGTGGCGCGCGCGGTCGGTGCCGTCACCGAGAGCGACATCCTCCTCGCGAAGGCCTCCGGCGCCATCATCGTCGGCTTCCACGTGCGGCCCGACACCAAGGCGCGCGCGGCGGCCGACCGCGAGGGCGTGGAGATCAAGCTCTACCGCATCATCTACGAGGCCGTGGCCGACGTGAAGGCCGCCCTCGAGGGGCTGCTGCGTCCGGAGGAGAAGGAGGTCGTCTACGGCGAGGCCGAGGTCCGCGAGACCTTCAAGGTGCCGAAGATCGGCGTCATCGCCGGCTGTTTCGTCCGGTCGGGCATCATCAACCGCCAGGGCCGCGCCCGCGTGGTCCGCGACGGGATCGAGGTCTACGACGGCACGTTGGGGTCGCTCCGCCGCTTCAAGGACGACGTGAAGGAAGTGAAGGAAGGCTACGAGTGCGGCATCGGCGTCGAGAACTTCAACGACCTCAAGGTCGGCGACGTGATCGAGGTCTACCGCACGGAGTCCGTCGCCCGCACGCTCGAGCCGGCGAAGGCCGGCTGAGCGCGCGGGGCAGGGGAGGCATCCATGCCGCCGCGTGACCCGCGCCGCGCCGACCGTGTCGGTGAGGCCATCCGCGAGGAGGTCGCCGCGTTCCTCGCGCGCGACGCCAAGGACCCGCGCATCACGGGGCTCGTCACCGTGACCGCGGTCGAGATGGCGCGCGACCTGCGGCACGCGAACGTCTTCGTCAGCGTGATGGGCTCCGAGAGCGACAAGGCCGCGACCATGGACGGCCTCAAGTCCACCGCCCACCACCTGCGGAGCCGTGTCGGCAAGGCGCTCCGGTTGCAGTTCGCCCCGGAGATCACCTTCCGGCTCGACGAGTCCGTGGCTCGAGCGGCGCGCATCGAGACCCTGCTCGCCGGCCTCCGCGAACCCCCTGCCGCCGATGCCCCGACCGACGACCGGGACGGTTGACGGGCTGCTCCTCGTCGACAAGCCGGCCGGCGTCTCGAGCCACGACGTCGTGAGCCTCGCGCGCCGCGCGCTCGGCGAGAAGCGGATCGGCCACGCCGGAACGCTCGACCCCTTCGCCACGGGGTTGCTCGTGGTCCTCGTCGGCCGCGCCACGCGCCTGCTCCCGCACTTGCCGGGGGAGCCCAAGGTCTACGAGGCCACGATCCGGTTCGGCGTGGAGACCGACACGGAGGATCTGCACGGCGCGGTGGTGCGCGAGGCCCCGTGCCCCGCGCGCGCGGCGGTGCTCGCGGCGCTGCCAGGGCTGACGGGCTCCCTGCAGCAGGTGCCCCCCGCGTACTCTGCCAAGCGCGTGGAGGGCCGGCGCGCCTACGATCTGGCGCGCGCGGGTGTCCCGGTGGACCTCAAGCCGGCGACGATCCGCGTCGACCGCTGGGAGGTCCTCGCGCTCCGCGCGGCGGACGGGACGCCCGTCGCCATCGGGGACCCGACGCCGGTCGTCGAGGCCGATGTGCGCATCCACTGCGGTGGCGGCACCTACATCCGCTCGCTGGCGCGCGACCTCGCCCGCGCCGTCGGGAGCGCCGCGCACCTCTCGGCGCTCCGCCGCATCCGCAGCGGGCCGTTCGACGTGTGCGATGCGCAGCCCATGGCCGAGCTCCGTGCCGGGGCCGCGCGACTCCGGCCGTCTCTCGCGGCGCTCCCCGGCTTCCCCGTGCAGGTGCTCGCCGACGACGAACTCCCGCGCATCGTGCGCGGCATCGACGTCGCGGCGCAGGTACCCGGCGGCTGGGGCGCGCTGACGAATCGCGAGAACGGGGTCCTGGTCGCGCTCTGCGAGCGGCGCGCCGACCGCTGGCAGCCACGGGTGGTGATGCGTGAGGCCTGATGCGAGCTTCGGGCTGCCCCCGAGGATCCCGGGTACGGTCTGCACCGTCGGGACCTTCGACGGTGTGCATCGCGGGCACCGGCTCGTGCTGGAGGCCCTCGCCGCGGCCGCGCGGGCGCGTGGGCTGCCGGCGGTCCTCGTCACCTTCGACCCGCACCCGCTGCAGGTCGTGAATCCCGCCGCCGCGCCGCCGCTCCTCACGGTCGGCATCGAGAAATCCGAGGTCCTGGCGGAGAGCCCGATCGACTACGTGGTCGTCCTCCCGTTCACGCCCGTCCTCGCCACCTACGGGGCGGACACGTTCGTGGACGTCGTCCTCCGCGAGCGGCTCGGACTCCAGCATCTGCTCGTCGGGTACGACCACGGGTTCGGGCGGGGACGTTCGGGCGACGCGTCCGTGCTCCAGGCCCTCGGCGCCGCCCGCGGCTTCGGCGTCGACGTCGTCCCGCCGGTCCTCGGGGCCGACGGCCGGCCGATCTCCTCGACCTCCATCCGCCGGGCGCTCGCCGGCGGCGACCTGGTGCGGGCGACGGACGGCCTCGGGCGCCCCTACAGCGCGTGCGGTCGCGTGGAGCACGGGGCGGCGCGCGGGCGCGCGATCGGCTTCCGGACCCTCAACGTCGCGCTGCCGCCCGCCCACAAGCTCCTGCCGCCCGAGGGCGTGTACGCGGTGCGCGTGCAAACGCCGCGCGGGGCCTTCGGCGGGATGATGAACCTCGGCCCGCGGCCGACGTTCGACGAGTCGGAGGCTCGGCTGGAGGCCCACTTGTTCGATGTGGACGGCGACTTCTACGGGCAGCGCGTGCGGATCGACTTCATCGCGCGGCTCCGCGAGACGCGCAAGTTCGTGTCCCCAGAGGCGTTGCGCGCACAACTGCGGCAGGATGAGGCCGCCGCGAGGGCGGTGCTCGAACGGCCCGGATGACCGTCCGGTCGACGCGGTCCAACCCCTTGTGCGTGATTGACTTGGGTGCTCTCCAGCGGTACTCTTCGAGGCTGGTTCCGTTCAGTTCCCCCAATCCCGTTCGACGATGCAGAATCTGAAGACGCGCCTGTTGGTCATCGCGGCGCTCGTCCTGCTCGCTGCGTGGCAGCTCTTCCCGCGCCAGGTCGTGGAGCGCGTGTCGCGCAACGACGGCACCTACGCGGACACAACGGTGCGGCGCGTGCCCCTGAAGCTCGGCCTCGACCTGCAGGGCGGCATGCACCTCGCGCTCGAGGTCGACCAGTCCCAGCAGCAGGTCGCGGATGTGAGCGACGCGCTCGAGCGGGCGCTGAAGGTGGTCCGCAATCGCATCGACGAGTTCGGCGTCGCCGAGCCGGTGGTGCAGAAGGTCGGGGACGACCGCATCGTCGTGGAACTGCCCGGCATCGACGACCAGCAGCGCGCGACGGACGTCGTCCAGAAGGCGGCGTTCCTCCGGTTCCAGATCACGGATGAGTCGAATGCGCTCGAGCGCGTCGTCCCGCGCCTCGACGGCATCGTGAAGGAGCTCAAGCTCGACAACGCCCCGGCCACGGCCGCCGGCGACACCGCGCGGGGCACCGGCCTGACGGGGCTCCTCCAGTCCGCGGACACCGCGAGGCGCGCCGACACCGCCGGCACCGCCACCGACGGCCCGTTCCGGCGCAGCCTCTCGGCCGGGCAGATGCCGGGCCAGTACGTCGTGAGCAAGGCCGATGAGCCGCTCATCCGCCGGCTGCTCGAGCATCCGGCCGTCCAGGCGGCGCTGCCGCCGGGCAAGGACGTGCGCTGGGGCAAGGACAGCATCGCGCTCGGCACGCAGGTCTATCACACGCTCTACGTGCTCGACTCGCGTGCGATCATCGACGGGACCTACCTGCAGACGGCCACGCCGAACCAGGACCCGATCGAGGGCGCCAAGGTCGATTTCGTCTTCAACACCGAGGGCGGCAGCCGCTTCCGCAAGGAGACGGCGCGCCACATCGGGGACAACATGGCCATCGTGCTCGACGACAAGGTCATGAGCGCGCCGGTCATCCAGAGCGCCATCGGCGCCCGGGGCCAGATCACGATGGGCGGCCGGGACCTCCAGGCGGCGCAGGACCTCGCGCTCGTGCTCCGCGCGGGCGCGCTGCCGGTCCCGCTCAAGGTCGTCGAGGCGCGCGCCATCGGCGCCTCCCTCGGCCAGGACTCGATCGACGCGGGCATCCTGTCCGGCCTCGTGGCCGTGATCGGTGTCATCCTGATCATGGTCGTGTACTACCGCTTCTCCGGGGTCCTCTCGGTGCTGGCGCTGGTGCTCTACATCCTCTTCACGCTGGCCGCGCTCGCGACCTTCGACGCCGTGCTGACGCTGCCGGGCCTCGCGGGCTTCGTCCTGTCGATCGGCATCGCGGTGGATGCGAACGTGCTGATCTTCGAGCGCATCCGGGAGGAACTCGACCATGGCAAGACGGTGCGCCTGGCGATCGAGGAGGGATTCCAGCACGCGATGAGCGCGATCATCGACTCGAACGTCTCGACGGTGCTCACCGCGGCGGTGCTCTACCAGTACGGCACCGGCCCGGTGAAGGGCTTCGCGGTCACGCTCGTCGCCGGCATCGCCGCCTCGATGATCACCTCGATCTTCGTCACCAAGACCTTCTTCTACGTCTGGCTCGACCGCACCCGCGGCCAGCAGGCGCTGAGCATCTGATGCTGCGCATCCTCCACGACACCAAGATCGACTTCATCGGCCACTGGCGCACGGCGGTCATCGTGACCGTCGCGTTCGTGGTCCTCGGCTTCGGGTCCTCCGTCTTCACCGGCTGGTTCCACGCCTCGATCGAGTTCACCGGCGGCACGGCGATGCAGGTCGCCTTCAAGCAGCCGCCGGACGTCGCGCGCGTGCGCGCCGCACTCGAGCGTGGCGGCATCCGCGGGGCCGAGATCGCGCAGTTCGGGTCGGCGACCGAGTACCAGATCAAGGCGCAGGACCCGGAGGGGAGCACCGAGGCCGCGGCGAACGCCGAGGCCGGGGCCCGCCGGATCCGGGAGGCCCTCGCGGCCGACCTTGGCGCGGACGCCTTCACCGTCACCGACCGGATGTCCGTCGGGCCGCGCGTCGGTGCCGAACTCACCCGCGGGGCTGTCCTCGCCGTGCTGATCTCGTTCCTCGTGACGATGGCCTACCTGGCGTTCCGGTTCGAGTGGCGATTCGGGCTCTCCGCCGTCCTCGCGACCGCGCACGATATCGTCGCGACCCTCGCGTTCATCAAGCTGCTCGACCTCGAGATCTCGCTCACGGTCATCGCGGCGATCCTCACCGTGGTCGGTTACTCGCTCAATGACACGATCATCATCTTCGACCGCGTGCGCGAGAACCTGCACAAGAAGCGCAAGGAATCGCTGTTCGCCACCCTGAACCGGTCGATCAACGAGACGCTGCCACGCTCCGTGCTGACGCACGGCACCACGATCATGGCCACGCTCGCGCTCCTCGTACTCGGGGGCGAGGTGATCCGGCCCTTCGCGTGGGTGATGAGCTTCGGCATCTTCACCGGCACCTTCAGCTCGATCTTCGTCGCCTCGCCGATCCTGATGTGGGTCGAGGCGAAGTGGCCGCGGCCGAGCGAGGTCGGCGCGCCGGTGGCGGCGAAGGCCTGACCTTGGCCCTGCCGCTCGACCCCGGGCCCCGGCACGCCGACGCGCGCGCCGGGGCCTCGTCATCCGTGCCCTTCATCGATTCCCACGCCCACCTGGCCGGAGACGGTTTCGCCGCCGACCGCACGGACGTGCTCGCGCGCCTGCGCGCGGCCGGGGGCGAGGGCGTGGTCTGCATCGGGGAGTCGCTCGCCGCGGCCGCCGGGGCACGCGCGCTCGCCGACACGGCCCCCGGCTTCGTCTGGTGGACCGCGGGGGTGCATCCCCACGACGCCGCCGGCTACGACCCGACCACCGACGGCCCCGCGGTGCGCGCCGCCATGGCGGACGGGGCCGTGGCAGTGGGGGAGTGCGGCCTCGATTACCACTACGACCACGCGCCGCGGCCGCTGCAGCGCCGGGCGTTCGCCGACCAGCTCGCGATCGCTCGGGACACCGGTCGCCCGGTCGTCGTGCATACGCGAGACGCGGAGGAGGACACCCGGGCGATGGTCGAAGAGGCCGGCGTCGCCGGCATCCGGGGCGTGCTGCACTGCTACACCGGGTCGCACGGCCTCGCCGAGGCGGCGCTCGCCGCGGGCTGGTCCGTCTCATTCAGCGGCATCGTGACGTTCAAGAAGTGGGATGACCTCGCCCTGCTGCGGCTCGTCCCGGATGATCGCCTGCTCGTCGAGAGCGACAGCCCATTCCTCGCGCCCGTGCCCAATCGCGGCAAGCGCAACGAGCCCGCGTGGTGTGCGTATACGGTGCACCGGCTGGCCGAGGTCCGGGGCGTGGCCCCCGCCGTGCTCGGCCGCCAGCTGGTCGCGAACACCCGTTCGTTCTTCCGGCTCTCCTGAGGGCCGGTCCCCCCAACCCCGCACCCCCGTCCGATGAGCGTCCCCTCCGACATCGAGATCGCCCAGGCGGCCAAGCTCCGCCCCATCACCGACGTCGCCGCCGAGATCGGTCTCGGGCCGGACGACCTCGACCTCTACGGGAAGTACAAGGCGAAGGTCGCCCTCGAGCTCACGACGCGCCCGGCGAAGGGGAAGCTCGTGCTCGTGACGGCGATCAACCCGACCGCCGCCGGCGAGGGGAAGACCACCACCTCGGTCGGCCTCGCGCAGGCGCTGCGCCGGATCGGTACCAACGCCGTGCTCTGCATCCGCGAGCCGTCGCTCGGTCCCGTCTTCGGGGTGAAGGGCGGCGCGGCGGGCGGCGGCTACGCGCAGGTGCTGCCGATGGACGACATCAACCTGCACTTCACCGGTGACTTCCACGCGATCAGCTCGGCCCACGCCCTGTTGAGCGCGATGCTCGACAACCACCTGCAGCAGGGGAACGCCCTCGGCATCGACCCGCGCCGGATCACGTGGCCGCGGACGATCGACATGAACGACCGCGCCCTCCGCAAGGTCATCATCGGCCTCGGCGGCGCCACCGAGGGCGTCGTGCGCGAGGAGCGCTTCGTCATCATCCCGGCGTCGGAGATCATGGCGATCGTGGCGCTGGCGACCAGCGCGAGCGACCTCGAGCAGCGCCTCGGGAACATCATCGTCGGCACCACCTTCGGCGATGCGACGGCGCGGAAGCCCGTCTACGCGCGTGACCTCAAGGCGCACGGCGCGATGGCCATGCTGCTGAAGGATGCGATCCGCCCGAACCTCGTCCAGACCCTCGAGGGCGGGCCGGCGTTCGTGCACGCCGGGCCCTTCGGCAACATCGCGCACGGCTGCAACTCGATCCTCGCCACGCGCGCCGCGCTCGCCGTCGGCGATGTCGTCGTCACCGAGGCGGGCTTCGGATCGGACCTCGGGGCCGAGAAGTTCTTCGACATCAAGTGTCGCTTCGGCGGCATCACGCCCGAAGCGGCGGTCCTCGTGGCGACCATCCGCGCCCTCAAGATGAATGGCGGGGCGAAGAAGACGGACCTCGCGCAGGAGGACCTCGCGGCCCTCCGGAAGGGCGTGGTCAATCTCGAGCACCATATCGCGAACGTCCGGCAGTTCGGCATGGAGCTCGTCGTCGCCATCAATCGGTTCGGCACCGACACCGACGCCGAGATCGCGATCGTCCGCGAGGCGGCCGAGCGGGCCGGCGCGCGGGTGGCGCTCTGTGAGGTCTTCGCGAAGGGTGGGGCGGGGGGCGAGGCGCTCGCGCGCGAGGTGCTCGATATCCTCGCGGCCGGCCGCTCGCGCTACGCGCCGATCTACGAGGCGTCGCGCCCGATCAAGGAGAAGATCGACACCATCGTGCGGAAGGTGTACGGCGGGGAGGGCGCGGACTTCAGCGCCAAGGCCGACCGTGCCATCGCGTACCTGGAGAGCATCGGGCTCGGCGGGACGCCGATCTGCATGGCGAAGACCCAGTACTCGCTCTCCGACGACGCCACGCGGCTCGGACGCCCCACGGGCTTCCGTGTGACGGTGAACGACGTCTATCCTGTGGCGGGCGCCGGGTTCCTCGTCGCCCAGTGCGGCGAGATCATGACCATGCCCGGGCTTCCGAAGGCCCCGGCGGCCGAGCGGATGGCCATCCATCCGGATGGTTCCATCTCGGGCCTCTTCTAGGAGATCGCAGTGACCGTCCAGACCCTCAGCACCGAGCAGGCCCCGGCCGCGATCGGCCCCTACAGCCAGGCCACCATCGCCGGCGGGTTCCTGTTCACCGCGGGCCAGATCCCGCTCGACCCCGCCACGATGGAGGTCGTCGCCGGCGACGTCGTCCCGCAGTCGAAGCAGGTCCTCGCCAACCTCGCCGCCGTGCTCGCGAAGGCCGGGTGCGGCTGGAAGGACGTGGTGAAGACGACCGTCTTCCTCCACGACATGGCGGATTTCCCGCGCTTCAACGAGATCTACGCCGCCGCGCTCGGCGACGCGCGCCCCGCGCGTAGCACCGTGCAGGTCGCGGCACTGCCGCGCGGCGTCGCCGTCGAGGTCGAGCTCGTCGCGAAGCTGCCCTGAGAACGTCCCCCGTCCCATCCCGCACCCCGACCCGATGACGCGCGAGGAGATCTTCCGCCTGACGCAGTTCGCCCGCTGCGCCGGCTGAGCGTCGAAGATGGGTCCGGGTGACCTGTCCGCCGCGCTCGCGCCGCTGCCGCGCGAATCCGATCCCCGCTTGCTCGTCGGTCGCGAGACCTTCGACGACGCGGGCGTCTTTCGCGTCGCCGACGATCTCGCGCTCGTGCAGACGGTGGACTTCTTCGCGCCCATCGTGGACGACCCGTACCGCTTCGGCCGGGTCGCCGCGGCCAACGCGCTCTCCGACGTGTACGCGATGGGCGGCGAGCCCCTCACCGCGATGAACATCGTCGGCTTCCCCGAGAAGCGACTCCCCCTCGCGGTGCTGACCGAGATCCTTCGCGGCGGGCAGGATGCGGTGCACGAGGCGGGCGCCCGCATCGTCGGCGGGCACACCGTGACCGACGAGGAGCTCAAGTACGGCCTCGCGGTGACCGGCCGGGTGCACCCGGACCGCATCCTGAGCAACGCCCAGGCGCGCCCGGGCGACGTGCTGCTGCTCACCAAGCCGCTTGGCACCGGCATCCTCGCCACGGCAGGGAAGGCGGGGGCGCTCGCCGCCGAACAGCATGAGATGCTGTACCGGTCGATGGCCGGCTTGAATGCCGAGGCGTCCCGGGCGGCGGTCGCGCTCGGCGCACGGTGCGCGACCGACGTGACCGGCTTCGGCCTCCTCGGGCATGCGATGCACGTGGCGCGCGCGAGCGGGGTCAGTCTCGACCTCGAGCTCGACGCCATCCCCTTGCTGCCCGGGACGAGGGAGGCCCTCGCGGCCGGGCACACGACCGGCGGGGCCCAGCGCAACGCCGCGTGGGTCGCCGCCGAGGTGGACTGGAATGACACCGGCGACGAATGGCGCGCGCTGCTGACCGACCCGCAGACGTCGGGTGGCCTTCTGGTGGCCCTCGCGCCGGGGCAGGCGGCCGCCTATCGTGAGCGCGTGCCCGGCGCGACCGTGGTCGGGCGCGTCGTGCCCTTCGACGGCGGCGCACGCATCCGGCTCGGCTGATCGGTACCACGGCGCGTCGCGTGCGCTCGGGGGGGGTGGATGGGGTCTGGTGGTCCCCGCGGTCTTCAAAACCGTAGCGGCCCGACCACGTCGGGCTGGGTGGGTTCGATTCCCACACGCTCCCGCCAGCGCGCGTTGCGAGGTCACGTCGGGTGGCACCTCATCGCTGCGCTCGGATGGCTCGTCACGGCCGGGCACGTCGCCGCGCAGGCGAGGCTCGGCGTCGTGCAGGGCGTGGTGCTGGACGCCGACGCCAGCACCCCCGCGCGCGCGATCCTCCTCACCCTGACGGACTCGGCCGGCCGAGTCGTGGCACGCGGGGCGAGCGACGAGGCTGGTGCCTTCGCGCTCGCGGTGGCGGCGCCGGCGCGCATCACCGTGCGGGCGCTCCGCGTCGGATTCCGGCCGACCGAACTCGCGCCCGTCGAGCTCGCGGTCGGCGACACCGTGCGCGTCCGGCTCGTGCTCGGCTCCGAACCGGTGCGGCTCGCCGCCATCACCGTGCGGCGCTCCGATCCGTGCCGGGGGCGGGATCCGGCACGTCGCGATGTCGCCGTCGTCTGGGAGGAGGCACGCAAGGCGCTCACGCTGGTCGGCGACTCCGTCGCGGCGGGGCGCTCCGTCGCCGAATGGCTCCGGTACGAGCGACGTCTGGACTCGACCGGGATCGCCGTCACCGACCAGGAGGTGGAGCGCGCCCGCGCGCCCTCCGTCCGGCCGTTCCGCAGTCGCGACGCGGTGCTGCTCGCACGGGACGGCTACGTGCTCGAGGACGAGGGCGGCGTCACGTACTTCGCACCCGATGCCGAGGTCCTGCTCTCCGATGCCTTCGCGGCTGGGCACTGCTTCCACCTCGTCGCCGACGAGGTGACCGACCGGATCGGCCTGCGATTCCGCCCCGTCGCCGAGGATTCGCGCCGACGGGACGTGGAGGGAACCCTGTGGCTCGACCGCGCGACGGCGGAACTCAGGTTCCTCGATTTCGCCTACACCGGGATGCCTCTGGCCGCCGCGGCCGCCGAGCCCGGCGGCCGCGTCGAGTTCACGCGGCTCCCTGACGGCACCTGGCTCGTGTCGCGTTGGGCGATCCGCATGCCGGACCTCCAGCGCGTCATCCCGCCGGCCACGCGAGGCGGGCGCATCCGCGTGGTCGGGCCGTCGCTGGTCCTGCGCGGCGTCACGGTCGTCGGCGGAGAGGTGACGGCGGTCGAACGGGATGGCGTGGTGGTGCACCGCGCCCGCGGTGCGGGGCTCGAGGTCCGGGTGCGCGCGGCGGTCGGTGAGGCCGGGAGCGAGGCCGGTGCGCATGTGCGCCTCGTGGGGACCGACTACGAAGCCACCACGGACATCGCCGGCGTCGCCCGCTTCCCGCTCGTGCTGCCGGGACGCTACGAGGTCCTCATCACGGACGCGCGTCGGCAAGCCGACGGAGAGCGGCCCCTGCAGCTCACGGCCGACGTGCGAGGTGATTCGCTGCTCCGGGTCGAGGCGCGGTTGCCGGCGCGACGCCTGACGGCCGCAGCGCTGCGGCTCGCGCCATCGGCCCCGGTGCACGCCGTCGTCGAGTTCAGCGTCGCGGATTCCGCGGGATCGCCGATCCCGGACGTCGCCATCGTCGCGGTCGACGCCTCCGGTGCCGAGCATCGCGTGCGCTCGGACAGCGCGGGGCGGGCGACGTTGCGCGAACTGCCGCTGGGCACGATGGCCGTCGAGGCGAGGCGACCAGGGTACTACCTCGCGTACGGGAATGTGGCGGTGACGCCGGGTCTCACGCCGGCGCGTGTCCTGCTCGAGCGGATGAGCGGGGGGCAGGTGCTCGACACCCTGCGCATCGAGGCCGACGCCGACGCCGTGGCGCGGCATGCGGCCTTCGAGGCCCGCCGGCGCGCGGGCACGGCGAGTGCGAGCATCAGCCGGGACGACATCCTGCGGCGCAACGTCGTCAATGCATGGCAGATGCTGCTGACCGTGGGCGGCGTCCAGCTGATCGAGGGACCGGAGGGGGTCCTGCCCGCCTCGCGCCGCACGATGTTGATGGACCTCCGATCCAACCAGCGGCCGTGCTACCTGCGCCTCGCCATCGATGGGGTGCTGCTGCCCGACAGTCCCGTGAACCTGCGAGACCGCATGCCGCCCCCCGCCGAGATCCACGGCATCGAGGTCTTCTCGGGGCCCGCGACCATCCCCGTCGAGTACGCCGGGGCCGCCCGCGAGCTCACCTGTGGGCTCATCGTGGTCTGGACACGCTGACGAATCGGTCGGCCGCCGGGTTATCTTGCGCGCGCCTCGCGGGTGCGGGAACCCGCTGCCCGGCGCGGGGTCGCAGGAACCGTCCACTTCGCCGATGATCGCTCGCCTCATACTCCCCTCGCTCGTCCTCGTCGTGCTCGCGGTCGCGCCGGTCGACGCGCAGCAGGCCGAGGGCGCGCGCGCCGGGGTGACGCGGCCCGCCGAGGACAGCGCGCAGGCCGCGCGCCGGACGTCCCGCACGGCGCCGCGCATCGTACGCGAGGAGCCCGCGCTGCCCGGGGACACCGCGCGTCCGCCCGTCACGCCCGGCCGCGCCTTCCTGTATTCCTTCCTCGTGCCGGGCGCCGGGCAGGCGAAGCTCGACCGCCGCACGGCCGGTGGGATGTTCTTCCTCATCGAGGTCAGTGCGCTGACCCTCGTGCACCGGTCCGCCGAGGACCTGCGGATCGCGCGGCGGTTCGCCGGCGACTCGGTCCCGTTCCGCTATCAGGTGAATGGCGTGACCGGACAGCCCGTCCTCGATGCCGACGGCGCGCCCGTGGTCGCCGAGTGGCGTGCGGCGCGCTACGACGCGGCGTTCGTGCGCACGCGGCGTCTCCACTACGAGGACTGGCTTGCGGTGATCGCGTTCAATCACCTTGCGGCAGGCGCCGACGCGTTCGTGGCCGCCCAGCTCTGGGACTTGCCGGGGAAGGTGGCGATCCGCCAGGCCCCGTTCGGTCCGCTCATCCTGCAGGCGAGCTTCAGCTTCCGCTGATCGTTCCCTCGACTGCGCGCCCCTCGGCGGTCCAGCGGCACAGCTCGACCGTTCCCGGGGTGATGCGCAGGAATCGGGGCGCGTCCATGAACGCGCCCGGGTTGGCGAACACCCCGCCGTGCAGGCGCTCGAGGGTCGTGACGTGCGAGTGCCCGAAGATCAGGAGGCGCGGCGCCCCCCGCGCCGCGAGGCGGGCGTCCGCGACGCGCCGCAGCCCCTCGCCGCCGTCGCGCGGGCGCATGTTGCGGCTCGTGTGCGAGCTGCGGAGCGCGAGCCAGCTGCCGAGGTCGGGATGCAGCCAGCGGAAGGCCCGAACGCTCCACGGGTGGCGGAGCACCGTGCGCAAGCGCCGGTACGGCGCGTCCTCCCGGTCGCGCAGTCCATCGCCGTGCTCGATCAGCGTGTCCCATCCGCCGATGTCGCCCCGCCAGGGGCCGATGCGGTAGTCGAGGCCGAGGTCCTCGCGGAGCACCGCGCCGCCCCAGCAATCGTGGTTGCCCGCCACCCACAGGACGGCGACGCCCTGCTCGCGGAGCCGCGCGAGCTCGGCGAGTACCCGCACCCCCACGCGCGGGATCGCATGACGCCATTCGAACCAGAAGTCGAACAGGTCGCCGTTGATCACCAGCGCCCGTGCGTCCGACGGCAGCCCTCGCAGCAGCCCGAGCAGGTCGCGTTCCGTGTCGGCGGGCGCGGCACCCAGATGGGCGTCCGAGAGTACATAGCACGGGGCAGGGAGCATCGCAGGATGATACCGCCCCGGGACACCCTTTACAAAGCCTGCCGCCTCCCGGTAGACTCGCCCCGATGATCACCGCCTCCGAGGTCCGCGTGCGCTACGCCGAGACCGACCAGATGGGCGTCGCCTACCACACGAACTATCTCGTGTGGTGCGAGGTGGGCCGGACCGACTTCATCCGGGCACTCGGCGCCAGCTATGCCGAGATGGAGGCGGCGGGTGTGATGCTCGCCGTCGCCGAGGCGAAGGTCCGGTATCACGCCAGTGCGAGGTACGACGACGTCCTGCGTGTGGAGACGCGTCTGACGGCGGTCGGCTCGCGCAGCGTCACCTTCGAGTACGGGATCAAGCGGGTGCCCGCGCCGGGCGTCGTGGACGGTACGCGTCTCGTCACCGCGAGTACCATGCTCGTGTCGGTCGCGCCCGGCGGCCGGCTCACGCCGATCCCGCCGCGGTTCCGGGCCCTCCTCGATGCGGCGCGCCATGTCGACGATTGACCGGCGCCGCCCGGTCCCCGAGACTACAGGGGTGATCCGTCCCGCGCGCCGGCGCGTGCTCCTGTGGCTCCTGCTGCCGCTCCTCGGCGGGTGCCTGTACACCTTCGCTGGCGGTGGGCTGCCGCCGCATGTGAAGACCGTCGCCGTGCTCCCGTTCGACAATGAGACGGGTTCGGCGGAGTTGCCCCGGGAGCTGCAGGAGGCGCTGCGTCTCGGCATGCAGAACCGCCTCGGGCTGCGCGATGCGCCCGAGGAGCGCGCCAGCGCCATCGTGCGCGGGCGCATCACCCGCTTCGACTTCGACGTCGCCACCGGCGTCTCCGCCAACCCCGCCCAAGCGACCGCCTCCCGACGGCGGCTCCGTGTCCAAGTCGACGTCGAGATCGTCGATCAGGTGACCGGGAAGGTCCTCTGGAGCCGCACCGGGATGCAGGCGGATGGGGAGTACTCCGATCGCGGCGAGGCGCAGGGGCGCAAGCAGGCCATCGACCGCATCGTCAACGACGTGATCGAGGGGGCACAGTCGCAATGGTGAAGGCGCGCGCGGGCAAAGGAGCGCTCGGGGGGTTGCTCTGGCTCGTGATCCTGGGCGGGGGGGCCTACTTCGGCATCCACATCGGCACCAAGTACTGGCATTTCTACCAGTACCAGGACCGGATGCGGCAGGAGGCGCGGTTCGCCACGCACCGTTCCGACCAGCTCATTCAACGGCGCTTGCGTGCCTACGCCGACTCACTGAAGCTGCCCGAGGGGGCGCAGAAGGTGACCGTGCGCCGCCGGGCGGGCACGATCCACATCTGGGCCGAGTACTACGAGGTCATCGAATTCCCGGGCTTCGTCCGCGAGAAGCTGTTCCACCCGGAAGTGGTGGCGACGTTCTGAGCGCGCCCGTCGATCCGCGGCGCAAGGTGATGACGCGTGCCGAGGCCGAGCGCTGGCGGGCCGCGCAGGGCGGCACCGTCGTCTTCACCAACGGCGTCTTCGACCTCCTCCATCCGGGGCATGTCGACGTGCTGTATGGTGCGCGCGCGCAGGGTGATGCCCTCGTCGTCGGCCTCAACAGCGATGCCTCGGTGCGGCGACTCGGCAAGGGACCGGACCGCCCGGTGCGGAGCGAAGCCGAACGCGCATACGTCCTCGCCGGTCTCGCGGCGGTCGACGCCGTCGTGGTGTTCGATGAGGACACGCCGCGTGACCTCGTCATCCGCCTGCAGCCCGACGTGATCGTGAAGGGCGGCGACTACCGGCCCGAGACGGTCGTCGGTGCCGACGTCGTCGAGGCCCGGGGCGGCCGCGTCGTCATCATCCCGCTCACTCCGGGCCAATCCACCACAGCGATCATCCGGAAGCTCCGTGCCTGATTCCCCGACGTCCTCCCGCCCCGCCGGCCGCGCGCCGCACGCGCTGCGCCCCATCGCCCTCACGCGCGGCGCGGCGCCGAACGCGGAAGGCTCCTGCCTCGTGGCGTTCGGCAACACCCGCGTCCTCTGCGCCGTCAGCGTCGAGGATGGGGTGCCGGGCTGGAAGAAGGGGAAGGGGGAAGGCTGGCTCACGGCCGAGTACGCGATGCTCCCGCGCGCGACGCACACGCGGACGGCCCGCGAGCGTGGGCAGGTGGGGGGGCGCACCCAGGAGATCCAGCGCCTCATCGGGCGCAGCGTCCGCGCCATGCTCGATGACTTCCGCTGGGGGGAGTTCACGCTCAAGGTCGACTGCGACGTGCTTCAGGCCGATGGCGGCACGCGGACGGCGGCCATCACGGGTGCCGCGGTCGCGGTGTGTGATGCGTTCGACTGGATGGTGCGGACCGGGCGCATCGCGGCGTCGCCGGTCAGGCGCCGGGTCGCGGCGGTGAGCGTGGGAGTCGTGGGAGGCGTCCCCCTGCTCGACCTTGAGTACGAGGAGGATGTGCGCGCTGAGGTGGATGCGAACGTGGTGATGAGCAGCGAGGGCCGCTTCGTCGAGGTACAGGGGACGGGGGAGCACGGCACCTTCGCGCGGGCCGAGTTCGACCAGCTGCTCGATCTCGCTGCCGCGGGGATCCTCGCTCTCGACGCCGCACAGCGCGATGTCCTCGGCGCCCGCTGAGAGTCGCCCGGTCGTGCTCGCGTCGCGCAGCGCCGGCAAGCTGCGCGAGCTGCGGGCGCTCTTCGACGCGGCGGGCATCCCGCTCGAGGATCTCACGGACGTGGGATTGACGCGCGCGGATCCCGACGAGGACGCACTGGAGGTGCACGGCACGTTCGAGGAGAACGCGCGGGCGAAGGCGCGGTGGTTCGCGGCGCGGTTGCCCGGGCGGCGCGTCGTCGCCGACGACAGCGGTCTTGAGGTGCTCGCGCTCGGCGGTGCCCCAGGCGTCCGGAGCAAGCGATGGGCCGGCAGTCAGGCGACCGGCAGTGCGCTCGACGCGGACAACAACGCGGCGTTGCAGCGGGCCCTCGCGGGCGCCTCCTCACGTGCGGCGCGCTACGTCTCGGTGCTCGTGTGCGTCGATGGAGGGCAGGAATGGCTCGCGCGCGGCGAATGCACAGGGCGCATCCTCGAGTCGCCGGAGGGGACGGGAGGGTTCGGTTATGATCCGTACTTCTGGAGCGATGATCTCGGCAAGGCGTTCGGGCGCGCGACCAGAGAGGAGAAGGCGGGGGTGAGCCACCGAGGGCGGGCGTGTCGAGCGCTGCTCGCCCAGTGGCGATCTCCCGGCAGTTGACCGAAGCGGTCGGCCTATGTATCGTTCGGGCTCGGTTCACGGGGCGTAGCGTAGCCCGGTATCGCGCCTGCTTTGGGAGCAGGAGGTCGCCGGTTCGAATCCGGCCGCCCCGATCGAGCGCGAACGAGCATGGAGCAGGAACGACTCGGCACGTACGAAGCGCCAGTAGCTCAGTTGGATAGAGCAACAGCCTTCTAAGCTGTGGGTCGGGGGTTCGATTCCCTCCTGGCGCGCTCGCGTGAGCAGTGGGTGGCAAGCGCCGTTAGCTCAATTGGCAGAGCAAGTGACTCTTAATCACTAGGTTGTAGGTTCGATTCCTACACGGCGCACTGCGGGGCCTCGACGCGAGTCGGGGCCCTTCGCTTCAGCGGGGCGGTGGACCGCTGGAGGAGGAGGAAGTGCGACGCTGGAGTGTGCGCGGTGTCGCCGTTGCGCGGAGTGGTTGGGTGGGAGCTCGGTGGTGGTCGGTGAGCCCCCTTGCGGACGTGATTCCGCCTCACTATTATCCGCGTCCTTCCCCAGAAACGGGGCAGGGTAGTGCGGTGGCGTGATCGCGAGATGACGCTCGGCGCTGGTGGCGAAAAAAGTTGGAAATCGCCCCTTGACGTCGGCACCGACCTGTAGTATTCTTGGAGGCTCCCGCGGAAAGCGGGGCTGAAGCAAGACCAACGCTGATTGACAATCGAATCGAGAGAGATCGCAAAGTGTGCGAGGCGAACTCTATGATCCTGGTCCCGTTCGGGGGCGAGGGGAGAGTTCAGACCTGAACAAACTTTTGTGATTCCGAATAACGCTGTCATGCCATCGGCAACGACAGCGTGACAGCGATTCGGAAGAGCCTATCGAATTTCTCATTGGAGAGTTTGATCCTGGCTCAGGACGAACGCTGGCGGCGTGCTTAACACATGCAAGTCACGGGGGCCCGCAAGGGCAACCGGCGAACGGGTGCGTAACACGTGAGCAAGCTTCCGATCTGTGGGGGATAGCCGGCCCAACGGCCGGGTAATACCGCATACGTTCACTGGACGGCATCGTCCGGTGAGGAAACCTCCGGGGCAGATCGAGGCGCTCGCGGCCTATCAGCTAGTTGGCGGGGTAACGGCCCACCAAGGCGATGACGGGTAGCTGGTCTGAGAGGATGGCCAGCCACATTGGGACTGCGACACGGCCCAGACTCCTACGGGAGGCAGCAGTGGGGAATATTGCGCAATGGACGAAAGTCTGACGCAGCGACGCCGCGTGTGGGATGAAGCCTTTCGGGGCGTAAACCACTGTTGCCCGGGACGAACCTCCCCTTCCGAGGGGACTGACGGTACCGGGTGAGGAAGCACCGGCTAACTCTGTGCCAGCAGCCGCGGTAATACAGAGGGTGCGAGCGTTGTCCGGAATCACTGGGCGTAAAGGGCGCGTAGGTGGCTTGGTAAGCGTGTGGTGAAAGTCCGGGGCTCAACCCCGGATCTGCCGTGCGAACTGCTGAGCTTGAGCACTGTAGAGGCAGGTGGAATTCCGGGTGTAGCGGTGGAATGCGTAGAGATCCGGAAGAACACCAGTGGCGAAGGCGGCCTGCTGGGCAGTTGCTGACACTGAGGCGCGACAGCGTGGGGAGCAAACAGGATTAGATACCCTGGTAGTCCACGCCGTAAACGATGGGTACTAGGTGTCTGGGGGAGCGACCCCCTGGGTGCCGGCGCTAACGCATGAAGTACCCCGCCTGGGGAGTACGGCCGCAAGGCTGAAACTCAAAGGAATTGACGGGGGCCCGCACAAGCGGTGGAGCATGTGGTTTAATTCGACGCAACGCGAAGAACCTTACCTGGGCTTGACATGCTGGAGAAAGCTTGCGGAAACGTGAGCCCCTCTTCGGAGTTCCAGCACAGATGCTGCATGGCTGTCGTCAGCTCGTGTCGTGAGATGTTGGGTTAAGTCCCGCAACGAGCGCAACCCTCACTCTTAGTTACCAGCGGGTAAAGCCGGGGACTCTAGGGGGACTGCCGGTGCCAAACCGGAGGAAGGTGGGGATGACGTCAAGTCATCATGGCTCTTACGTCCAGGGCTACACACGTGCTACAATGGGCCAGACAGAGGGTCGCCAACCCGCGAGGGTGAGCCAATCCCCAAACTGGTCCTCAGTTCGGATTGCAGTCTGCAACTCGACTGCATGAAGCTGGAATCGCTAGTAATCGTGGATCAGCTACGCCACGGTGAATACGTTCCCGGGCCTTGTACACACCGCCCGTCACGCCATGGAAGTTGTGAGCGCCCGAAGTCGGTGTCGGAACCCGCAAGGGACCAAGCCGCCTAAGGCGAGCGCAATGACTGGGGCGAAGTCGTAACAAGGTAGCCGTAGGGGAACCTGCGGCTGGATCACCTCCTTAACGGAGCAGCGAGTAGGCCCACCTTCGGGTGCTGGCACGAAAGCGCTTCCGGAAAGTCGCTCGCTTCGTACACGAGCGATCTCTCTCGATTCGACCTCATAGCAGTCTGGCCGGCGCCTTCGGGGGCCGGTGCACGACCCGCTGTTTGACAACGGAAGACGGTAGTGTTCGTGGGATAACGAATCACACTAGTGACACGATATTTCGACGTTGAGCTCCGCAAGGAGCTCCACCGATATCTGATCACTCGTTGTAGATCGCGCGTGCTCTGCTGGATCGCATATTGTGGTCAAGCGAGCGAATGCAAGTCGGGGATGCCTTGGCACACGAAGGCGATGAAGGGCGCGGTAAGCTGCGATAAGCCTAGGGGAGCGGCACACACGCATCGATCCTAGGATGCCCGAATGGGGAAACCCGGCCGTCAGCGATGGCGGTCACGCCGAAAGGCGAGCGAACCCAGGGAACTGAAACATCTAAGTACCTGGTGGAAAGAGAAATCAACCGAGATGCCCTCAGTAGCGGCGAGCGAACGGGGCAGAGCCCAAACCGAGGTCCTTGTGGCCGCGGGGTTGTAGGACCCACATACGCGTCAGGCGACGTCAGCTGAAGTGCGACTGGAACGTCCTGCCATAGACGGTGAAAGCCCGGTAAGCGAAGACCATGCACCTGGCGTAGTGGAGTTCCTGAGTAACGCCCGACCCGAGTAATCGGGCGTGAAACCGGGGGGACCACCCTCCAAGGCTAAAGACTCTCGTGTGACCGATAGTGAACGAGTACCGTGAGGGAAAGGTGAAAAGCACCCCAGTGCGGGGAGTGAAAGAGATCCTGAAACGACTTGCATACAAGCGGTAGGAGGCTGGTCAGGGGCTTGCCCTTGATACGGCTGACTGCGTGCCTTTTGCATTATGATCCGGCGAGTTACTCCTCAGGAGCGAGGCTAAGCTGCTCAGCAGCGGAGCCACAGCGAAAGCGAGTCCTGTAACGAGGGCGACTGAGTTCCTGGGGGTACGACCCGAAGCCAGGGCGATCTACCCATGAGCAGGGTGAAGCTGCGGTAACACGCAGTGGAGGCCCGAACCGGTATGGGCTGAAAACCGTTCGGATGACTTGTGGGTAGGGGTGAAAGGCCAATCAAGCCTGGAGATAGCTGGTTCTCCCCGAAATCTATTGAGGTAGAGCCTCGAGACATGTTCCTAGGAGGTAGAGCGACTGGATGGGCGCGGGCTGGCGTAGCTGGTACCAACCCCAACCAAACTCCGAATGCCTATGGAATGGACCTCGGGAGGCAGTCGCTGAGCGATAATGTCCAGCGGCGAGAGGGAAAGAACCCAGAACCACAGCTAAGGCCCCGAAGTGGCCGCTGAGTATAGCGAAGGATGTGTCCCTACACTGACAACTGGGAGGTTGGCTTAGAAGCAGCCACTCCTTTAAAGAGTGCGTAATAGCTCACCAGTCCAGTGGGGATGCGCCGAGAATGGTCGGGATTAAGCGGCCCGCCGAAGCTTGGTCTTCATACTTTGTATGAGGGGTAGGGGAGCGTTCTGATCGCCTGGAAGCCACCGTGGAAACGTGTGGTGGAGCGTTCAGAAGTGAGGATGCCGGATTGAGTACGCGCAAATGCGGGTGAGAACCCCGCACACCGTAAGCCCAAGGATTCCTGCGCCATGGCAATCAGCGCAGGGTGAGGCGGACCCTAAGTCGAGGCCCCAGAGGCGTAGACGATGGACAGCCGGTCAAAATTCCGGCCCCGCCTGCAGTGTGTTAGCAACCCCAGAGGGACCCTGGAACGAAGCGCGAACGGCTTTGTGGATGGCCGTGAAAGGGTGTAGGGCAACCGAGACCTGATGACGAGAACGCGGGGCAACCCAAGTTCAAGTCGCGTAGAGTCGACAGGCAAGAAAAGCTCTGGTGGGGAATGCTGCAGGTGTCCGTACCGCAAACCGACACAGGTGGGCAAGGCGAGTAGCCTAAGGTGAACGAGTGAAACCGGGTCAAGGAACTCGGCATAATGATCCCGTAACTTCGGAAGAAGGGATGCCGATGAGGGTTGGCGACTTCGCGTCGCAGGCTCTTTTCGGTCGCAGATAATCGGCCCAAGCGACTGTTTAGCAAAAACACAGGTGTGTGCCAAGCCGCACAAGGCGCCGTATACACACTGACGCCTGCCCGGTGCCGGAAGGTTAAGGGGAGATGTTAGCCGCAAGGCGAAGCATTGAGCCGAAGCCCCGGTAAACGGCGGCCGTAACTATAACGGTCCTAAGGTAGCGAAATTCCTTGTCGGGTAAGTTCCGACCTGCACGAATGGCGTAACGACTTGGGCACTGTCTCGACCCGGTGCTCGGCGAAATAGCAGTCTCGGTGAGGATTCCGAGTCCCCGCAGCAGGACAAAAAGACCCCATGCACCTTTACTGCAGCTTGTCATTGGACGTCGCTCGTGACTGTGTAGCATAGCTGGGAGCCGATGAGGCCCGGGCGCTAGCTCGGGCGGAGGCAACAGTGAAATACCAGCCTGGCTCGTGTAACGTCCTCACCACGCTCGCGCAAACCGCGGCTGGGACCGTGGCAGGTGGGCAGTTTGACTGGGGCGGTCGCCTCCGAAAGAGTAACGGAGGCGCGCGCATGGTCCCCTCAGCGCGGACGGTACTCGCGCTTTAGAGTGTAACGGCACAAGGGGGCCTGACGGTGAGACCGACGGGTCGAGCCGCCACGAAAGTGGGCCGTAGTGATCCGGTAGCCCGGTGTGGATCGGCTATCGCGCAACGGATAAAAGGTACGCTGGGGATAACAGGCTTATCGCGCCCGAGAGTTCACATCGACGGCGCGGTTTGGCACCTCGATGTCGGCTTATCACATCCTGGGGCTGGAGAAGGTCCCAAGGGTCCGGCTGTTCGCCGGTTAAAGTGGTACATGAGCTGGGTTCAGAACGTCGTGAGACAGTTCGGTCTGTATCCGCTGTGGGCGTTGGAGAGTTGAGGGGTGCGGACTCTAGTACGAGAGGACCGAGTCGGACGATCCGCTCGTGTCCCGGCTGTCACGCCAGTGGCACCGCCGGGTAGCGATGATCGGCACGGATAACCGCTGAAAGCATCTAAGTGGGAAGCCGTCCCCAAGATGAACTCTCCCTGGGACCTTGAGTCCCCTGAAGGGCCGTGGGAGACCACCACGTCGATAGGTGGGGAGTGGAAGGCCAGCAATGGTCTCCGAGCTAACCCATCCTAATCGCCCGTGCGGCTTGACTACTCCCCCTTTCCTCCAAGAAAGGGGCAGGAATACAACCGCAGAGCATTCGCACGATCTGCAAGATCTGCGATTCGCCAATACACGAACACTACCGCTTTCCGTTGTCGCACATTCGCTGGCGACTAGAGCGTAGGGGCCACACTCGTTCCCATCCCGAACACGATCGTTAAGCCCTACAGCGCCGATGGTACTCCGGTCGAGAGACCGCGGGAGAGTAGGCCGTCGCCGGCACCCCTGGAAGCCCCAGTCGCTCACGCGGCTGGGGCTTTCGTCTTTGCCCCGCCTCACCTACCGTCCTCCCATGCCCCGCGCCGGCTTCGTCACCATCGTCGGACGCCCCAACGCCGGCAAGTCGACGCTCCTCAACCGGCTCGTCGGCGAACGGTTGGCGATCGTCTCCCCGAAACCGCAGTCCACCCGTGATCGTGTCGTCGGTATCCTCACCGATGATGCCTCGCAGATCGTCCTGTTCGATACGCCGGGGCTCCTCGAACCGCGATACGCGCTGCACCGCGCGATGCTGCACGCGGCCCACCAGGCGATCGCCGAGGCCGACGTCATCGTCCACCTCGTCGATGCGCACGACGACCGGCCGACGGAGCTCGTCGTGCTCGCGCAGCTCCCGGCGGTGCCGAAGGCGCCCGTCCTGCTCGTCCTGAACAAGGCCGACAGCATCGATGCCGAACGCCGGGCGGTGCTCCAGGCGCGCCACCCCGGGGCCCTCTTCGTGGCCGGCCTCGACGGACAGGGCGTCGCCACGCTCCTTGACGCCGTCCGCGCCCGGCTGCCCGAGAGTCCGTTCCTCTACGATCCGGACGACGTCTCCACGCAGCAGGTGCGGTTCTTCGTCTCCGAGTTTCTGCGGGAGACGGTCCTCGAGCAGTTGGAGGACGAGGTCCCGTACGGTGTCGCCGTGGTCATCGATGAGTTCCGTGAGTCCAAGGATCCGGTCTACATCCGGGCGGTCCTCCACGTCGAGCGGGAGAGCCAGAAGCGCATCCTCATCGGCGCCGCGGGGGCGCGGATCAAGGCCATCGGCCAGGTCGCGCGGACGAAGATCGAGCCGCTGATCGGGCGTCCCGTGTTCCTTGATCTCTGGGTCAAGGTCCTCCCCAACTGGCGGAAGAGCGCGAGCGCGCTCAGCCGGCTCGGCTACACCCTCCCGAACGAGTCCCGATGATTCCCGAGCCCCTCCGTGCCATCCTCGCCTGCCCGCGTTGTCATGGTGCACTTCGTGACACCCCGGCGGCCGACGGCCTGGTCTGCCCGACGTGCCGCCTCGTCTATCCGGTCCGGGACGGGATCCCGGTCATGGTGGTGGATCAGGCGACCCCGGCGGCACCCGAACAGGTTTCCTAACTGCTTGCCGCATCGTCCTTTGACACTGCCGTAGGGCACCCGGTATCTTCCGCTCTCTCCAGCCCCGCTGCCTGCGTGTCGCAATCGATCGCCCTCATCCTCGCTCCGGATGGCCAGCCGCTGCCCGAGACCGTTCGGCAGTGGCTCGACGAGCGGCACCTCCCGACGCGGAGTGTCGGCTCCGGGGATGACGTCATGTCGGCGGCACTGCGCGCCCGACCGCGGCTCGTGATCTGCGATGCGCGGCAGCACCCGATCGCCGCCCTCAAGACGTGCCGGCGGCTGAAGGCGGACTCGTTCACCGGGATCGTGCCGGTCGTGATGGCCACGCGCCCGGACGATGCCGCGTTCGCAGCCGCCTTCGACGCGGGCGCCGACGAGGTGCTGCGCGAGGGACTCGGGGGGCACGAGGTGCTCCTGCGGCTCGACGCGCTGCTGCGGCGCTCCGATCGCGATACCTACGTCCATCCGAGCACGCGGCTGCCGGGCACGATCGAGATCGAGACGGAGATCATGCGCCGCATCGAGGGGAAGCTGCGCTTCGCCGTCTGCTATGCGGACCTCGACCACTTCAAGGAATTCAACGATCGTTACTCGTACTACGACGGTGATCGCGTCATCCGCATCCTCTCGAAGATCCTGCACGATGTGGTCAAGGGGACCTGCGGGGAGGACGGCTTCGTCGGGCACATCGGCGGTGATGACTTCATCTTCGTGATCCCGGTGGAGCAGGTGCAGGAGACGTGCGCGGAGATCGTCACGGTCTTCGACACGCTCGTGCCCTACCAGTACAGCGAGCAGGACCGGCGGGCCGGCTACTACTTCGGCAAGGATCGGCGCGGGCAGCTGCATAAGGTGCCGCTGATGACGGTCTCGATCGGTGTCGTGACGAACGAACGGCGGCAGTTCACGCACGCCGGGCAGGTGAGCGAGCTCGCGACCGAGATGAAGAGCTACGCGAAGACGCTCTACGGGTCGGTGTTCTCGGTCGATCGGCGCGGTGACGGCCCTGCCGGCGCCAATCCGGTGACGCCGGTCTCCACACAGCGGGCGAGGGAGGAGCGGTGAACGTTTCGTGCGCGGAGTGCCAGTCGGTCTTCCGGGTCGACCCGGCGAAGGTGCCACCGGGCGGTGTGCGGGCGCGTTGTTCCGTATGCGGCGCGGTGATCCACGTCGGGATGGCGGCCCCCTCGCCGGGTGCGGCCAGCCGCGCGGTGCTCGAGTCGGACGCTGAGGCCGCCCCGGAGGGAGTCGCGCTGCCGCCGCGGCGCGTTTCGACGCCAGGGATGGCCGCCCCGGCGCCGCGCACCACGCCCGCGAGTGCTCCAGCCGCGCCGCCACCGGCTCGCATCTCGGGGCCGGCCGCGCCATTCTCGACGCCCTTCACCGCGCCGCCGCCGGCCCGACGCGCGACTCCGAGCTTCACGCCGGGCGTCATCATCCGTGCGCCTCGCGGGTCGGAGGACGCTCCGGCGCCCGAACTGCGGCGGTCCACGCCGATGGGAGGCGTCCCGGCAGTGCCGGCCGCACCAGCGGCCGCTGCCCCGGCCACGCCAGTCGCGTCGCCTGCTGCCGCGATTCCCGGCGTTCCGCCCGTCGCACCGCTGTCCACCCCGGTAGCCAGCGCCCCGCCCGGGCCCACCGCGCCAGGCGCGCCCACTGCGCCGCCGACCCCGTCGCGCCCGATGGGCGCCGCGCCGCCGATGCCGCCGGCCGTGCCGAAGTTC
>JAIBBJ010000042.1 GCA_019694735.1 Gemmatimonadaceae bacterium | reverse complement strand
CGGGGCGACCGTGTTGTACGTCTCGAAGATCTCGATCACGCCCCAGCCGCCCGCGCCCTGCGGCGGCGCGCCCGCGGCCGCGCGCACCGACGCGGCCGGTCCGCCGCCGCTCATGTTGCCGACCGGTGCGGGCCCCTGCCCGCCGGGCCCGCCGAAGCCGCCGCGCCCGCCCGCTCCGCCGCCGAAGCCCGAGAGCTTCGTGCGCGAGGTGATCATGCCCACCACGCCCGCCTGCTCGAGCCGCATGCCGAGCGTGCCCGTGCCGAGGCCCATCGAGCGGCCGGTGCCGCGGTAGAGCTTCGTGCTGTCGCGCGTGTCCGGCGCCCAGTCGGCCTGGATGGCCGCCATGATCGAATCGATCCGCCCCTTCGACGCCGGCGTCGCCCAGCGCGCCCAGTCCTCCGACGGGCGGCAGGTCGGGAAGGCCGGCGAGAGGAGCACGATCTTCCCGCGCGCCTGCGGCAGCCAGCGCACGAACTCCGTGCTGTCGCGGAACTTCGGCAGGATGATCGCCTCGGCCGTCACCGGCCGGCCCTTCGTGCCCGGGCTCCAGGCGAGCATCGTGCCCTCGAGCGACCGCGGCCGCGGCCCCACGAGGTCGATGTGCGAGAGGCCGCGCCGCCAGCCGCGCCACGTGCCGTACACGTCACGCCGGGCGTCGATGCCCCACTGCTTGTACTGCGCCACGACCCAGTCGCTCGCCGACGCGAAGCCGGGGCTGCCGGTGAGGCGCGGCCCGATGGAGTCGAACATCACCTGCGCGAGCCGCTCGGTCTGCGAGGAGTCCATGCCGAGCGTCCAGAGGCGCTTGAGCACGGGATCGTCGGTCGGGAAGGCGAGCGGCACGGTGCCGCCGACCGGGCCGGCCGCGGCTCCTGCGGGCCGCTGCGCGGAGAGGGTCCCCACGGGGAGCAGGCACGCGGCCGCGAGGGTGGCCGCGCCGACGGTCGTGCGCGCCGCGGAGAGGGGACGAAGGAGTCGCATGGGCAGGGGGGGTGCGAGTCAGAGGGAGGCGATCACCGCGCAGAACATACGTCACGTCGCGGGGGCGCGTTGGCGGTTGGCGCGCCGCGCGCGCGCCGCGCGCGGCCCCCCCCGACGCACGAAGGGGCGGCCGCCTGGCCGCCCCTTCCCGTACCGCACCGCCGCCGGCTATCGCACCAGCGGCTTGAACTTGATCCGGTGCGGCTGGTCCGCGTCCGCGCCCTTCCGCCGCTTCAGGTCCTCGATGTACGCCTGGTAGTTGCCCTCGAACCAGACCACCTCGGAGTTCCCCTCGAAGGCGAGGATGTGCGTCGCCACGCGGTCGAGGAACCAGCGGTCGTGCGAGATCACCACCGCGCAGCCGGAGTAGTCGAGCAGCGCCACCTCGAGCGCGCGGAGCGTGTCCACGTCGAGGTCGTTGGTGGGCTCGTCGAGGAGCAGCAGGTTGCCGCCGCTCATCAGCGTCTTCGCGAGGTGCAGCCGGTTGCGCTCGCCGCCCGACAGGATGCCGACCTTCTTCTGCTGGTCGGTGCCCTTGAAGTTGAAGCTCGAGAGGTAGGCGCGGCTGTTGATCTCCTTCTTGCCGACCAGCACCAGTTCGTGCCCGCCGGAGATCTCCTCCCACGCCGTCCGGTTCGGGTCGAGCGTGCGCGTCTGGTCGGCGTAGGCGAGCTGCACCGTCTCGCCGACCGTCAGCGATCCGCCGTCGGGCCGCTCGCTGCCGGCGATCATCCGGAAGAGCGTCGTCTTGCCGGCGCCGTTGGGGCCGATGATGCCGACGATGCCGCCGCGCGGGAGCGAGAAGTCGAGCTTGTCGATCAGCAGCCGGTCGCCGAAGCCCTTGGTGAGGCCCTTCGCGATCACCACGTCGTTGCCGAGGCGCGGCGCCGGCGGGATGATGATCTCGTTCGCCGCGATGCGCTCGTTCTGCGCCTCGCTCGCCAGCTCCTCGTACGCCTGGAGGCGCGCCTTGCTCTTGGCCTGCCGCGCGCGCGGCGCCATCCGCACCCACTCGAGCTCGCGCTCGAGCGACCGCTGCCGCGCCGAGGCCTGCTTCTCCTCCTGCGCGAGGCGCGTCCGCTTCTGGTCCAGCCAGCCGGAGTAGTTGCCCTCGTACGGCACGCCGCGCCCGCGGTCGAGCTCGAGGATCCACTTCGCGACGTTGTCGAGGAAGTAGCGGTCGTGCGTGATCGCCACCACCGTGCCGGGGAAGCTCTCGAGGAAGTGTTCCAGCCACGCCACCGACTCGGCGTCGAGGTGGTTCGTCGGCTCGTCGAGGAGCAGCATGTCCGGCTCCTCGAGCAGCGTCCGGCAGAGCGCCACGCGGCGCTTCTCGCCGCCCGAGAGGTTCGTGACGCTCGCGTCGCCCGGCGGGAGGCGCAGCGCGTCCATCGCCACCTCGATCTTGTTGTCGAGGTTCCAGAGGTCGTGCGCGTCGATCTGCTCCTGCACCCGCCCCTGGTCCTCGATGAGCTTGTTCATCTCGTCGTCGCTCATCGGCTCGGCGAACTTCAGCGAGATCTCCTCGAACCGCTTCAGGAGGTCGCGCTGCGGCTTCACGCCGAGCTCGACGTTGCCGCGCACGTCGAGCGACTCGTCGAGCTGCGGCTCCTGCGGGAGATAGCCGATCTTCGTGCCCTTGTGCGGCCAGGCCTCGCCCTGGAAGTCCTGGTCCACCCCGGCCATGATCCGCAGCAGCGACGACTTGCCCGCGCCGTTGGGGCCGAGCACGCCGATCTTGGCGCCGGGATAGAACGAGAGCCAGATGTCGTCGAGGATGATGCGCGAAGGGGGGATGACCTTCTTCAGCCCCTTCATGACGTAGATGAATTGCGGTGCCACGGGCAGGGAGGGCGGAGGGCGTGAGCGAGGGCGGGGCACGGCGGGGCGGGACGTCAGCCCGGGCGCATTCGGCGCCGTGCGGCGGTCACGCAATCTAGCGGCGCGGGACACCCACGCGACGGCCACGCGACGGCCACGCGACGGCCACGCGACGGCCACGCGACCGCCACGCGAAGGCCGCCGGCCCGCGAGCGCCCGGACGTGGGACGCCCCGGCCCGCGCATGGCGGGCCGGGGCGTCCGGGACCTCCGGCGGCGGCGCGTCAGCCCGCGGCGTTCACCCGGAACACGAGGATGAGCGCGGCCATCGCGACGGCGAGCGGCACCCACGAGGCCGCGACGGCCTCGGAGAGGGCGGGGTAGATTGCGCGGATGCGGTCGATCACGAGCATGCTCCTGGGAAGGTCCGGGGACAGGACGAGCGAGGGCGGCCGGCGGTTTCGCCTCCCCACAGCCTCGGCGGCCGCGCTCGCGGCCTTGAGCCTCGGGGCCGCGCGCGTGCCGGGGCAGGCGACCCCACAGCCTACCCGTCCGCGTACCCCCGAGGCGGTGACGGGTGTCACGCCGGGACGGACCACCGGGACCCGGGATGCCGGGACCGCTTCGGACCCGAGCTTCACCATCATCGAGCTCCGCGCCGATGCCCCGGGTCCGACGATCGCCTTCGTCGCCGGCGTGCACGGCGGCAAGCGCGCCGCCGTGGCCGCGCTCGACCGCGCCGCCGGCTGGCTCCCCGGCGCGCTGCAGCGCGGCCGCGTGCTGCTCGTCCCCGCCGCCCACGAGGCCGCCCTCGCGAGCGGCCTCGCGCAGCGCAGCCCCGTGGACTCCCTCAACCTCAACCGCGTCTTCCCCGGCCGCGCCGACGGCCGCCCCACCGAGCGCCTCGCCCACACGCTGATGGTCTCGATAGTTGCAGAGAGCGACTATCTCGTGGACCTCCACGGCTCCGACGGCGAGGAACGCGTCGGGCGCTTCGCCTACGCCGCCCACCCGGGACTCGACCCGGCGGTGGACACGGCCGCGCTCGCCCTCGCGCGCGCCTGGGGCGCGCCGCGGGTCGTGTGGGATGCCGACGGCCCGCGGCAGCTCGCCGATGCGCGCTTCCTGCAGACCGCCGCCCACCTCGCCGGCGTCCCCGCAATCACCGTCTTCGAGGCCGGCAGCACCGCCGAGGACTCGGCCGCGACCGCCGCCTTCGAGCGCGGGGTGCGCCGCGTGCTCGCGCACCACGGCATGCTCGGCCCGGGATCCGCGGCCACCGGCGTCACCGCGACCGGCGTCGCGGACACCGAGGCCGCCGACGGCGCGGCCGTCGCCGGCCCTGCCGGCCCGATGGTCGTCCATGCGCGCCGGACCGTGTCCACCGCCCCCGCCACCGGCCGTTGGGTCCCCGCGGTCGCCCCCGAGGCCGCCGTGCGCGCCGGTGAACTCCTCGGCACCTTCATCGGTTCATCCGGGGCGCGGACCGCGGTGCGCGCCCCGCAGGCCGGGGTGGTGCTCCACGTGCGGCGCACCCTGGCCGTCTCGGCCGGCACGACGCTGGCGATCCTCGCCGACCGCCCCTGACCGCCCCGTCTGCGCCGCTCCCTCCCCCGTCCATGGATATCGCCGCTCTCGCCGAACGCCTCAGCAGCAGCCCCGCGACCGCGATCCCGCTCGTCTTCATCGCCGGGGTGCTGACGTCGTTCACGCCGTGCATCTATCCCATGATCCCGATCACGGCGGCGATCGTCGGCGGGCAGTCGGTGGGCGACGCGCCCGCGCCGCGCTGGCGCACCGGCGCGCTCACGCTCGCCTACGTGCTCGGCCTCGCCACGGTGTACTCCATCCTCGGGCTCGTCGCCGGCCTCACCGGCACGATGTTCGGGACGGTGAGCACGAACCCGTGGCTCTACTTCGCGATGGCGAACCTGCTCGTGCTCGCCGCGCTCGCGATGCTCGACGTGATCCCGGTGCGGCTGCCGGCCGCGCTCGTGCGGCGGGCCGCCACCGCCGGCACCGGCGGACGCGCCGCCGGCGCCTTCATCATGGGTTCGATGAGCGGGCTCGTCGCCGCCCCCTGTGGCGCGCCGGTCATGCTGGCCGTCCTCACCTGGGTGACGCGGACGGGGAGCGCAGCGCTCGGGTTCGTGTATCTCTTCGTGTTCTCGGTCGGGATGTGCGCGTTGCTGGTGGCGGTGGGACTCGCCAGCGGGCTCGTGGCGCGGCTGCCGCGCGCCGGCGCGTGGATGCTCTGGGTGAAGCGCGGCTTCGCCCTCGTGATGCTCGGCGTGGCCGAGTACTACCTCGTGGAGATGGGGAAGCTGCTGATATGATCGCGATCGGTCGGACGGTCCTGCGGCGCCTCGCGCGCCGCCCGATGCTGGCGGCGGGCGCGCTCGCGCTCGCCCTGCTCGCCCCCGGGCGCGCCGAGGCGCAGTTCGGGCTCGAGGTCGGCGCCAAGGCGCCCGACGCCACGGTCGAGACGCTCGACGGCGCCGCCGCGAAGCTCGGCACGGCCTTCGCCGGCAGGCCGGCGGTGATCGAGTTCTGGGCCACCTGGTGCCCCAACTGCCGCCAGCTCGAGCCGCAGCTCACCGCGCTGCAGCGGCAGTACGCCGGCAAGGTCGCGTTCGTCGGCGTCGCGGTGAGCGTCAACCAGACGCCGGAGCGCGTGAAGCGCTACGTCGCCGAGCACCTGCAGGGCTTCACGCACTTCTTCGACCGCCGCGGTGACGCGGTGGGCCAGTACGACGTGCCGGCCACGAGCTACATCGTGATCCTCGACCGGCGCGGCACCATCATCTACACCGGCGTCGGCGGCGACCAGCAGCTCGCCGCGGCGATCGAGAAGGCCCTCAAGTAGGCGATGCCGCGCGTCGCCGCCGCCCTCCCTGCCGAAGCGCCGCGGTCGCGGCGCTGGCTGTTCGCGGTCCCCGTCGGGCTGCTCGCCCTCGGCTACCTCGGCGCGATCGCGTACCTGCGGATCAACGAGCGCCGCATCGTGTTCGCGCCGGCGGCGTACGGCGGCCGCACGATGATCGCCCCCGCGCCCGACCTCCGCGTCGAGCCCGCGCGCGTGACCACGCCCGACTCGGTCGCGCTCGTCACGTGGGTCATCCCGCCGGCGGATTCAGCCACCGCCACCGGCTTCTGGATGCTCGTCTGTCACGGCAACGCCGGGAACATCTCCATCCCGCTGCGGCAGGAGTGGGCGCGCGCGATGGTCGCGACCGGTCTCGGGCTCGTGACCTTCGACTACCGCGGCTTCGGCGCCAGCGAGGACGCCGTGCTCGACGAGGCCGGGGTGTACCGCGACGCGCAGGCGGTCTACGACTGGATGGTCACGGTGCGCGGCATCCCGCGCGACCGGATCATCATCTACGGCCACTCGCTCGGCTCCGGTGTCGCGACGCACCTCGCCGCGCACGCCGAGGCGGCCGGGCTCGTGCTCGAGGGCGCGTTCACGTCGGTGCCCGACGTCGGCGCGTCGGTGTATCCGTGGCTCCCGGTGCGGCTCATCGCGACGCAGCGCTTCGCCTCGGCGGCGCGCATGGACTCGATCGCGATGCCCAAGCTGCTGCTGCACGCGACCGATGACGCGGTGATCCCGTACCGCTTCGGCGAGGCGCTCTTCGCGGCGGCCGGCGCACCCAAGGAGTTCGTGCCGCTCACCGGCGGGCACGACCGCGCCTTCAAGGCGGACTCGGCGACCTACTACGGGGCGATCGCCCGCTGGTTGCGCGCCGTCACCGCACCCGACGTCGAGAGCCCGCAGCCGCCCGCGCACTGACGCGTCGGCCGGGCGGCGCGCCACGGAGCGCGCGCGCGCTCAGCGCGCCAGCAGTCCCTGGAGGGCGCGCACGATCACCGGGAACGCTGCGGTGCGCGGCGACATCAGTTCGTGGTGGCCGAGGCCGTCGAGCACGATGAGCTCGAACGCGCTCCCCGAGGCGCGCGCCGCCGCCTCGTGCTTCGCCAGCGCGGCCGCCGGCATCACGAGGTCGAGCGAGCCGGTGATCTGCACGTGCGGCACCGGGAACGGGAGCAGGGCCCGCGGCGAGACCGCGGCGAGCCGCTCGGGCACCTGCGCCGGCGTCCCGCCGAGCAGCGGGTCCACGACATCGCCGCAGGTGTTCGCGGAGTAGGTGCGGAAGTCCTCGAGATCGAAGATGCCGGCGAGCGCGACCGCGCCCTTGAGGACGATGGGATCGTCGCGGTGCACGGGGCTCGCGGCCGGCACGTTGGGGGCCGCGGCGAGCCAGAGCGCGAGCTGCCCGCCGGCGGAGTGGCCGATCGCGACGACGCGCGTGAGGTCGAGCGGATGGCGGCGCGCGAGGACGCGCACGTGGTCCGCGGCGCGCCCGACGTCCAGGAAGGTGCCCGGCCATCCGCCGCCGGCATCGCCCATCCGGCGGTACTCGATGTTCCAGGTCGCGAAGCCCGCGTCGCGCAGCGCATCGGCGAGCGCCGTGGAGTTCTGCACGCCATAGCGCGCGAGCCAGCAGCCGCCGTGCACGACGATGACCACCGGGAACGGGCCGGCGCCCTCCGGCAGGCGCAGGTCGCCGAACTGGAGCGGGTCGTCGCCGTACGCGAGGCGCGCCGTCGGCGGCTTCGCGGGGAGCGCGTCGATGTCGGTGGAGCGGAGCATCCGGACCTGGGCGTCGAGGGGGAGGGCGAGGCAGAGCGCGGCCGCGAGGCCCGCGAGGCGTGCCACGCGCACGCCGCTCACGCGGGCACCGCGCCGCCGAGCGGTGCCGTGAACAGCAGCTTCGGCTTCTGCGGCTCCTTGGTGTGGTACACGCAGAGCGTGTGCAGCGTGAACGGCTCGTCCTCGCGGATCGCGAGCATCGCGCGGACGTTCTCCTTCGTGAGCTCGGGGAACATCGAGAGCGTGCAGTGCGGCGTGAACGGATACCGCGGCACGTTCATCGGGAGGCCGCAGGTCTTGAGCGCCTCGTGCAGCTGGCGGATCGGCCCGTGCGGGTCGAGCGGGAGCGAGATGATGTCGCGCAGCACGAACCGCTCGGGCGGGCCGAAGCGGAGCCGCAGCGGCGCGATCGCCGCGACCGCCGGCAGGATGCGCGCCTTGAGCTCGGCGACCGGCACCGTCGCCGGGATCGGCCCCGCGCCCGACGAGCCGATCAGCGTCACGTGCGGCGGCAGGTGGTTCGCCATCCGCGGGTCGAAGCGCAGCTGGTGCGCGTGCACGCGCTGCGCGAGCTCCCCCTCGAGCTCCGCGGTGATGAAGATGCCGTCTATCGCCACGCGACCGAGACTCCGAGCCGGGTACGGCCGCCGGGCACGCCGAGCACCCACGCGTCCACGCGGTTGCCGGGGCGCGTGCGGTGCCACCGCGTGACCGCCCAGCCGCTCACCATGCCGACCGTCGCGCCCATCGTCACGTCGCTCAGCCAGTGCGCGTTGCTGTGCATCCGCGACCAGCCCGTCACGCCCGCGAGCGTGAACGTGGTGATCCCCACCGCCCGGGCGTACGCCGGCGAGCGCATCGCGACCTCGTTCGTGACGGCCGCCGCGAACGCGAAGGCGGCGGTGGTGTGGCCCGAGGGCATGGACTGGTAGTCCCCGCCCTCCTCCATGCCGCGCAGCAGGCGGAAATCGCGGACCTCCGTCGAGTCCACCCGCGGCCGCGCCCGCCCGAGGATCCCCTTGAGCGTCCCGGTGATGACGCCCGAGACCGCGACGGCCTCGACCGCCCGCAGCCCCGCGGCGGCGACCGTCGGACGATGGGCGAGACGGCCGCCGCCCCAGAGCGCGACCCCCGCGACGAGCGTCCCGCCGCCGCCCCACGCGTCGCCGAGCTGCTCCAGCGAGCCGAGCGTCCCGTTCTCCTGGAGCCCCGGACGCCGCAGCGCATCGCGCACCGCGCGGTCCACCGGGATCAGCGCGGTCGCGGCGACGGCGCCGAGGGCGAGGCGTCCGAGGTCGCCGCGCGTGACGATGGGTGCGGGCCGGATCGTGTCGGTGCGCGCACCCGCGACCGCGGCTGGCCCCGCGGCTGGCACCGCGGCCTGCGCCCGCCCGGCATGCGGCAGCGCCGCGGCCAGCAGGCCGACGCCGAGGACCGCGGGACGGAGGGCGCGAAGACGGAGCATCGCCCATAGTTTAGCTGGGACCGCCAGTGCCCGCCCCTCAGTCCCCTGCCCCGCCGCACCTGCCCGTGTCCGCCTCCGCCACGATCCGGTACTTCGAGTCCCACGAGGATCGCGCCAAGTGCGTCGAGCTGCAGGAGCTCACCTGGGGCCACGACTTCACCGAGAAGGTCCCGGCCGCGATGCTGCTCGTCGCGCAGAAGACCGGCGGCGTCTGCGCCGGCGCCTTCGCCCCCGACGGCACCATGCTCGGCTACGTCTTCGGCGTGACCGGCGTGAAGGACGGCGCGCTGATGCACTGGTCCGACATGCTCGCGCTCCGGCCCGAGGCGCGCGGCTCCGGGCTCGCGGTCGCGCTCAAGGAGTTCCAGCGCGACCACTGCCGCCGGCTCGGCATCCGCACCATCTACTGGACGTTCGACCCGCTCGTCGCGCGCAACGCCCACCTGAACCTCAACAAGATGGGCGCGCGGGTGGATGAGTACGTCGTCGCGATGTACGGCGAGGCGACCAACTCGCCGCTGCAGGGCGACATGCCCACCGACCGCTACGTCCTCGCGTGGCCGGTGGATCCCGCCGCGCAGGCCGCGCCGCTCGACCGGTTGCCCGCCGCCCTCCCGCTCGTGGTCGGCGAGGGCGCCCGCGAGGGCGAACTGGTGGACGAAACCGAGGTCGGCATCCGCATCCCGCGCGACATCACGCAGCTCGCCGCCAGCGACGTCGCCGCCGCGCGGCAGTGGCGCTTCGCGACGCGCCGCGCCTTCACGCACTACCTGCCGCGCGGCTACCACGTGCGCGGCTTCGTCCCCGACGAGGCCGGCGGCACCTACCTGCTCACGCGCCGCCCGGCCTGACCCCCCCGCCCATGCTGACCCTCGACCGCCTCGTCCTGCGCGAGATCCGCCTCACGCTCCGCGAACCCTTCCGCATCTCCTCGGGCGAGGTCCGCGAGCGGCGCATCATCCTCTGCGAGCTCTTCGACCGCGACGGCGCGCAGGCCTGGTCCGAGTGCGTCGTGGACGACGAGCCCAACTACTCGCCCGAGACGCTCGACACCGCGTGGCCGACCCTCGTCCGCGTCCTCGCCCCGCGCCTCCTCGGCCGGGCGATCGACGCACCCGGCGACGTGCACGACCGCCTCGACCGCGACGTCCGCGGCCACAACATGGCCAAGGCCGCGCTCGAGATGGGGATGTGGGGCCTCGCCGCCACCAAGGCCGGCGTCCCGCTCGCCCGCCTCATCGGCGGCACGCGCGACCGCATCGCCACCGGCATCTCGCTCGGCATCCAGCGCGACGTCCACGCCCTCATCCAGAGGGCCGAGGCCGCGATCGCCGAGGGCTACAACAAGGTGAAGATCAAGATCGCGCCCGGGCACGACGTGGACTGGGTGCGCGCGGTGCGGACCGCCGTCGGCGAGGAGGCGCACCTGATGGCCGACGCCAACAACGCCTACACCCTCGCCGACGCCGACCGCCTCGCGGCGCTCGATGACCTCGGCCTCATGATGATCGAGCAGCCGCTCGCGTGGGATGACCTCGTGCGCCACGCCGAGCTGCAGCGCCGGCTCCGCACGCCGCTCTGCCTCGACGAGTCCATCACCTCGCTCGACCGCGCGCAGGACATGGTCACCCTCGGCGCCGGCCGCATCATCAACATCAAGCCCGGCCGCGTCGGCGGCTTCACCGCCAGCCTCGCCATCCACGACTACTGCGAGCAGATGGGGATCCCCGTCTGGTGCGGCGGCATGCTCGAGAGCGGCATCGGCCGCGCCTACAACGTCGCCCTCGCCTCGCTCCCCAACTTCACGCTCCCCGGCGACCTCTCGCCGAGCGCGCGCTACTGGGCGAAGGATGTCGTGACCCCCGAATGGACGATGGACGCCGAGGGGATGGTGCGCGTGCCGCTCGATCGCCCGGGCATCGGCGTGACCGTGGACACCGACCACCTCGCGCGCATCACCGTGCGCACCGAGGAGCTGCGCGCGTGAGCGGCGCCGCCCCGTCCGCCACCGTCGCCGCGGCCCGCGAGGCGCGCGTCGCCGCGTGCCTCGACCGCTTCACCGCCGCCGAACGCGAGGCCGTCGTCACGCTGCGTCGCACGCTGCACGCCGCGCCCGAGCTCTCGTGGCAGGAGTCGGGCACGCAGGCGACGCTGCGCGCGGCGCTCCAGGCCGCGGGCATCCCCGACGTGCGCGCCATCGCGCGCACGGGGCTCGTCGCCACGATCCCGGGTCGCGTGCCGGGCGCGCCCGTCATCGCGCTCCGCGGCGACATCGACGCGCTGCCGATCCACGAGGAGACGGGGCTCCCGTTCGCATCGCGGCACGACGGCGTGATGCACGCCTGCGGCCACGACATGCACGCGTCGTGGACCGTCGCCGCAGGGCTGCTGCTCGCCCGGGCGCCCGCCGCCGGCGATGTGCGCCTCATCCTCCAGCCCGCGGAGGAGGTGGGCCAGGGTGCGAGCGAGGTGCTCGCGAGCGGGGCGCTCGACGGTGTCGCCGCCATCTTCGGCGGGCACGTGGATTGGCGCTTCCGCGTCGGCGAGGTCGTCGCGACGTCCGGGCCGCTGGCTGCGAGCACCGATGAGTTCACCATCGTCTTCCACGGCACCGGCGGCCACGGCGCGCGCCCGCAGGACACGCGCGACCCGGTCGTCGCGCTCGCCGCGTTCGTGATGGAGGTGCAGACCCTCGTCTCGCGCCGCCTCGACCCGGGACTGCCCGGCGTCGTGAGCGTCGGCGTGGTCGAGGCCGGCGCCGCCGCGAACGTCATCCCCGAGCGCGCGCGCTGCGCCGGGACCATCCGCGCGACGGTCCCCGCCGCGCGCACGCTGCTGCGCGAGGGCGTCCGCGCGCTCGCCGAGTCGGTGGCGGCCACGCACCGCGTCCGCGCCGAGGTGACGCTGCACGATGGCACGCCGCCGCTCGTGAACACGCCCCGCGCCGCCGCGTGGGCCCAGCAGGCCGCCGGCGCACTGCTGGGCGACGAGGCACTCCGCGTCCTCGCCACGGCCAACATGGGCGGCGAGGACTTCGCGTACTACACCGAGCGCATGGACGGCTGCTTCATGCGCATCGGCACCTGGCGCGAGGGCCGCGAGCGGAGCGGCGTGCACACGCCGCGCTTCGATCCCGACGAGGCGGCGCTGTTCGTCGGCGGGGCGGTCCTCGCCGAGTGCGCGCGCATCGCGAGCGGCGGGTCGTGACGGCGCGGGTCCTCCCGGTGTCGCCGGACGCGCCGGATCCCACGGTGCTCCGGCAGGCGGCGGCCATCCTGCGCGCCGGCGGGCTCGTCGCCTTCCCCACCGAGACCGTCTACGGCCTCGGCGCCAACGCCCTCGACGCCGACGCGGTCCGCCGGATCTTCGAGGCGAAGGGACGGCCGTCCTTCAATCCGGTCATCGCGCACGTCGCCGACGCCGAGGGGGCGCGGGCGCTGGTGCGCGCGTGGCCGCCGCTCGCCGAGGCGCTCGCCGCGCGCTTCTGGCCGGGCCCGCTCACGCTCGTGCTGCCGCGGCGCCCCGAGGTGCCCGACGTCGTGACCGCGGGCCGCGACGGCGTCGCCGTGCGCGTGCCGGCGCATCCCGTGGCGCGCGCGCTGATCGCCGAGGCGGGGATCCCGCTCGCGGCGCCGAGCGCGAACCGCTTCACGCATCTCTCCCCCGTCACCGCCGCGCACGTCGTGCGCGCGCTCGGTGACCGCGTGGACCTGATCCTCGACGGCGGCCGCACCGACGTCGGCATCGAGAGCACCGTGGTGGACCTCACCACCGACCCGCCGACGCTGCTCCGCCCGGGCACCATCCCGCGCCAGGCGCTCGAGGCGGTCACCGGGCCGCTCGCCGCACCGGCCGCGCCGGACCACGAGGACGCCCCGCGCGCCGCGCCGGGGATGATCGCGCGGCATTACGCGCCGCGCGCGCAGGTGCGGCTCGTGGACGCGGCCGCGTTCGGGGCGGCACTGCGCGAGGCGATCGCCGCGGGCGGCAGGGTGGGCGCGCTCACCTGGAGCACCGCCCCGCGGCGGGAGGTCGCCGTCTCCGGCGCGGCGTTCCACCGCGAACTGCCGGCCGACGCCCTCGGCTACGCCGCCGCGCTGTACGAGGCACTGCACGCCGCGGACGACGCCGGCTGCGCGAGCGTGGTGATCGAGATGGTCCCCGCGCGCGCGGCGTGGGACGGCGTGCGCGACCGGCTCACGCGGGCCGCGCATCAGGGCTGACGCGGCGCGCGGCGCCGTCGGCGCGCCGCCGCGTGATCCGGCCGGTGGGCGTCAGCGCGGTCCCTCGTACACGCACCCCGACGTGCAGGTCTCGCGCAGCACGAGCTTCGCGAGCCCCGGCAGGCCGGGAGCGAGACGGTCCCAGATCCAGGCGGCGAGCACCTCGCTCGTCGGGTTCTCGAGTCCCGGGATCTCGTTCAGGTAGCGGTGGTCGAGCGCCTCGTGGAGCGGCCTCCACGCCGTCTTGAGGTCGGCGAAGTCCATCACCCAGCCGGTCGTCGCGCCCACCGGGCCGCGCACGTGCACCGCGATGCGGAATGAGTGGCCGTGCAGCCGCGCGCACTTGTGGCCGTCCGGCACGTGCGGGAGGCGGTGCGCCGCCTCGAAGGTGAACTCCTTGAAGATCTCCATCATGGGCTCCGGGCTGCCGGAACGTAGCGGGTCGGGGGGAGAACACCGAGGCCCCGGCGATGTGCCGGGGCCTCGGGTCCTGCCGGGAGCGAGGGGCCGTCAGCGATTGGCCGTGTTGTCGAGGAACGGCCGGTTGGTGGCCGTCCCGGAGGTCACGGTGATGTCGCCGCGCAGGGTGATCGTGTACACGCGGCCCGCCACGAAGCCCACGTTCGTCCGCGTCACCGCATCGGTGGTCGCGGCGGCGTAGCGCAGGGCGAGGTTGTACGTACCGGGCACCACGGCCTCGAAGGCGCCGGCGTTCTTGAACGCGATCACGCCGCCGATCGAGTCCACGATCGTCGCCGGCGCCACGGCCCGTGCGATCAGCTGCAGTGGGTTGGCGTTCGGCGAGGCGTGCACGAAGCGGACGTAGGCGGTCGAGAAGTCGATCGCCGGGGGGAGCACGTCCTCGATGACGAACGCATCGGACTGCTTCGTGGTCGTGTTGTAGAACCCGGTGAGGTAGAACGAGTACGCGTGGCCGTCCGCCAGCGCCGTGTTCACGGTGGCGATGGCGAGGTCCTTGTCCACCGCGGCGGCGATGCGCCCGGTGATGTCGTACGTGCCGGGCTCGATCGCGCCGTAGAAGCCGCCCGATCCGACGCTGCCGTAGGCGACGCCGGTGGTGGCCTCGACGCCGGTGGTGGAGCTGATCGCGGTCATCTTCTGCGCGCCGGCGTAGAAGTTCACCTGCGGCGCATTGATGCCGAAGTTGAAGAACTTGACGTACGCGCCGGGGGGTGCGCCGGCGATGTCCTGGACCTGGTTCTTCTCGCCGCAGGCCGCGAGGGCCAGCGTCGCCAGGAGGGCCCCGAGGAGTCGGGTCTTGGTCATGGGTGCGCTCACGGCTGGGTGATCCAGAGGGGGACGGTATGGTAGTCGAGGGCCAGGCCGCCGATCGCGTTCAGGCCGTCGCGGTTCCAGACGTACTCCGAGTTGTACCGCGGGCGGATGCGCTGCACGATCTTGCCGCCGTTGTCCGGGTACAGCGTGGTCGGCGGCGTGAAGCCCGGGAACACCTGCACCGTGCTGACGGGATCGATGTCCGTGTAGTGGTAGCGGCGGAGGTCCATCCAGATCTCGTTGTGCCCCCACGCCCACTGCGCGATGTACTTCTGCGACATGATGCGCGTCAGCGAGAGCAGGTTGGGGTCCGTCGGCACGATCGCCGTGTTCGCGAGGAACGCCGACTTCTCGGCCGGGGTGATCTGGGTCGGCGTCTGGCCGTCATCCGCGTTGCGTGCGTTGACGAAGTCGATGTGCGACGAGATGCCGTTGGTGTACGCCGTCAGCGCGAGCGCCCGGTTGCCCGAGCGGTACGCCGCCTCCGCCTTGACGAACTGCAGCTGCGCGTACGTCATGATCGGGAAGCGCACCTTGTCCGCGAACAGGTAGCGGCTGGGGAGCGCGAGGCCGCCGGTGCCGGCGTAGCCCATGAAGTTGTTCGGCTGCTGCGCCGCGGTGAGCGCGCCGAAGCCCACGACGTTGATGTCGAGGCCGCGGTACTGCCCGTCGGGCGACGGCGAGAGCATCCGGCTCATGCGCGGGTCCACCACGCCGCCGAACGCCGTCCCGTTCATCAGGTTCAACACGAACTGCGTCTGCCGGTAGTTCGTCAGGTTGTTGCGCGTGCGGCCGAGGAAGTTGTAGTCCTCGAACCCGGGCTGCGTGCCCGTGTAGCGCAGGAGCGCGTCGTCGGCGTTCGACGTGAAGGCGAGGTCCACCTCGGCGATCACCGTCGCCGGGTCGTAGGTCGCCTTGTTCGAGTAGTGGTTGAGCGTGATCGCCTTGAGGCCGTGGGCGAACCGCAGCCACTTGGTCCGGTCCCCGCCGTAGATGACGTCGGTGCGGCCGAGATAGCCCGCGTCCACCGCGCCGTCGGTGCGGTTGAGCAGCACGATCGCCGAGTCGAGGAGCGTCCGGACCTCGGTGTAGGCGTAGTCCTGCGTGTCGTAGTTGAAGCTGAACTTCGACGCGTCGATCGCCTCGCGGACGATGATCTCGCCGTGGAGGTCGGTCAGCACGAGCCAGCCCCACGCCTTGAGCACGAGCCCGACGCCGAGGAGGTCCCAGCGCTGCTCGGCCGTCGCGAGCTGGTTCATGTCCACCAGGTTCTGGCCGAACGACCAGTACACGTCACGCCACTGCTGCGCGCCGTTGTCGCTGGCCGGGTCGTAGCCCATCCGGTCCCACGTCGAGAGCGACGTGCCGGGCAGGGTCCACTGCTGCGTGTAGCGCCCGACGAAGCGGCCGTCGAACGCCGGCGAGGTGCCCAGCCAGTGCAGCATCGGCGAGAGGTACAAGTTCGCCGAGACCGTCTCCGGGCCGTTGGGGTTGCTGTTGACGTCGAGGAAGTCGTCGCAGGCCGAGGCCCCGACGAGCGCCGCGGCGAGGGCGCCGGCGCGCAGCGTGCGCGCGAGGGTGCGCGAAAGGGAGGTTCGCATGGTCAGTACCCCACCTTGAGGCCGAAGGAGATGCCGCGCGGGATGGGGAAGTTGCCGTAGTCGATCCCCTGCCCGCCCGAGCCGCCGACCGCGGCGGTGTTGCCGTTCACGATCGGGTCGAGGCCGGAGTAGTTGGTGAGCAGGAAGAGGTCGGTGCCGGTCACGAAGACGCTCGCCGAGCGGGCGCGGAGCCAGCGGGCGGGGATCTCGTAGCGGACCGTGATGTCGCGGAGGCGCAGCCAGTTGATGTCCTTCTCGATGAACAGCTCCTCCGAGATGGCCGTGTAGTAGGCCGGCTGCACCGCGGGGATGACGACGATGTTGTTCGGCGTCGGGTTGGCCGAGTTCTCGCGGCCGTCGCGCAGCACGCCGCGGATCACGCGCGGCTGCTCGCGGTCCAGCGTCCGCTCGCTGAGCCCGCGCGACGTCAGGAAGTGCTCGGTCGCGTTCAGGATGTCACCGCCCTTCCGGATGTCGAACAGGAAGGAGAGCTGCCAGCGCCCGTACGTGAAGTTGTTCGTCACGCCGATCGTGAAGTCCGGCGTCCGGTCATAGCCCGCGTCGATGAACGTGGACGACCGCAGCGGCAGGCCCGTGGTCGGGTCGATCAGGATGTCGCCGCGGGTGTTCCGGAGGTAGAAGAGCCCGGTCAGCGAGCGGGTCGAGAGCCCCGCCGCCGTGCCGTTGCGCACGTTGCCGTAGAGCCACGTGTCCGACACGTACGACTCCGGCAGCGCGTTCGGCAGCGACTTCGTCCAGCCCCACGAGTGGTCGAAGTTCACGATCGCGTCCCACGACCAGCGGTCGGTCAGCACCGGCGTGCCGCGGAGCGTGATCTCGGTGCCGTAGTTCGACGTCTCGGCGCCGTTCAGGTTGAACAGGATGAAGCCCGTCGCGTACGAGCCGCGGATGTCGTTGACGATCTGGTCCTTGGTGCGCTTCCGGTACCAGGTCGCCTCGACGCCCAGCCGGTCGTCGAGGAACGTCAGGTCGAACCCGCCCTCGTACGACCGGGCGAACTCCGGCTTCAGGGCGAGGTTCGGGCCGGTGAAGCCGTACCCGTAGCCGCCGCCCGTCGTGAGCTTGCTCTCCAGCGACGGCCGGAAGGCGTACGGCCGCGCGTCCTTGCCCACCTCGGCGTACGCGACGCGCACCTTCGCCGTCATCCACTGCTGCAGCGCCGGGAACGCGTCCGACACCACGAACGCCGAGGAGATCGAGGGATAGAAGAACGAGTTGCGGTCGGTCGGGATCGTCGAGGTCCAGTCGTTGCGCCCCGTCACCGTCACGTACGCGTAGTTCTTGTAGTCGAGCGTCGCGCTGCCGAACATCGAGATCAGCCGGCGCCGCGCGATCACCGTCCGGTTCTGCCGGGTGGACGTGTTGTTCATCGACACGAAGTTCGGGTCGAGGAAGTTCGTCCCCTTCAGGCCGTTCGTGTTCGAGCTGAAGTCCGACACCTGGTTGCCGATGAGCCCCGTGATCGAGAAGTCGCCCCAGAGCTGGCGCCGCTCGACGTTGAAGACCGACTGCATGTTGATGTTCCGCACGACGTCGGTCGCGAGGTCGAGGATGCCGTTGTTCGCCACCGCGAACGCGCTCTCGGGGTGCCGCAGCACCTGGTACTCGCTCGTGTAGCCGTCGATGCCGATGTTCGTCTTCAGGCTGCCCCAGGTGAACGGCGTCAGCACGAACCCGAGGTTCGTGATCAGGCGGTTCGTCTTCTGGGTGTTGATGTTGCGGTTGACGTTGAAGTACGGGTTGTCCGTCTCCGACCCCGCCGCCTGCAGCGTGATCCGTCGCCGCGTCCCCGCCGGCGTCAGCCAGTCCGAGGCGTTGTCCGTCTGCGGCCACACCATCAGGCCGATCAGCGGCCCGTCGGCGCCCTTCCACGGCTGCTGGTTGTTCTGGTAGCTGTACGCCATCGAGAGGTCGGTGCGCAGCCACCGCGTCACCTGCGCCTGCGACGCGCCCGTGATGCTCACGCGATTGTTCTGCGTGTTCGGCACCACGCCCTCCTGCTTGCTCTCCGTCAGCGCCAGCCGGTAGTTCACCCGGTTGTCCGCCGCCGCGCCGCTGAACGAGAGGTTGTGCCGCGCCGTCATCGCCGTCTGGAAGAACCCGTCGATGTTGTTGTAGAACTGCGTCCCCGGCGCGTACGGCGCGCCGAAGTACTGGAACGTGCCGAGCTGGTCACCCGTCACCGACGTCGGCCCGTACGTCTGCTGCAGGTTGGGCGTCGTCCGGACGTCCTCCACCCGGAACGTGTTGCTGTACTCGAACCCGCCGAGCCCCGCGCGCCCGCGCTTCGTCGTGATGACGATCGCGCCGTTCGCCGCGTCGATGCCGTACAGCGCCGACGCCTCGGGGCCCTTCAGCACCGTCAGCGTCTCGATGTCCTCGGGGTTGATGTCCGCCGAGCGGTTCGTGAAGTCCAGGCCGCGGTTCGAGAACGCCGTCGTCGAGCCCGGCGCATCCGAGGCCAGCTGGCCCGTGTTGAACGTCTTGTTGTCGATCGGCAGGCCGTCCACGATCATCAGCGGCTGGTTGCTCGACGAGATCGAGCTCACCCCGCGGATCGTGATCGACGACGACGCGCCCGGCACGCCCGAGCTGCTCGTCACCTCGACGCCCGCCACGCGCCCCTGCAGCGCATTGATGAAGTTCTCGCGCTGCGTCTGCGCCAGCTCCGGCCCGACGACCGTCTGCTGCGACGTGCCGAGCGACCGCTTGTTCGTCTGCTGGCCCAGCGCCGTCACGACCATCGCGTCGAGCTGGCTCGCCACCCGCTTCAGCGTGACGTTGATCTCCAGCTCGGTGCCGATCGTCTTCTCCACCGGCGCATGGCCGATGAAGCGGTACTGCAGCACCTGCCCCGTGCGGGCACGGATCGCGTAGTGCCCCTCGGCGTTCGTCAGCACGCCGTTGGTGGTGCCCTTGACGACGACCTGGACGCCGGACATCGGCTGTCCGGCCTCGCTCGTCACCTTGCCCTGGACGCTCTGGTCCTGGGCACGGGCTGGCGCGGTGACGAGCAACAGCCCCGTCAGCAGCGCGAAGACTCGCTTCAACATGGTGGGTGGGTCCCCCGAAGCGGTGATGGCGCGCGGGCTCGTCCCGCGTGCGAAGGTCCCGCGGGATCACCGCGGGGTGCCAATCATATGTGCGTCCGGGCGAAGGCGTCAATGCGGCTTTCCGGAGCGATTCACTCCCCCTTCCCCTTGCCCCGTGACCCCTGGTCAGGGCATATCACGGCATGCTCCCCATCGACCTCACCGGCAAGCGCGCGCTCGTCGCGGGCGTCGCCGACGACAACGGCTTCGGCTGGTCCATCGCCAAGCACCTCATCCAGGCCGGCGCGACCGTCTGCGTCGCCACCTGGCCCCCGGCCCTCAACATCTTCCTGAACCTCCTCGAGCGCGGGAAGCTCGACGAGTCGCGCCGCCTCCTCGACGGGCAGCTCCTCGCCTTCGAGCGCATCTATCCGCTCGACGCCGTCTACGACCGCCTCGAGGACGCCCCGGCGGACATCCGCGAGAACAAGCGCTACAAGGACGTCGGCGACTTCACCATCACCGGCCTCGCCGCGCGCGTGCGGGCCGACTTCGGCGAGCAGGCGCTCGACATCGTCGTGCACTCCCTCGCCAACGGCCCCGAGGTGAAGAAGCCGCTGCTCGAGGTCTCGCGCGCCGGCTACCTCGCCGCCGTCAGCGCGTCCGCGTACTCGCTCGTCTCGATGATGCAGCACCTCGGCCCGCTCCTCCGCCCCAACGCCGCCGTCGCGTCGCTCACCTACATGGCGAGCGAGCGCGCGATCCCCGGCTACGGCGGCGGCATGAGCTCGGCCAAGGCCGCCCTCGAGAGCGACACGCGCGTCCTCGCCTACGAGGCCGGCCGCAAGTGGGGCGCCCGCGTCAACACGGTGAGCGCCGGCCCCTACGCCAGCCGCGCCGCGAGCGCGATCGGCATCATCGGCAACATGGTCCGCTACTGCGAGAGGAACGCCGCGCTCCCGCAGGCCCTCGACGCCACCGAGGTCGGCGCCGCGACCGCGTTCCTGTGTTCACCGCTCGCCAGCGGCATCAGCGGCGCCACGGTGTACGTGGACAAGGGCTATCACGCCATGGGCATGGCCGTGGACGGCGCCACGGTCCCTACGTTCGGCTGAGCCGCCGCTCGTACATCGTCACGGCGCTCGCGCCGTCGTCGTAGACCCGTTCCCCGACGGCCTCATACCCGAGCCGTCGGTGGAACCGGTCCGACCCGGGGTTCGGCGGCAGCCGGTTCACCTCGAGCACCACGCGCGGCCATCGCGTCGCCGCGAACGCGTGCATCTCCGCGTAGAGCCGCCCCCCCACTCCCCGCCCCCGCATCCCGGCCCCGACCACCACCCGGTCGAGGTAGAGGAAGTCGTCGTACCGCTCGCGGAACCAGCGGTAGTTCTCCGATCCGTATCCCGCCCCTGACGGAATGCAGAGCAGGAACCCGACCACCCCCGCATCCCCCTCCGCCACCCGCACCCAGCACCCCAGCCCCACGATCCCCTCGAACTCCCGCATCCCCAGCCGATTCACCGCCGGCACCGCCGCGTCGTTGAGCGCGAGCAGCATCGGCAGATCCCCCTCCCCCGCGTCCCGCAACACGAGCGGAGCGCGGGAGGCACTCACCCGAGCGCCCCCCCGCACCCTGCTCCCCTCATCCAACCCCGCATCCCTCACCCCATCATGTCGTCGTCCATGGCGACGACCGGCCGCGCCGGCGCTTCCTCTGCTTTCGGCACGATCGCCTCCTGCTTCGCCTTCTTCGCCTCCCGGTTGAACCGCTCCAGCTGCTCCGCCCACACCTTCTGCAACGCCGTGAGCTGCACCTGCAGCGCCGCCGAGAGCTCCGTGAAGACCACTTCCGACTGCGCCGTCGGCCGATACGGCCCCGACCCCGCCACGCCGGCCAGCGCCGCGATCCGGTTGTTCAGCCGCACCGGGTAGTTGAGCGGATCCTGCCCCGACTGGTTCTTCACCTGGTAGATCTCCCGCTCGATCCGCGCCATCGCCGAGTCGAGCTCCGCGCCGAGCCGCCGCAGCCGCGGCGCCGCCGCCACCCGCTCCTGCATCTGCTGCCGCACGTAGCGGATCGTCTTCACGGCATCGTTCGCGTCCGTCGTGCGGTCGCGCACCTTGATCAGGAACTGGAACTGCGCCAGCAGGTCATCCGCCGTCGCCGTCGTGCGCGGGTCGTTGAGCAGCTTGAACGTCGCGACCTGCGGCGCCTGGTCCCCGACCGTCATCCGCACCGAGTACTCGCCCGCCGGCGCCACCGGGCCGCGCGTCGAGCCCGCCCACATGATCATGCCGCGGAAGGTGCTCGCGTCCGGGTACCGCATGTCCCACGCGAACTGGTTGAGCCCCATCGCGTTCGCCGGCCGCTGCGCGCCGCCGCCGCCGAAGCGGCCGCCGCGCGGCGCATCGCCCGCTGCCGCGCGCTCCGCCGCGAGCTGCGCCGAGTCCGCCGACTCGTAGCTCTTGATCACCGTGCCGTCCGGCGCCAGGAACTCGAACTTCACCTTCTGGTTCCCCTGCGCGAGGTGGTAATAGACCACCACGCCCGTCGGCGGGTTCTGGCCCGGGTTGCTCGCGCCGCCCGCGCCGCCGCGGCCGCCGCCCCCGAAGCCACCACCCCAGTCGATCCGGTACGCGTCCCGCGGCGTGAACAGGTGCGCCGGCTTCGCCAGCGCCTCCGGCGACATCTGCCGGATCGCCGAGAGGTCATCGAGCACCCAGAACGACCGCCCGTGCGTCGCCGCGACGAGGTCGCCCTCCTTCACCACCAGGTCATGCACCGGCACCGGCGGCAGGTTGCGCTGCAGCTTCTGCCAGTGCGCGCCGTCGTCGTATGAGAGGTACACGCCGCGCTCCGTGCCCGCGTAGAGCAGGCCGCGCCGCACCGGGTCCTCGCGGATCACGCGCGTGAACTCGTCCGCCGGGATCCCCGTCGTGATCAGCGTCCACGTCGCGCCGTAGTCCGTCGTCCGGTAGAGCAGCGGGCGGAAGTCGTCGAGCTGGAAGCGGTTCGCGGCGACGTACGCCGTGCCCGCCGCGAAATGCCCCGCCTCGACGATCGAGATGCGCGTGAAGTCGCCGATCCCCGGCGGCGTCACGTTCTTCCACGTCCTCCCGCCGTCGCGCGTCAGCTGCACGTAGCCGTCGTCCGTCCCCACCCAGAGCACGTCCGGCGACTGGAACGACTCGGCGAGCGCGAACACCACGCCGTACGTCTCCACGCCCGTCTGGTCGCGCGTGATCGGGCCGCCCGAGGGGCCGAGCGTGCGCGGGTCGTTGCGGGCGAGCGGCGGCGAGATCGGCTCGAACGACGAGCCCTCGTTCGTGGAGCGGAAGAGCGTCGAGCCGCCGGCGTAGAGGACCCGCGGATCGTGCATCGAGATCACGATCGGGAAGGTCCACTGGAACTTCACCTTGATGTCCTCGGACGACCATCCCATCGGGTTGTCCGGCCACGCATTGATGTTCCGCTCGAGCCCGTTGCGCATGTCCTTGCGCGTGAGGTAGCCCGAGTAGCTGCCCGCGTACACGATGTCCGGGTCGCGCGGGTCCGGCGTCACGTAGCCCGATTCGCCGCCGCCCGCGTCATCCCAGTCGCCGATGCCGATCGCCCCCTGCTGCCGGCTCGGCCCGCAGAGCGTCGAGTTGTCCTGCTGCGCGCCGCAGATCCGGTACGGGAAGTGGTTCGTCGTGGACACGTGGTAGAACTGCGCCGTCGCGAAGTCCTGGTCGCTCCACGTCTGCCCGCCGTTGAAGCTCACGTTCGCGCCGCCGTCGTTCGCCTCGATCATCCGCTGCGGATCGTTCGACGCGATCCACAGGTCGTGGTTGTCGCCGTGCGGCGGGTTCAGCTGCGTGCGCCACGTCTTGCCGCCGTCCGTGCTCTTGAAGAACGAGACGTTGAGGCCGTAGACGATGTTCGTGTCCTTCGGGTCCGCGACGAGGCGCGAGTAGTACCAGGCGCGCTGCCGCATGTTGCGGTCGCCGTTCAGGAAGGTCCACGTCGCGCCGCCGTCCTCCGAGCGGTACGTGCCGCCCGAGTCCGCCTCGATCTGCGCCCAGATCCGGCTCGGCTTCGCCGGCGAGACCGCGAGCCCGATCTTCCCGAGCACGCCGCGCGGCAGGCCGGGGTTCGCCGTGAGCTCCTTCCACGTCTCGCCGCCGTCCGTGGACTTCATGATGCCCGAGCCCGGGCCGCCCGAGTTCAGCATCCAGGGCCGGCGCCACGCGTGCCAGAAGGTCGCGTAGAGGATGTCCGGGTTCGACGGGTCGAGCGTGAGGTCCCACACCCCCGTCGAATCGTCGCGGAAGAGCACCTTCCGCCAGGTCTTCCCGCCGTCCGTCGTCTTGAAGACGCCGCGTTCCGGGTTGTTGCCGAACGCGTGGCCGAGCGCGCCGACCCAGACCACGTCGGGGTTCGTCGGGTGCACGCGGACGCGCGAGATGTGGCGCGTCTCCTTGAGCCCCATCAGCGTCCACGTGCGGCCGGCGTCCGTCGTCTTCCAGAGACCGTCGCCGTGCGAGGTGTTGCCGCGGATGTCCGTCTCGCCGCCGCCCACGTACACGATGTCCGGGTTGGACTCCGCGACGCCGATCGCGCCGATCGTGCCGCCGAAGTACCGGTCGGTGACCGGCTGCCAGTTCACGCCGCCGTCGGTCGTCTTCCAGACGCCGCCGCCGGTGGTGCCCATCCAGTACTCGAGCGGGCGGCTCGCGGAGCCGGCGACGGCGACCGAACGGCCCCCGCGCGCGGGACCGACCTCGCGCCAGCGGATGCCGTTGAAGGCGGTGGGGGCGACGCCCTGCGCCGGCAGCGCGGGCACGACGAGCAACGCCGCCAGGACCCCGAGGGTCAGGCGGTGGATCGGACGGACGGGCACGGCAACATCCTCCAGTGGGTGAGGACCTGCACTGCCGACATTGGCGGGAACGGGCACGACCCGCAAGCGGGGGGCGTTGGCCCAGCGCGGTGCGGGCGTCCCGGCGTCCGTCGCCACGGGGCAGGTCACCGCCTACGCGGGCACCCGCCCGACCGTTCGCGCATAGATTCCCCGCCGTCCACCCTCTCCGTTCCCAGGAGCTGCCCGATGACCCTCCCGTTCCCGTCGCGCCGCGCCACCCACGCCCTCGGCGCCCTCGGCCTCGCCCTCCTCTCCGCCTGCGCGAAGAAGGACGAGGCGCCGCAGGAGACCGCGCCTCCGCCGCGCGATCCCAACACCCCGCTCTTCACCGCCGGCACCGGCCTGCAGACCCCCGAGTCCGTCCTGTGGGATGCCGCGCATGGCCAGTGGCTGGTCAGCAACATCAACGGCAACCCGCCGCAGAAGGACGACAACGGCTACATCGTCCGCCTGGATGCCGACGGCAAGGCGATCGACTCGCTGCCGTTCATCAACGGCGCCGACGACGACGTCACCCTGCACGCGCCCAAGGGCATGGCCCTCGAGGGCGACACCCTCTGGGTGGCCGACATCGACGCCCTCCGCGGCTTCGACGTGAACACCGGCAACCCCGTCGCCACCGTCAACCTCGCCGGACTCGGCGCGACCTTCCTCAATGACGTCGCCGTCGGCAACGACGGCGGTGTGTACATCACCGACAGCGGCATCAGCTTCGCCGCCGACGGGTCCGTGCAGCACCCGGGCAAGAGCCGCGTCTTCGTCGTGCGCGACCGCGCGGCGAGCGAGGCCGTCGTGCTCCCGAAGGAGTCCGCCGCCAACGGCATCGCCTGGAACGCCGCGCGCAACGCGTGGTGGATCGTCGGCTTCAACACGCCGAGCGTCTTCGAGTGGGTCCCGAGCGCCAAGGAGGCGACCGTCATCGGCACCGGCCCCGGCGGCGGCGACGGCCTCATCGTCCTCGACGGCAGCCGCGCCGTGTACACGAGCTGGGCCGACTCGTCGCTCACGATCTTCGAGGGCGGCCAGAGCCGGACCCTGCGGAAGGGCCTCCCGTCGCCGGCCGACATCGGCTACGACCCGGCGCGCAAGCTGATCGCCGTGCCGATCTTCAGCGGCAACCGGGTGGAGTTCTGGCCGCTGGAGGGATGACCCTCCGGCCGTTCTCGCCGGCGTGGGCGGCCGCGTTCCGCGCCGCGGTGGAGGACGATGCCGCGTACCGGAGCTCGGCCGCCGGCTGGACCTGGCCGATGGCGTTCGTGCTCGACGCGGCGCCCGAGCTCGGCTATCCCGACGCGGTCGCGGTGGAGCTCGCGCTCGACCGCGGCCGCTGCCACGGCGCCACCATCGTCGCCGCCGACGCCGTGCGCGCCCCATTCGTGCTCCGCGCCCCGTACGCCACGTGGAAGGACGTCGTCACCGGTCGCCTCGACCCCATCACCGGCGTCACCACGCGCCGCATCGCCGTCACCGGCTCCATGATGACGCTGATGCTCCACGCGCGCGCCGCGACCGCGCTCTGCCGCTGCGCGCAGGCCGTGCCGACCCATTTCCCCGACGAGGCCTGACCGCCTCACCCCACCCGGAGCCGCACGCGTGGAGCAGCTCTCCTCGGCGCTGACGTACTTCGTCGTCTTCCTGTTCAGCACCACGCTGCACGAGGCGGCGCATGCGTGGGCCGCGCTCAAGGGCGGCGACCGCACCGCGTACGAGGGCGGGCAGGTCTCGCTCGACCCGCTGCCGCACATGCGGCGCGAGCCGTTCGGGATGGTGATCCTCCCGCTGCTCACCTCGCTCACCATGGGATGGCCCATCGGGTACGCGAGCGCGCCGTACAACATCAACTGGGCGCGGGCGCATCCGCGGCGCGCGGCATGGATGGCGCTCGCCGGCCCCGGCGCCAACCTCGCGCTCGCCCTCCTCGCCGCGCTGCTGCTCCGCGGCGGCGAGGTCGCCGGCGTGATCGTCCCGCCCGAGGTCGCGCGCTTCGGCGAGATCGCCACCAGCGACGCCGGCCCGCTCTGGGCCGCCTACGGCCGGTTCGTCGGCGTGCTCTTCTCGATGAACGTCCTGCTGATGGCGTTCAACCTGCTGCCCTTCCCGCCGCTCGACGGCAGCGCCGCGATCACGCTGCTCATGGACCGCCGCACCACGGCGCGCTACCAGGAGTTCATCTGGGGCACGCCGGCGCTGTCGTTCCTGGGCATCTTCGTCGCGTGGCAGCTCTTCGACGTCGTGTTCGAGCCGGTCTTCTTCTTCTGCCTCAACCTCGTGTACGCGGGCGCGCACTACGGTTGAGCGGGGCAGGCGACGCGCCGGAGCACCAGCGGGACCGCGTTCCGCGCCGCTGACGGCCGCACCGATCCCACGAACCGGTCGGCGCCATCCGGGCGCAGCGCCGCCTCCGCACCCGGCGGAAGCAGCGCCACCACCAGCGTATCACCCGCCCGGCGCACGATCCGCAGGTCGCGCTGCACCGCGTCCACCTGCGCGCCCGTCGTCGTGCGCCAGCAGCCGGTGAGCACCGCTTCCGTTGCATCGCGCAGCTCTGCCGTGACCGCCGCCTCCGCGCGCATCGCGACCGGCTCCGTGGTTGCGCCGAGCGTGCGCACGGTGGACACCGCGCCGGCCGCGACGCCGCCGGCCACGCCGGCGCGCGCGTCGGCGCGCACATCGGCGCGCACATCGGCGGCCGCCCGGCGCGCTTCGTTCGCGATCGAATCCGCGCGCACCGCCACCTTCGCGGCCGGCGCGACCGCTGCCGCCGGCGCTGCGGCCATCCGCCGCGGCGGCGCCACCGGCTC
>JAIBBJ010000201.1 GCA_019694735.1 Gemmatimonadaceae bacterium | reverse complement strand
CCCGGCCACGCCGACGCCGCCGTGATCCGCATCCGCGGCACGAAGAAGGCGCTCGCCGTGAAGACCGACTGCAACGGCCGCTACGTCTTCCTCGACCCCCGCGTCGGCGGCCGCATCGCCGTCGCCGAGGCCGCGCGCAACGTCGCCTGCACCGGCGCGACGCCCAAGGCCATCACCAACTGCCTCAACTTCGGGAATCCCAAGAAGCCCGAGGTGTTCTTCCAGTTCCGCGAGGCCGTGTACGGCATGGGCGATGCCTGCCGCGCGCTGGAGACCCCGGTCACCGGCGGCAACGTCTCGCTCTACAACGAGAACCCGCAGGGCGCCGTCTATCCCACGCCGACCATCGGCATGGTGGGGCTGCTCGACGACGCGGCGCACGCCACCCGGATGGACTTCACCACCGCCGGCGACGCCATCGTGCTGCTCGGCGAGAACACCGACGAGCTCGGCGGGTCCGAGTACCTCGCCTGGATCCACGGCGTCGTCGCCGGCGCGCCGCCGGCCTGCGACCTCGAGGGCGAGAAGCGGCTCATCGCCGCGATCCTCGAGGCGATCCGCGCCGGCCATGTCCGCTCGGCGCACGACTGCGCCGAGGGCGGCCTCGCCGTCGCGCTCGCCGAGTGCTGCATCGCCGACCGCACCAAGCCGATGGGCGCCACCGTGGACCTCGCGGCCTGGGCGGGGCTCGCCCCGCGCGCGCTGCTCTTCGGCGAGGCGCAGGGCCGCATCGTCGTCTCCACCCCCGACGCGGCCGCCGTGCTCGCCGTCGCCGCGCGCCACGGCGTGCCGGCACGGGTGATCGGCAGCGTCGCCGAGGCCGGCGCGGGGCTCACGATCGCCGGGCACCTCCGCCTCGCCGCCGCCACGATGGCGGAGGCGTACCACGAGGCCCTGCCGCGCGCGATGGCGCGCGCGGCCGCCGAGGCCATCACGCAGGACCCTGCCCTCCAGGGAGGAGCGGCCTGATGTGCGGCATCTTCGGCATCAGCGGGCACGCCAACGCGGCGGCGATGACCCATCTCGGGCTCTACTCGCTGCAGCACCGCGGGCAGGAGTCGGCCGGCATCGTCTCCACCAACGTGGACGGCGCCGTGCACGGCATCCGCGCGATGGGGCTCGTGTCGGACAAGTTCACCGACGCGGCGATGCAGGAGCTCACCGGGCCCGTGGCGCTGGGGCACACGCGCTACAGCACCGCCGGTTCCAGCACCATCGAGAACGCCCAGCCGGTGATGGTGCGCTTCCGCGGCGGGCACATCGTGCTCGCCCACAACGGCAACCTCACCAACGCCACCGAGATCCGCGAGTCGCTGGAGGACCAGGGCTCGATCTTCTCCTCCACGATGGACAGCGAGGTGCTCGTCCATCGCCTCGCCAAGAGCCGGCAGCTGACGCCCGAGGCGAAGGTCGCCGAGGCGCTCGAGGGGGTCGAGGGCGCCTACTCCCTGCTCGTGATGATCGGCAGCACGCTGGTGGCGGCGCGTGACCCGTACGGCTGGCGGCCCCTCGTGATGGGCAAGGCCGGTGACGCGACCGTGTTCGCGTCGGAGACCTGTGCCCTCGACATCACCGGCGCGCAGGTGGTGCGCGACGTGAAGCCGGGCGAGATCGTGGCGGTCGAGACCGACGGCACGTTGCGCACGCTGGAGCGGGACCCGGCGCGCGACCTGCACCGCTGCGTGTTCGAGTACGTGTACTTCGCGCGCCCCGACTCGCGCGTGTTCGGCGGCTCGGTGGACCGCGCCCGCCGCGCGCTCGGCCGGCGGCTGGCGCAGGAGCACCCGGCGCCCGGCGCCGACTTCGTCTTCTCCGTCCCCGACTCCTCCAACTCCGCCGCGCTCGGCTTCTCCGAGGAGAGCGGGCTGCCGCTCGAGCTCGCGCTCATCCGCAACCACTACGTCGGGCGCACCTTCATCCAGCCCACGCAGAGCGGGCGCGATGCGAAGGTGAAGGTGAAGTTCAACGCGGTGCGTGAGATCCTCCAGGGCAAGTCGGTCGTGATGGTGGACGACTCGATCGTCCGCGGCACCACCACGCGCGGGCTGGTCAGCCTCATCCGCGCCGCCGGCGCGCGCGAGGTCCACATGCGCGTCTCGTCGCCGCCGATCACCGGGCCCTGTTACTACGGCATCGACACGCCCGACAAGGCGCAGCTCATCGCCGCCAACCACACGGTGGACGAGATCGCGCGGAAGATCGGCGTGGACTCGCTCGGCTACCTCTCGCTGGAGGGGATGCTCGGCGCGGTGCCGGGCGGGCCGCACGGGTTCTGCGAGGCCTGCTTCAGCGGCCGGTACCCGACCAAGGCGCCGAGCGTGCCGACCAAGCTGCGGCTGGGCTGACGGCCGCCCCCGCGCCGGGCGGGGCAGGTCGCCCCGGCGCTGGCACGAGTGTTGCTGTCCATATCCCGTCCGCGCGCCAACCACACCCTGGGATCCCGCACCGTGCAACAGTCCGTCTTCTTCTTCGGCAACGGCCGCGCCGAGGCCACCAAGGACGACCGCGACCTCCTGGGCGGCAAGGGCGCCAACCTCGCCGAGATGACCAATCTCGGCGTGCCCGTGCCGCCCGGGTTCACCATCGCGTGCACCCTCTGCGACCATTACCTCGAGCAGCACGCCGCGCCCGCGTGGCTCGCGCCCGAGGTCGAGCGCGCCCTGAAGCGCCTCGAGGAGGCCGCCGGCCGCGCCTTCGGCGACCGCCGGAACCCGCTCCTCGTCTCCGTCCGCTCCGGTGCCCGCGTCTCCATGCCCGGCATGATGGAGACGATCCTCAACCTCGGCCTCAATGACGAGACCGTGCTGGGGCTGGCCGAGCAGAGCGGGAGCGAGCGCTTCGCGTACGACTCCTACCGCCGGCTCCTGCAGATGTACGGCGACGTCGTGCTCAACGTCCCGATGCATGACTTCGAGCACCTGCTCGCCGCCAAGCGCCTCGTGGCCGGCGCGCGGACCGACGCCGAGCTCCCCGCCGAGTCGCTCAAGACGCTCGTGCTCGAGTACCAGCAGCTCATCCGCAGCGTGACCGGGAAGCCCTTCCCGCACGACCCGCGCGAGCAGCTCTGGGGCGCGATTGAGGCGGTCTGGAAGAGCTGGACGCTCAAGAAGGCGGTGGACTACCGCCGCGTGAACGGCATCGCCGAGACGCCCGGCACCGCCGTGAACATCGTCGCGATGGTCTTCGGCAACCTCGGCGACGACTCCGGCACCGGCGTCGCGTTCACCCGCGACCCGAGCACCGGCGAGAAGCTCTTCTACGGCGAGTTCCTCGTGAACGCCCAGGGCGAGGACGTCGTCGCCGGCATCCGCACGCCGGAGCCGATCACGGCGATGGCCCAGAAGCTCCCCGAGGCCTACGCCGACCTGCTCCGCACGCAGTCCCTCCTCGAGCGGCACTTCCGCGACATGCAGGACCTCGAGTTCACCGTCGAGCGCGGCAAGCTGTACCTCCTGCAGACCCGCATCGGGAAGCGCACCGCCGCCGCGGCCGTCCGCATCGCGCGCGACCTCGTGAACGAGGGGCTCATCTCGCGCCCCGAGGCCATCCAGCGCGTGCCGGCGCACCAGCTCGACCAGCTGCTGCACCCGATCATCGACCCCAACGCCAAGAGCGAGGTGCTCTGCGTCGGCCTCCCGGCCAGCCCGGGCGCTGCGAGCGGCATCGCCGTCTTCGACGCCGACGCCGCCGAGGCGCGCGCGGCCCGCGGCGACGCGGTCATCCTCGTCCGCGACGAGACGACCCCCGAGGACTTCCACGGCATCGTCGCCGCACGGGCCGTCCTCACCGCCCGCGGCGGCATGACGTCCCACGCGGCCGTCGTCGCGCGCGGCATGGGCAAGTGCGCCGTCGTCGGCTGCGGCGCCATCCGCGTGGACAGCGTCCACCGCCGCTTCACCGTCGGCGAGGTCGAGGTCAACGAGGGCGACTGGATCACCCTCGACGGCGGCACCGGCGAGGTCTTCCGCGGCGACCTGCCCACCGTGCCCAGCGAGGTGATGCAGGTCAACGCCGGCACTCTCACCCCCGCCGACGCACCGATCTACCGCGGCTTCGCCGAGCTCCTCGGCTGGGCCGATGCGCGCCGCCGGCTCGCCGTGCGCGCCAACGCCGACACGCCGCACGACGCGCGCGTCGCGCGCGGCTTCGGCGCCGAGGGGATCGGGCTCTGCCGCACCGAGCACATGTTCTTCGACGGCGACCGCATCCACGGCATGCGCGAGATGATCGTCGCGCACGACGAGGGCGGCCGCCGCCGTGCGCTCGCCAAGCTCCTGCCCATGCAGCGGGGCGACTTCGAGGGGATCTTCGAGGCGATGGATGGCTTCCCGGTCACCATCCGCCTGCTCGACCCGCCGCTCCACGAGTTCCTCCCCCACGGCGGCGAGGAAGCCAAGCTGCTCGCCCGCCGCGTCGGCGTCACCCGCCGCGAGCTGATGCGCGTCGTCGAGTCGCTGCGCGAGTCCAACCCGATGCTCGGGCACCGCGGCTGCCGCCTCGGGATCACCTACCCCGAGATCACCGAGATGCAGGCGCGGGCGATCTTCGAGGCCGCGACCGCCGTCGCGCGCCGCGGCATCATCGTGATGCCCGAGATCATGATCCCGCTCGTCAGCACGGTGGCCGAGTTCCGGAACCAGCGGCAGATCGTGGACCGCGTCGCCGCGCAGGTGGCCAAGGAGACCGGTGCGACGGTGAAGTACCTCGTCGGGACGATGATCGAGCTCCCGCGCGCCGCGCTGACCGCCCGCGCCATCGCCGCCGAGGCGGAGTTCTTCTCGTTCGGCACCAACGACCTCACGCAGACCACCCTCGGCCTCTCGCGCGACGACGCCGGCCGCTTCCTCCCGTTCTACGTCGAGAAGGGCATCTTCCGCGACGACCCGTTCCAGGTGCTGGACGTGGAGGGCGTCGGTCGGCTGATCGAGCTCGCGACCGCCGAGGGGCGCGGTGCCCGCGCCGGCCTCAAGGTCGGCATCTGCGGCGAGCACGGCGGCGAGCCGCGCTCCGTCGCCTTCTGCCACGGCGCCGGCCTCGACTACGTCAGCTGCTCGCCCTTCCGCGTGCCGATCGCGCGGCTGGCGGCGGCGCAGGCGGTGAAGGGCTGACGGCCAACCGTCCGCGCGCGTCGGCTGTCAGACGCGCATGACCCTCCCCCGCCTGCGGCACCGCCTCGGCGGCGTCCTCCTCGCGGCGCTGGCCGGCGCGGGAGCGCTGCCGGCCCAGGCGCCCGTCGTCCCGTCCGCCGCCGCGCCAGCGAGCGCGCCCTCCAGCGCGCCCGTCGCCGAGCTCCGCGCGCGGCTGCGGCCGCTCGCCGCCCTCACCGCGCCCGCCACGCCGGCGTCATTCGGCCACGACGCGCGCGTGATCGGATAACACCGACGTGGA
>JAIBBJ010000210.1 GCA_019694735.1 Gemmatimonadaceae bacterium | reverse complement strand
GCCGGGCGCGCTCTCGAGCTCGATGTGCCCGCCCGCCTGGTGCACGATCCCGTGCACGGTGGAGAGGCCGAGCCCGGTGCCGGCGCCGAGGGGCTTCGTCGTGAAGAAGGGCTCGAACACGCGCGCCTGCACGTCGGGCGGCATCCCGGCGCCGGTGTCGGTGACCTCGAGCCGCACCACCGGGCGCCCGTCGCGCACGGCGTTCGCGCTCACGATCCGCAGCGTGCCCGCCCCCTGCATCGCGTCGCGGGCGTTGACCGCGAGGTTCATCACCACCTGCTCGAACTGCGAGGGGTCGAGCCGCACGAGGTGCAGCCCCGGCGTGCGCGGCGTCTCGAGCGCGATCCCAGGCCCGAGCAGCGGCGCGAGCAGCCGCCGCAGCCCCTCGACCAGCTCCCCCGCGTCCACGAGCCGCGGCTGGATCTCGCGCCGCCGCGCGAACGCCAGCAGGTGCTGCGTCAGCGCGCTCGCCCGCGTCGCGCCGCGCTCGATCTCGGCCACGTCGGCGCGCCGCGGGTCGTCCGCCGCGAGCGAATCGCGCAGCAGCGTCGCGTACCCGAGCACCGCGGTGAGGATGTTGTTGAAGTCGTGCGCGATGCCGCCCGCGAGGCGGCCGATGCTCTCCAGCCGGCGCTGCTCCGCCTCGCGCGCCTCCTGCCGCGCCCGCTCGGACACGTCGCGCACCACCTGCGACGCCCCCACGATCTCCCCGCGGTCGTCGCGCACCGGCGAGAAGCCGATCTCGATGTCCATCTCGGTGCCGTCGGTCCCGCGCACCCGCCGGGCGACGTGGAAGGACTCCCCGCCGAGCGCGCGCAGCCAGAGCGCGAGGGAGTCCTGCTGCAGCTCCGGCCGCTGCCGCAGCGCCTCCCCGAACGACATCCCGACCGCGAGGTCCGGGCTCAGCATCCGGCGCGCGTGCGCGAGCCAGCGCGGGTTCGCCGCGATCAGCGTGAGCTCCCGGTCCACCGCCGCGACCTCGTCCGGCGCGCCCTCGAACACCGCGCGCAGCTGCGCCAGCGCGCTCCGGGCCCGCCGCGCCGCGTCGTCGCTCTGCGCCAGTGCGATCGGGAACGCCATCCCCGGCCCGACGAACGCCGCCACGTAGATCCACGCCAGCCGGAACTGCTCGATCTTCCCGAGCCGCAGCGCGACGAACGGCCCCGCATCGATCCAGATCCCCGTGATCACCGCGACCACGAACAGCATCGCGATCACCGCGAAGCCGCGGATGCCGAACCGCAGCCCGGCCCACGCGAGGAACGGCAGCGTCGCGAGCGCGGGCGGCACGTCCTGCGTGCCGAACCGCAGACCGATGAACGCCGAGCCGAGCGCCAGCGCGTACCCGGCGATCAGCGCGAGGAACTCGAGGCCGAGGAGCGGGCGCTGCGCCATGGCGCGCGGCGCGCCCGGCATCAGCGCCAGCACCACGCACGCCAGCGTCGCGCCCGAGGTCGCCGAGGCGACCCACCAGCCGAAGCCCGAGAAGCTCACGAGCGTCCCCGCCCCCGCGAGGTGCAGCACCAGGCTCGAGAACGCCGACGCCACCAGCGTCCCCGCCACGACGGTCCCGACGAGCCACGCGTACGCCGTCGTGGAGCGCAGCGGCGCGCGAGCGCCCGAGATCAGCTCGTAGAGCGCCACCACCCAGACCGACTGCCCGAGCAGCGTCGCGATCGCGGTGAACATCCGCGCCACCTCGAACCCCGACCGCAGGGCCCGCGGGGCGAACGCCACGAGGAGCGCCGCGGCGAGCCACCCCGCGACCGCCGTCCGGCGCCCGCGCGGCGCCGCCAGCAGGATCGCCAGCACCAGCCCGTGCGTCGGCCACGCCACGAACGCGTTGGCGAAGTGCCCCAGCATCGGCGCGGTCGTACCGGCGATGACGCCGGTGACGACGATCGCGATGCCCAGCGCCGGCGGGATGGCCTCCCGCGGGATCGTGCCCTGCGCCGTGGTGGTGGTCACGTTCCGTGGTGGTGCGCCCCTTTCCAGCGCGTCGGGGCCCGGCGACGTTTCAGGACCGCGCGGCGCAGGATGCACCGCCGACCCACACGCCCCCCTTCAATCTACTAGAGCCCCCGGTGCGCGCACTGGTCAAGTCCTCCAAAGCCCCCGGCTTCGTCCTCCGGGACGTCCCCGTCCCCACGATCCGCGACGACGAGGTCCTCATCCGCGTGAAGGCGGCGGGCGTCTGCGGCACCGACGTCCACATCCACGAGTGGGACGCCTGGGCCCAGGGCCGCTGCCAGCCGCCGTTCACCGTCGGCCACGAGTTCGCCGGCGTCGTCGAGCAGGTCGGCTCGCTGGTCTCCGACGTGAAGGTCGGCGCCCGGGTGACCGCCGAGGGCCACATCGTCTGCGGCCACTGTCACCTCTGCCGCACCGGCAACGCCCACGTCTGCCCCAACACCCGCATCATCGGCGTGGACCGCGACGGCGCCTTCGCCGACTACATCGCGATGCCGGCGTCCAACGTGTGGCCCCTCGACGACGACATCCCGTTCGCCATCGGCGGCATCCACGACCCGATGGGCAACGCCTTCCACACCGCGCTCCACGGCACCGACCTGCCGGGGGCGACCGTGCTCGTCACCGGCTGCGGCCCGATCGGCATCTTCGCCGTCGGGATCGCCAAGGCCGCGGGCGCCTCGCACATCGTCGCGAGCGACGTGAACCCCAGGCGCCTCGAGCTCGCCCGCCGCATGGGCGCGCACGCGGCCGTCCACCCGTCGGACGCGGAGGCCGCGGTCCGCGCCGCCACCCACGGGCTCGGCGTGGACGTCGTCCTCGAGATGAGCGGCGTCCCCGCCGCCATCCACCAGGCGTTCGCCCTCGTCCGCGTCGGCGGCCGCGTCCAGATGCTCGGCATCCCCGCCAAGCCGATGGACGTGGACTTCGCCACCGAGGTCATCTTCAAGGGGATCACCGTGTACGGCGTCGTCGGCCGGCGGATGTACGACACCTGGATCCAGATGACCCAGTTCCTCCGCAGCAAGCAGTTCGACCCCACGCCCGTGATCACGCACCGCTTCCCGCTCGAGCAGCACGCCGAGGCGATCGCGGCGATCAAGTCGGGCGAGGCGGGCAAGGTCGTCTTCGAGATCGGCTGACCCGAGCGCCCCCATGAACCGGACCTTCGTCTCCCAGCTGCAGGCCGACCTCGACGACCTCGTCGCCAAGGGCACCTACAAGCGCCTGAACCACCTCGCGTCCCCGCAGGCCGCCCGCGTCCAGATGGAGGGCCGCGGCGAGGTGCTCATCCTCTCGTCCAACAACTACCTCGGGCTCTGCGACCAGCCCGAGGTGGTGGAGGCGGGCATCGCCGGGCTCCGGAAGTACGGCGCCGGCACCGGCAGCGTGCGCTTCATCTGCGGCACCTTCACCGTGCACCGCGAGCTCGAGGCCGCCCTCGCCCGCTTCGTCGGCACCGAGGCCGCGATGAGCTACGTCTCGGCGTGGAACGCCAACGAGGGGCTCACCGCGAGCATCGTGCAGGAGGGCGACTTCGTCGTCTCCGACGCGCTCAACCACGCGAGCATCATCGACTCGGTCCGCCTCGCCAAGGCGATCACCAAATGCACCACCGCCGTGTACGCGCACGGCGACCTCGACGACCTCGTGGCCAAGCTGAAGGCCAACGCCGGCGCCCGGCGCCGCCTCATCTGGACCGACGGCGTCTTCTCCATGGAGGGCGCGGTCGCCAAGCTCCCGCAGATCCTCCAGATCGCCCGCGACCATGACGCGATCGTGATCATGGACGACTCGCACGCGACCGGCGTGCTCGGGGCCACCGGGCGCGGCACCGCCGAGCACTTCGGCGTCGTCGGCGAGGTGGACGTCATCACCAGCACCCTCGGCAAGGCGCTCGGCGGCGCGGCGGGCGGGTTCGTCGCGGGGCCGGCCGCGCTCTGCGACACGCTGACGCAGCGCTCGCGGCCGCAGCTCTTCTCCAATGCGCTGCCGCCGACCGTGGCGGCGAGCGCGCTCGCCGCCGTCGAGTACATCGAGGCGCATCCCGAGCGCGTGCAGACGCTGCGCGAGAACGCCGACTACTTCCGCGGGGCGATCCGCGAGGCCGGGTTCAACCCGCTGCCGGGCGAGACGCCGATCGTGCCGATCATCATCGGCGAGACCGCCGACGCGATCCGGATGAGCGAGCTGCTGCTGGAGGAGGGGATCTTCGTGACGGGGTTCGGCTTCCCCGTGGTGCCGCACGGCACCGCGCGGCTCCGCTGCCAGATCTCGGCGGCCCACACGCGCGACGACCTCGACTACGCGGTGCGCGCGATCCGGAAGGTCGGGCTGGCGGCGGGGGTCATCCGGTAGGGGGAGGAGCCCGCCCGGCCGCGCCCTGAGGCTCGCGCGCCTCGTGGCCGTGGCCGGGCTCGCCGCGGTGCCGGCTTCGCGCCCCACGGCGGCGCAGGCGCCCGCTCCGCTGCCGACCATCGAACCGCTCGTCACGACGGAGTGGCTGCAGCGTGAGGTCGGGCGTCCCGACCTGGTGATCCTGCAGCTCGGCGGCGCCCAGTCGTTCGCGAAGGGGCACCTGCCGGGGGCGGTGGCGCTGGACTACGAGCGCGAGGTGGTCGGCGCGCCCGTGGAGGGCGGCCTCGCCAAGTGGCAGCGCGAGGGCCGCTACGTGGCGGCGGGGGCGGGCAAGCGCGTGCGTCCGTCGGCGGCGGCGGGCGTGCGCGCGGACGAAGCGGTCGCGACCTACTGCCACCTGGGCGTGCAGGCGTCGTGGATGTACTTCACGATGCGCGTGCTGGGGCGGGATGTGCGGATGTACGACGGCTCGTTCGACGAGTGGAGCAAGGACGCGGGCCTGCCGGTGAAGGGGGCGAAGGCGCGCCCGTAAGGGCGCGGGCGCGTCACGCGGCAGCCGGAAACACAGAACCCCACGGCACGTCCTTCGACCCGGCATCGGGTCTCCGGACGCACCGTGGGGTTCTGGCCCTCCCGGCCCGTCAGTTGTGGTCACGCGGAGGTCTAGGCGGCGGCGAGCACCTCCGTCTCCGCGGGTCCGCGGCGCTGCACGCGCTTGGCCGAGCGCCACTCACGCTCGATGACCTCGTTGCCGTCGATGGTGTGCGCCACCAGCGCGTCGAGGGCGGCGACGGCCCGCCGGCCGTTCGCGAGCGCCGCGCGGATCTCCTTGGTCACGCCGGTGCGCCGGACCAGCCCCGACCGGCCGGCGTCGAACGAGCTCTGCACCGCCGCAGCCGCCGCGCGCAGCTGCTCGATGAAGTCCACCGGGAACTCGGCCGCCCGCAACGCGGCCACGTGCGCCTCCGCCGCGACCGCCATCGCCTGCGCGGTCTGCACCAGGCGTTCGCTGCGCAGCGCCTTGGTGGACGGGGTGAGGGAGGCGAACTCCGGCGCGCCCCGCAGCGACGCCC
>JAIBBJ010000187.1 GCA_019694735.1 Gemmatimonadaceae bacterium | reverse complement strand
GTGTTCGCGGCGGTGTTCGTGGCAGTCGTCGCGGCGGGGCCTCGCGGGGCGCTCGGTGCGCAGGCCGCGTCGCCCGCCGCGGTGCCAGCGCCCGCGGGAGCGCCGATCATCGAGACCGCGCCCGCGGAGATCCCGGGCGCGCGGGTGTTCCGCGCCGGGCGGATCGCCGTGGTGGCGTTCGCGCCCGAGGAGCGGCTGGCGCGCGCGCTCCTCGCCGATGCGCTGGCGCGGGACAGCTTCCCCGGGCTCGCCCGCCCGCGCGACACGGTCACCGTGATGTTGGCGCCGGACGCGGCGACCTTCCGCGAGTGGGCGGGCGGTGGGGCGCCGGAGTGGGGTGGGGCGTTCGCGTTCCCGGGGGAGCGACTGATCGTGATGCAGGGCCGGGACGCGGGGGCGGACGCCGGCGAACCGCGCCAGACGCTCCGACACGAGCTCGCGCACCTCGCGCTCGCCGAAGGGCTCGGGGCGGGCGTGCCGCGCTGGTTCGACGAGGGCTACGCCTCCGTGGCGGCCGGGGAATGGGGCCGCGACGAGGTGCTGGCGACCTCGGTGGGCCTCGTGTGGCGGGGCGCTCCGACGCTCCGGGGGCTCGACTCCCTGTTCCAGGCGGGCCCGGACCGGGCCTCGCGGGCCTACGCGCTCGCGCATCACGCGGTGGCCGAGTTGCAGGCGATGGGGCGGGAACGAGGTCTCTCGCTGCTCTTCGAGCACTGGCGTGCGCAGGGGGCGTTCGAGCCGGCACTCCGGCTCGCCTACGGGATGTCGGGCGGCGACTTCGAGCGGGCGTGGGGCCGGAAGGTGCGGCGGCAGTACGGCGTGCTCGCGCTCGGGGCGGACGTCGCGCTGCTCACCGCGATCCTGAGCTTCTTCCTCGCGCCGCTCTGGTGGCAGAAGCGGAAGCGCCAGCGGGAGCGGTTGGAGCGGCTGCGGGCGGCGGACGCCCTGCAGGAGGCCCGGGAACGGGAGAGTGCGCTCGCGGCGTTGCTCGGGGAGACGCCGGGGCGGGTGACGACCGCGCGGCCGACGCCCGCGGGGGAGCGCGCGGCGCCGAGCGACAGTGCGCCCCGCCCGGATTAAGGGTTCGTGAAGGTCGGATGTGTTTGGTTGACACCCTCTTAAGGTTGGTCTAGACTAACCGCCCTATGACCAAGACGGCCGAAGTGGGGGTGTCCGCGGCGTCCAAGCCCCTGCTGTGGTGGGGGTTGGCGGCGGCGACGTTGCTGCTCGGCTATGCGGACCTCTGGCGGGGCGGCACGACCATCTCGGCGTTCCTGCTCGTCATCGGCTACTGCGTCCTGGTCCCGATCGCGATCCTGAAGTAGTTGGCCACCTGCGGGCGCGGGTGGCCCGTGGGGCGAATAGCTCAGCCGGTCAGAGCACCTGCCTTACACGCAGGGTGTCGGGGGTTCGAGTCCCTCTTCGCCCATTCTTCGGGGGATCCGGACCGCCGGCCCCCCCGAGGGGTACGACCGATCAACGCCTTGGAGGAGAAGACAGTGAAGGCTCGGCTCCATGCCCGCTCCCTCGTCGCCGCCGTGGCTGTCGCCGCCGGCGCCGGGACCGCCTCCGCGCAGTCCATGCCGCAGCGCACGCCGCCGCACCCCGACACCCCGCGCATGATGGTGCAGGTGTTCGGCTCCGCGGACCGGAAGATGGGCCCGGAGGCGTCGGATGAGCTCCGCGAGCGCCTGATCCGCGCCTTCCCGTCGCGCATCCTCTGGGTGATCGACCGCAAGGACATCATTGCGGTGCTCGAGCAGTCGGGCTACGACACGCTGTCGCGGCTGCAGCCGAGCGACGAGAGCCAGCTGGCGAAGGCACAGCGCGCCGACGAGTACGTCACGGGCCACGTGACGCGCCAGGGCGACATGTACACCGTGCAGGCGTGGCTCGTGCTGACGCGCGACAACTCGCTCACGCAGCCCCTCCCGGCGGCGACCGGCAACCGGCCGGACCGCGCGGTGGGCGCGCTCGTGAAGTCGATCCAGGACGCGCGCAAGCAGCTGGACGAGGAGAAGAAGTGCATGAGCTTCGCGCGCGACAACAAGCTCACGGAGGCGATCGCCGCGGCGGATCTCGCGGTGACCGAGTATCCGCAGGCGACGCTCGCGCGCTACTGCAAGCTGAACGTGCTCATCCGCCAGAACGCGTCGGACTCGGCGAAGCTCGTGGTCGCCAACGAGATCCTCGCGGTGGACTCGCTCTCGAAGAACGCCCTGGCGATCGCGGCCGACGCGTACGCGAAGCTGGGGAACCAGAAGGCGTCGAACGACATGCTCCTCCGCCTGCTCGCCGCCAACCCCGGCGACGCCGAGATGGTGAAGAAGGTCATCGAGGCCCTCGCGGGCGCCGGCGACCTCGAGCGCGCCAAGGAGTACGTCGTGAAGGCGGTCGCCGACAACCCGGGCGACATCGGCCTCGTCGGCCTGCAGTACAAGATCCTGACCGCGATGAAGGAGTACAAGGCGGCCATCCGCACCGGCGAGGAGATGGTGCAGATGGACACGTCGCTCGCGACGGTGGACTTCTTCACCCGCCAGGTGGCGCTGTTCGCCGCCGACAGCCAGCCGCAGAAGGCGGCGGAGACGGCCGCGCGCGCGACGCAGAAGTTCGCGAACGACGCCGACCTCTGGCAGCTGTACGCGGCGACGCTGAAGGCCGCCGGCCAGCTCCAGCAGTCGATCGGCGCAGCCAAGCGCGCGCTCGAGATCAACCCGAAGATCGCGAACGGGTGGACGCAGATCGCGGTGGCGTACGACCAGCTCAACATGCCGGACTCGGCGCTCGTCGCGCTGCGCCAGGCGAAGGCCGCCGGCGACAACGCCGAGCAGGTCGGCAACTACGCGCTCACGATCGGCAACCGCCTCTACAAGGCGGCGACGGCCGAGGAGCCGAAGAAGGCCGAGTCGTTCGCCCTCGCGCAGCCCTACCTGTACTTCGCGGACTCCACGACGACGAACGTGCAGGCGCGCACCAACGCGAAGCTGCTCATCGGCGTGACGCACTTCTACATCGGGCAGATCGTCGCGCAGGGCCTCCAGGCGTCGAAGAGCTGCGAGGACGCGAAGCGCGGCCAGGCGTCGGTGGTCGAGTCGATGATCTACGTGCCGCAGGGCGCGCGCGACAACCCGCAGCTCGCCGGCCAGCTGATGCAGGGCCTCAACTCGCTGCAGCCGTACTACGAGAACGCGGTGAAGGGCCTGTGCAAGTGACGCGGCGCTGACGCGCCGCGGGACGAAGCCCGTCGCCACCCCGTGGCGGCGGGCTTCGTCCTTCCCGGCGGTGCCGCCGCGCCGCGCGCATCCCGATGCGGCGCCCCCGTTGGTCCGGGGCCCGCGCTCCGTCATCTTTCCCCCGTGGCCTCCGCCGACCCCCCGATCACCGCCTACGCCAGCGACTGGCACGCGCCCGTCCTCGTCGCCGAGTGCTGCGACCTCCTCGGGCAGCGCACCACGGCGACGGGGAGCGGTCTCCCCGGTGCGCGCCTGCTCGATGGCACGCTCGGCGGGGGTGGGCACACCGCGGCCCTCCTCGAGCGGGGCGCGACCGTGACCGGCCTCGACCGGGATCCGGCGGCGCTGGAGGAGGCGCGCGGGCGGCTCGCGGCCGAACTGCGCGCGGGCCGCTTTGAGGCCGTCGAGGGGAACCACGACGAGGTGGACGCGGTGCTCGCGCTCACGGGGCGCACCTTCGACGGCATCCTGCTCGACCTCGGGGTCTCGTCCCGCCAGTTCGACGACGACGCGCGCGGCTTCTCGTTCCGGCCCGGCGTGCCGCTCGACATGCGCATGGATCCCCATGCGGAGCCGGATGCAGCGGGGCTGCTGAACGAGAGCGACGAGGCCGAGCTGGCGCGCGTGTTCAAGGAGTTCGGCGACGAGCCGAAGGCCCGCCGCCTCGCCGCCGAGGTGGTGCACCGGCGCGCCCGGCAGCCGTTCGCGGTGAGCGACGATCTCGTCGGTGCGATCCGGGCGGTGCTGGGCCCGCGGAGTGGGGCACCGGAGTTCGCGCGGCTCTTCCAGGCGGTGCGGATCGCGGTGAACGACGAGCTCGGCGGGCTGGGGCGGGGGCTCGCCGCGCTCCGTGACCGGCTCGAGCCGGGGGGCGTCCTCGCGGTGATCACCTATCACTCGGGCGAGGACCGGCTGGTGAAGCACGCGTTCCGCGACTGGAGCACCGCCTGCACCTGCCCGCCGAAGCAGCCGGTGTGCACGTGCGGGGGCGTCGCGCGCGGGGCGCTCCTCACGCGCCGGGCCGTCACGGCCGGCGACGCGGAGGTCGCCGTGAACGCGCGCGCCCGCAGCGCGCACCTCCGCGCCTGGCGCCGGGCCCCCTGATGCGCGGCCGCTCCGTCGTCTTCCTCCTGCTCCTCGGTTTCGTCCTGGTGACCACAGGCGTCATATGGAGGCGGAGCGCGGGGCAAGCGCAGGTGGGGCGACTGCGGGAACTTCGTGCACGCCGGGATGCGCTCACCGCGCAGCAGGCCGCCCTCGAGGGGGCGATCCGCGACGCGTCGAGCCGTGCCCGGCTCGCGCGCACGGTCGAGGAGCGCCTCGGCATGCGCGTGCCGCCCGAGAGTCTCGTCATCCGGTTGCCACGTCCCTCCCGGGGATCCCCCAAGCAGTGATCCGAGTCAGTCGCGTGGGCGTCGTGCACGGCGCCTTCGTCCTGTTCGCCTCCGCCCTCCTCGTCCGCGCCGCCTGGGTCCAGCTCGGGCAGGCGGACCGGTGGCGCCAGCGCGCCGCCCGGCAGCAGGAGGTGCAGACCGAGATCCCCGCGATGCGCGGGGCGATCCTCGACGCCGAGGGGCGCGTCCTCGTGGACAGCCGCCAGCTCGTGCGGCTCGACGTCGCGCCCAACGAGGTGAAGCAGCGCCCCGAACTGCTCGCGGCCCTCCGCCGCGTGAAGGTCCCCGAGGACTTCGTCCGGCGCGTGGCCGACCCGAAGCGGAAGTGGGTCGAGCTTCCGGGCCGGTTCCTCTCGTCGGACGTCGAGGACGTGCTGAAGATGCGCGGCGTGCATCCGCGCCCGGTGCTGGAGCGCGTGCCGCCCGCGACCGACGGCCTCCGCCGCCTGCTCGGTACGGTGGATCGCGAGGGGCGCGCCGTGGGCGGCATCGAGTCGGCGCTCGACGGGGCGCTCCGTGGCACGCCGGGGCGCACGGTGCTGGTGAAGGTGGGCCGGGGCGTGCTGCAATCGCCGGAGGAGCGCTACGAGGCCCCGGTGGCCGGGCGCACCGCGGTGCTCACGCTGCACGAGGGGCTCCAGGACATCGCCGAGCGCGCGCTCGCCGACGCGGTGCAGTCCATGCACGCGCAGGGTGGGGACATCGTGGTGCTCGACCCGCACACCGGGGAGATCCGGGCGCTCGCGAGCCGCCGCGCCCGCGCCGACGCGTCGGGCGCGACCGCGCTCACCGAGCCGTACGAGCCGGGCTCGACGCTCAAGCCGTTCGTCGCCGCCGCGCTCCTGGAGCGCGGCCGGGTCTCGCTCGACGAGGTCGTGAACACGTACAATGGCACCTGGAAGCTGAACGGCCGCACGATCACGGACGTGCACCGCGCGCCGTCCATGTCGTTCGCCGAGGTGATCCGGCAGTCATCGAACATCGGCATGGTGCAGTTCGCCGAGCGGCTGGCGCCGGGCGAGCAGTACGAAGCGCTGCGCGACGCCGGCTTCGGGATGGCGACCGGCGTGCCGTATCCGTCGGAGTCGTCGGGCCGCCTGCGGCCCGTGGCGCAGTGGTCGGGCGTGTCGCAGGCCTCCCTGGCGATGGGGTACGAGATCGCGGTGACGCCGCTGCAGCTCGCGCTCGCCTACGGCGCGATCGCCAACGGCGGCGAGCTGCTGGAGCCGGCGCTGGTGAAGGAGCTGCGGTCGGTGGACGGCACGGTGACGTACCGGGCCCGGCGGCGGGTGGTGCGGCGCATCATGAGCGAGGAGACCGCGAAGGTGATGCGCGGGCTGCTCCGCGAGGTCGTGTCGAGCGGCACGGCGAAGGGCGCGAACATGTCCACGTACGAGCTCGCCGGGAAGTCGGGCACCGCGCGGCGCGTGAGCAGCACCGGCACCGGCTACGAGGAGGGGTCCTACACGGCGAGCTTCGTCGGCCTCTTCCCGGCCGAGGACCCGCAGCTCGTGGTGCTCGTGAAGCTCGATGATCCCGAGGGCGCCTACTACGGCGGCCGCATCGCGGCGCCGGTGACGAAGGCGGTGCTGGAGATGGCGATCGCGGCGCGCGACGGCGCGCTCGACGACCGCCGGCTCCCCGGGCCGCGGATCCAGCTCGCCGACGCACAGGCCGAGGCCGCGGAGACGACCGCGGTCGAGGCCGAGCGCGCTGCCGAGGAGGCGGCCGCCGAGGCGCTGCAGCCGAACGCGCCCTACGTGGTCGAGCTGGGCGCCCCGGCGCCCGCGCCCAAGCGGGTCGTGACCGCGCGACCGGTACCGGACGTGCGGGGGCTCCCGACGCGGCGCGCGGTCCACGAGCTCCACAAGGCGGGCTTCCGCGTGCGGCTGTCGCGCGGGGACCGCACCGAGACCTCCCCCTCGGCCGGGACGGTGCTCCCGGCCGGCTCCACCATCCGTCTGGTCGCCCAGGAATGAGGATCACCCCCGTCTCCATCCCGGCACCGGTCGAGCGGCTCCGCGCGGCGCTCGCGCGCGCCGGTCAGCTGCTCGAGGTGCGCGGCACGCCGCCGGCCCAGGTGTACGCCATCACCGACGACAGCCGGAAGGTCGGTGCCCAGTCGTGCTTCGTCGCCGTGCGGGGCAGTGCGCGGGACGGGCACGGCTTCCTCCCCGGCATCGCCGCGGCGGGCGGCGCGCTGGTGATCTGCGAGGACGCGGCCGGGACCGACCTCCCGGCCTTCGTCGTCCGCGACGGGCGCATCGCCGCCGCCGTGGCGGCCGCCGCGTTCTACGACGAGCCGGCGCGCGACCTGCGCTTCATCGGCGTCACGGGCACGAACGGGAAGACGACCACCGTCGGCATCCTGCGGCACCTGCTCGACGACCCGCAGGCGCCGGCGGCGAGCATCGGCACGCTCGGCGTGCTGATCGGCAGCGAGGGACGGACGCTCCCGGGCGGGCAGGGGCTCACCACGCCGGGGCCGATCGAGCTGCAGCGGGTGCTGCGCCAGCTGCGGGACGGCGGCGTGCGCACCGTCGCCATGGAGGTCTCGTCGCACGCGCTGCACCAGCGTCGCGTGCTCGGCGTGCGGTTCGACGCGGCGGTCTTCACGAACCTCACGCGCGACCATCTCGACTACCACGGCACGATGGAGGCGTACTTCGAGGCGAAGGCGCTGCTCGTCGGGCTGCTGACGGCGCAGGGCACCGCCGTGGTGAACGCGGACGACGCGACCTGGCAGGGGCTGCCGGCCGCCCCGCGCCGGCTCCGCTTCGCCGCCGGCGGTGCGGAGGCCGAGGTCCGCGCGAGCGACATCACGTTCTCGCCGCGCGGGAGCCACTGGCGGCTCGAGACGCCGCAGGGGACGGCCGAGGTGCGGCTGCCGCTGATCGGCGAATTCAACGTCTCCAATGCGCTCGGCGCCGCCGCCGCCGCGATCGCGCTGGGCGTCTCGCCGGCGCAGGTCGCCGAGCGGCTCGCCGCGATGCACCAGGTGCCCGGGCGCCTCGAGCTGCTCAGCGAGCAGCCGACGGTGCTGCGTGACTACGCGCACACGCCCGACGCGCTGGAGCGCGCGCTGGTGGCGATGCGGCCGTTCACGCCCGGCCGGCTCCTCGTCGTGTTCGGGTGCGGGGGCGATCGGGACCGCGGCAAGCGCCCGCTGATGGCGCAGGTCGCGCAGGCCCACGCCGACCGCGTGATCGTCACGAGCGACAACCCGCGCACCGAGGACCCGGAGCGGATCCTCGATGACATCTGCGCGCCGCTCCCGCCGGGCACCTACGACCGGATCGAGGACCGCCGGACGGCGATCGCGCACGCGATCGACCTCGCCGACCGCGCGCGCGATGTCGTGCTGCTCGCGGGAAAGGGGCACGAGACGTACCAGATCCGCGGCACGACCACGCTGCCGTTCGACGAGAAGGCGATCGTCCACGACCTGCTGAAGGCGCAGCGGGTGGGCGGGGCGCACGGGTGAACGCGCCGTTCTGGACGCTGCAGCGCCTGGCGCAGGCCCTCGGGGACGGTCCGTCCGACGGGCGCCCGATCGCTGGCGTCACGACCGACACCCGCGCCGTGCAGCCGGGCCAGTGCTTCGTGGCACTGCGGGGCGAGACCTTCGACGGCCACGACTTCCTCGCCGAGGCGGTGGCGAAGGGGGCGGCGGCGCTGGTCGTGAGCGACCCGCGCCCGGCGGCGACCCTCGGCGTGCCGGTCTTCGTCGTGCCCGACACGCTGGTCGCGCTCGGGATGCTCGGCCGCTACCGGCGGCTCGCCTGGCAGCGCCCGGTGGTCGCGGTCGGCGGGTCGAACGGCAAGACGAGCACGAAGGAGCTGCTCAAGGCCGTGCTCGGCAGCCGCCTCACGGTGCACGCCACGACGGGCAACCTCAACAACCGGATCGGGGTGCCGCTCACGCTGCTCGCGCTCGACGACGCGGCCGACGTCGCGGTGGTCGAGGCGGGGACGAACGAGCCCGGCGAGATCGCGATCCTGCGCGACATCATCCAGCCCGACGTCGCCGTGGTGACGACGGTGCAGGAGGAGCACCTCGAGGGGCTCGGCGACCTGGCCGGCGTCATGGCCGAGGAACTGGCCCTCTGCGATGACGTACCGGTCGCGGTGGTGCCGGCGAGCGAGCCCGAGGTCGTGGCGGAGGCGGAGGCACGCGCCGGGCGCACGATCGCGGCGGCGCTGCCCGCGTCGCACGGCCTGCACCCCGACGGGCGCGGCTGGCTTGAGCTCGACGGCGTGCGGCTGGAGAGCCCGCTGCGCGGCGCGCACAACCTGCGCAATGCCGCGCTCGCGCTGGCGGTGGGCCGCGAGTTCGGGCTGGACGCGGCGGCGATGGCCGAGGGGCTGGCCGCGATGCCGCTCCCGCCGATGCGGAGCCACGTGGGACCGCTCGGCCGCGCGCTGCTGATCAACGATGCCTACAATGCCAACCCCGGCTCGGCCCGCGCGGCGCTCGCGCTGCTCGCCGACGTGGGGCAGGGGCGCCAGCGCGTCGCCGTGCTCGGCACGATGCGCGAGCTCGGGACCCACGCGCCGCAGAAGCACCGCGAGGTCGCCGAGGCGGCGCTCGCCGGCGGCCACGACCTCGTCGCCGGGATCGGCGACTTCAAGGCGGCGCTCACCGCGCTCGCCGCGCAGGACCCCCGCGTCGTCGTCGCCGACGACGTGGAGGACCTCTGGCCCCTCCTCGAGGCCCGCCTCGCCCCCGATGCGGCGATCCTCCTGAAGGCCTCGCGCGGCGTGAAGCTCGAGCGCCTCGTCCCCCACCTCACCACCTGGGCGGCCCGCTGATGCTGTACGAGTTCCTGCTCCCCCTCCAGTCGTACGTCAGCGGCTTCAACATCTTCCGCTACATCTCGTTCCGCGCCGCCGGCGCGGCGATCACGTCGCTGCTGTTCACGTTCATCGTCGGGCCGGCGATCCTGCGCTGGCTGCAGGGGATGCAGGTGCACCAGGTGGTGCGCGCCGGCACGCCGGACTCGCACGCCGGCAAGGGGAAGACGCCGACGATGGGCGGCATCATCATCCTCTCGGCGATCACCGGCTCGACGCTCCTCTGGATGCGGTTCGACTCGCGCTATGTCTGGCTGGCGCTCGCGGTGACGCTGCTGATGGGCGCGATCGGCTTCCTCGACGACTACCTCAAGCTCAAGCAGAAGCGCGAGGGGAAGCGGAACGACGGGCTCGTGGAGCGCTACAAGCTGGCCGGGCAGGTCACGATCGGGGCGGCGCTGGGGACCTTCATCTGGCTCGTCCCGCTCAACACGCTCCCCGGCGCCAGCACGACGCTGCCGTTCTACAAGTACGTCCTGATCATCCCGGCGATCCCGCTGCTGTACGTTCCGTTCGTGACGTTCGTGATGACCGGCACGAGCAACGCGGTGAACCTCACCGACGGGCTGGACGGGCTCGCGTCGGGGCTGATGGCGATCGCGATGCTGACGATGGCGGTGTTCGCCTACGTGATGGGCCGGACCGACGCCGCCGAGTACCTGCAGGTGTTCTACCTCCGCGGGGCGGGCGAGCTGACGATCTTCTGCCTCGCGGTCTTCGGGGCGGCGGTCGGGTTCCTCTGGTACAACGCCTACCCGGCCCAGGTCTTCATGGGCGACACCGGCTCGCTGGCGCTCGGCGGTGCGCTGGGGGCGGTGGCGATCCTGCTCAAGAGCGAGTTCCTCGTGCTGATCGTCGGCGGCGTGTTCGTCGCCGAGACGCTCTCGGTGATCATCCAGCGCTCGACGTTCAAGTGGCGGAAGCGGCGGCACGGGCTCGAGTACGCGCAGCAGCACCGCGTCTTCCTGCGCGCGCCGATCCACCACCACTTCGAGCTGAAGGGATGGCCGGAGACGCAGGTGGTGGTGCGCTTCTGGATCCTCGGGGCGCTGTGCGCGTTCCTGGCGATCTCGACGCTGAAGATCCGGTGAGCCGCGTCCGCGCCCTCCGCGACGTCGGCGCCCGCGGCGAGGTCGCGGTGATCGGGCTCGGCGCGAGCGGCCGCGCGGCGGCGCGCCTCCTCGCGCGCGCCGGCGCGGCCGTGTACGCGAGCGATGCCGGCAAGGCCGACGCCGTCGCCCAGTCGGCCGCCGCGCTCGGCGCGGACGGGATCGCCGCCGAGGCGGGGCGGCACGACCTCGCGCGGATCGGGCGGGCCGGGATGGTCGTCGTCTCGCCCGGGGTGCCGCCCGACGCGCCGCCGCTGGTAGCCGCGCGCGCGGCCGGGGTGCCGGTCATCTCCGAGGTCGAACTCGCGCTGCGCGCGCTGCCCGGGGTTCCGTACGTGGGCGTCACGGGGACGAACGGCAAGACCACCACGACGGCGCTGATCGCGCACCTGCTGCGCGCGCTGGGGCACGAGACGGTGGAGGCGGGGAACATCGGCACGCCGCTCGCCGACGTCGCGCTCACCGCCTGGGGCGACGCGGACCTGCGGGAGGCCGGCGCGGCGATGGCGGGGCACCGTCCGGACTGGATGGCGCTCGAGCTCTCGAGCTTCCAGCTGCACGACACCCCCTCGGTCGCGCCGACGGTCGCGGTGCTGACGAACCTCGCGCCGGACCACCTCGACCGGTACGCGTCGCTCGAGGCGTACTACGGCGACAAGGACCGGCTCTTCGCCAACGCGGCGGCCGGGAGCACGCGCGTGGTGAACGCGGACGACGCCGAGGTGCTGCGCCGGACGGCGGGGGTGCCGGGCACGGCCCGCACCTTCTCGCTCCGGGATCCGGCGGCGGACGCCTGGTACGACGCCGCGAACCGCCGCCTGATGCTCGCCGGCGAGCCGCTGCTGGACCGGGCGCTGCTGCCGCTCCTGGGCGACCACAATGTGGCGAACGCGCTCGCGGCCGCGCTCGCGGTCTGGTGGGCGCACCCGGCCCATCGCACGGCGGACGCGCGCCGGCGGCTGGCCGAGGGGCTCACGGGATTCCGCGCCATCAAGCACCGGCTGGAGCCGGTGGGGGAGATCGGCGGCGTCCTCTGGATCAACGACTCCAAGGCGACCAACATCGGTGCGGCGCGGGTGGCGCTCGAGGGGATGACGCGTCCGACGATCCTGCTGCTGGGGGGGCGGCACAAGGGCGAGCCCTACACGGCGATGCTCGACGCGGTGCGGGACCACGCCAAGGTGGTGCTGGCCTTCGGCGAGGCCGCGCCGCTGATCGAGGCGGACCTCGCGGCCCACGTGCCGCTGGAGCGGCTCGGATCGTCCTTCGAGCAGGTCATCGCCCGTGCCCGCGCGCTCGCCGCGCCCGGGGACGTGGTGCTCCTCGCTCCCGCCTGCTCGAGCTACGACATGTTCAAGAACTACGAGGACCGCGGCGCCACGTTCCGGCGGCTCGCGCTGGGATCGTGACCGCGCCGGCCGGGGTCCTCGGCGGCGCGCCCGCCGGCACGCGCACGCCCACGCGCGGGACGCAGGCCCAGGGGAGCGCGCTCGTGCGCGACCGCTGGCGCATGTCCATCGAGGCGCGGGCGCTGGTCATCCTCACCGCCGCGCTGCTCTCCTTCGGGCTCGCGACGCTCTACTCGGCCTCGGCGTACTTCGCGGTCTCGAAGGACCTGCCGAGCTGGTACTACCTGTGGAAGCAGCTGACCGGCGTGCTGGTCGGCATCGTCGGGTTCGCGGTGCTGGCGAAGCTCGACGCCGAGCACTTCCGCGACTGGGCGTGGTGGATCATGGGCGGGTGCATCCTCGCGCTCGCGATCACGGTCACGCCGGGGATGCCGCGCGCGATCGCGCCGGTGATCGGCGGCTCGCGCCGCTTCCTGCTCGGCGGCTCGATCCAGCCGTCGGAGTTCGCGAAGCTCGGGCTCGTGGTCTGGACGGCGATGCTGATCGTGAAGAAGGGCGGGGAGGACGGGCTCCGGCGCCTCTCGAAGGGCCTGCTCCCGTTCCTGATCATCCTCGGCGTGCTCTGCGTGCTCGTGGCGCTGCAACCCGACCTGTCGGTCGCGTTCTTTTTCGTGCTCGTGATGGGCGCGATGCTCTTCTCGGCCGGCGCGCGGATCGGGCACTTCGTGCTGCTCGGCCTGCTGGCCATCCCGGTGGCGTGGAGCGAGATCAACCGGCTCGAGTACGTGATGCGCCGCCTGACCGGCTTCGCCTCGGGCGCGGCCGAGTCCACGGCCGCGGTGAACCACCAGCTGCAGCAGTCGCTGATCGCGGTGGGCTCCGGCGGCTTCTGGGGCGTCGGGTTCGGGCAGGGGCGGCAGCAGTTCGGCTTCCTGCCGCTGCCGTACAACGACTTCATCGGCGGGAACATCGGCGAGGAGTGGGGCTTCCTCGGGATGGCGGGGCTCATCCTCGCCTACACGGCCTGGTGCTGGCTCGGCTTCCGGATCGCGAAGCTGGCGCGCACGCCGTTCCAGCAGCTCGTCGCGATCGGCCTCACGGTCACGATGGTCATCACCGCCTTCCTGCACCTCGGCGTCGTGATCGGCCTCCTGCCGACCACCGGGCTGACGCTGCCGTTCATCTCCTACGGGCGCTCCAACATCGTGCTCTCGTGCCTGATGACCGGCATCCTCGTGAACATCGGCAGCACCAAGGAGCGGGTGGTGGGCGACGCCGCGACCGACCCGCTGACGGCGGGGCGGTGACCGCGGCGCGCACCGTCGTCTTCACGGGCGGCGGCACGGGCGGCCATCTCTACCCGGGCATCGCGATCGCGCGGGCGCTGCGCGCCCTGCGCCCGGAGGTGCAGCCCTTCTTCGTCGGGGCGCAGCGCGGCATCGAACGCGACGTCCTGCCGACGACCGAGTTCCCGCACCTGCTGCTCGACCTGCACCCGCTCTACCGTCCGCGCGTCTGGCAGAACTGGCGGACGCTGCGCGGCGCGCTCGCGAGCTGGGGCAGGCTCGACGCGATGGCGCGCGAGCGGCGGCCGGTCGCGGTCGTCGGCACCGGCGGCTACGCGGCCGGCCTCACCTCGCTCTGGGCCTGGCGGCGCGGCCTGCCGCTCGTGCAGCACATCGGCGACGCGATCCCCGGCATCACGGCGCGTTGGAGCGCACGGCTCTCCACCGAGGCCTACCTCGGATACCCGGAAGCGGAGCGCTACCTGCCGCATGGCCGGTGCACCTACCGCGACACCGGCAACCCGATCGAGCCGCCGCCGGACATCCGCCCGGCGCGCGCCGAGGCGCGGGCGCAGTGGGGGTTCCCGGCGAGCGCGACGGTGCTGCTGGTCTTCGGTGGCTCGCAGGGCGCGCGGGCGCTCAACCGCGTCGTGGCGGCCTGGGCGGAACGCGGGCTCCCCGAGGGGCTCTGCGTCCTCTGGGCGACCGGGAAGGCCCAGTTCGACGCGTACAAGCACCTCGACCGGCCGGATCTGCGCGTGTTCGGCTATCTGGCACCGATCGCGCGTGCGTACGCGACGGCGGACCTCGCGCTCGTGCGCGGCGGGATGATGGGGTCGAGCGAACTCTGTGCGTGGGGGGTGCCGATGCTGGTGGTGCCGCTGCCGTCGGCGGCCAACGACCACCAGACGGCCAACGCGAAGGTGCTCGAAGCGGCAGGGGCGGCGCGCCACCTGCCGGAGCGGGAACTCACCGCGGACCGGCTCTCCGCGGAACTCGGCGCGCTCCTCGGCGACCCGGCGCGCCTCCAGGCGATGCGGGCGGCCGCCCTCACGCGGGGCCGGCCGCGTGCGGCGGCCGAGATCGCGGCGCACATCGCGCGCCTGCTGCCGGCGGGCTGAGCGCCCGCGTCGCGTGGCGCGGGCGCCCGGCGGGGCGTGCCGCGCGACGGCACCCCGAAAACGAAAGGGCGCCCTGGCGGGCGCCCTGCGCAGACCGCACCGTGCCGGGGCGGGCTAGACGCCCTTCTCCTCGAGGAGCGCCATGAACTGCGCCGGCTCCGACAGCCCGAGGAGCCGCTCGGGCACGTCGGCCTCCTTGGAGAACTGCGCGATCTTGCCGAGCACGGGGAGGTACTGGTTGGAGACCTCGAGCGGCGGCGCGACGATGAGGAAGAAGAACTGCACCGGCTTGTCGTCGATCGCCTTGAAGTCCACGCCCGCCCGCTTCCGGCCGAATGCGACGCGGAGCTTCTGCACGACGAGGGAGCGGCAGTGAGGGATCGCGATGCCGCGGCCGATCCCAGTCGAGCCGAGGTTCTCGCGCCGCTTGAGCATCTTGAAGAGCATCCCCTCGTCCTTCTCGCCGAGCTGGAGGAGGCCGATGAGTTCCTTCAGGATGTCGTCCTTCGTGGACCCCTCGAGGTCGAGCTTGACCGCGTCCGCGGAGAAGAATTCCCTGAGTTCCATCCCCCGAAGCTAGCCGCGGCTCCAAGGGCTGTCAAATCCCGATGTTGCAAGCACTTGGGCCCTCTCCTACCTTTCACGGGATGCGCTTCCCGTACCCGTCCGGCCCGTCCGCCGTCCCGCTCTTCCTTGCCCCCATGGCGGGGGTCTCGGAGTCGCCCTTCCGCCGCCTCTGCCGGCAGTGGGGCGCGGACGTCGTGGTGACCGAGTTCCTCTCCGCCGAAGGCATCCGGCGCGAGAACGAGGCGACGATCGCGAAGCTGCGGTTCGCGCCCGAGGAGCACCCGATCGGCGTGCAGATCTTCGGCGCCGAGCCCGAGGCGATGCGCGAGGCGGCGGCCGCGGTCACGGACGTGTTCCAGCCGGACTACATCGACATCAACTTCGGCTGTCCGGTGAAGAAGGTCGTCCGCCGCAACGGCGGCTCGGGGTGCCTCAAGGACCTCGGCCTCGTGCAGGAGATCATCCGCGCGGTGGTGCAGGGGACGCACCTCCCGGTGACGGTGAAGGTGCGCAGTGGCTGGAGCGAGGAGATGCGCGATCCGGTGACGATCGGCCTGCGGTGCCAGGAGGCGGGCGCGAAGGCGATCGCGCTGCACCCGCGCACGCGCACGCAGATGTACACCGGGACGGCGCGCTGGGAGGAGATCGCCGCGATGAAGCAGGCGCTCGACATCCCGGTGATCGGCAATGGCGACATCAAGACCGCCGAGGACGCGCTCCGGATGCACCGCGAGACGGGGTGCGACGCCGTGATGATCGCGCGCGGCTCGTTCGGCCAGCCGTGGGTGTTCCAGCAGGCGCGGGCGCTGCTCGACGGCACCCCGGTGCCTGCGACGCCGGGGGTGGAGGAGCGCTTCCGGATCGCGCTCGACCATGCGCGCATGGTGCAGGCATACGAGGCCGACCCGGTCGGTGCCGCGATCGAGTTCCGCAAGCACCTCGGCTGGTACGTGAAGGGGCTGCCCAACTCCTCCGAACTGCGGAAGAAGCTCCACGCGGTGCACTCGTTCGATGAGGTCGAGGGGATCTTCGCGGAGTACCTGCGGAGCCCCTGGCTGCACGAGGCGGAGGCCGCGTGAGGCGGGACCGCGTCCGGGCCCTGCTCGACGAGGTCGCGCAGGGGCGCCTTCCCGTGGCCGACGCCCTGGCCCAGCTCGACGACGCCCCGGTGGACGAGCTCGGCTTCGCGACGGTGGATCAGCACCGCGCGCTCCGGCAGGGCTACCCCGAGGTGATCTTCGGGCAGGGGAAGACGGCCGAGCAGGTGGTCGCGATCGCCGAGCGGCTCGCGTCGAAGGGAGACGGGTTCCTCGTGACGCGGGCAGAGGACGCGGGCCGCGCCGCGCTCGCGGCGCGCTGGCCGGCGGCCGAGGTGAACGCGATCGCGCGCACGGTGCTGCTGCGGCCGGATCGGCCGCGCGCGGAGGGGACGCGCGCCGTCGCCGTGGTGACGGCCGGCACGAGTGACCTCCCGGTGGCGGAGGAGGCGGCGGTGACGCTCGACGCGTTCGGTGTGCCGGTGCTCCGCGTGACCGATGTGGGCGTCGCGGGGATCCATCGGATCCTCGCCAAGCGGGACGCGCTGCACGGCGCGGCGGTGGTGATCGTGGTGGCCGGGATGGACGGGGCGCTGCCGAGCGTGGTCGGCGGGCTCGTCCGCGGGCCGGTGGTGGCGGTCCCGACGAGCGTGGGCTATGGTGCCGCGTTCGGCGGGCTCGCCCCGCTGCTCACGATGCTCAACTCCTGCGCGGCCGGGGTCACCGTGGTGAACATCGACAACGGGTTCGGGGCGGCCGTCGCGGCCGCCCGGATCCTCGAGGCCTGACCGCGATGTTCGGCGTGCTGGCGGCCTTCGCGCTCGGCGCCGTCGCCTGTTGGGCGGCGCTGACGTTCCTGCGGCGTCCGGTGCCCGACGACGAGCCGGCGATCCTGCCCTCGGCGCGTCCGCTCGGCGGGCTCCGTGCCAGCGATCGGTCACAGGATGCGCTGCTCGCGGCCTTCCGCTCGGACGAGCTGCCGGACCCGGCGGACGCGCTGCGCGAGGACCAGCGCATCATCGCCGACGCGCTGCGCGACATCGCGAAGCGCCGCGGGGCGGCGGCCGCGGTCCTGTGGGCGCTCGACGAGGACGCGGGCGGGGTCGCGACCCCGGTCGGGTCGAGTGCGGATGATGCGCGCACCTCGGCGACGCCGGCGCACCTGCCGGTCGTGTCGCCGGAGGACCGGCAGCGCGTCGAGTGGAGCGCGCGCAATCGGATGATGACGCTGGAGCAGCCGGCGGGACGTCCGCTGCTCGCGATCGTGCCCCTCGAGGCGGCGGGACTGCCGGGGGCGCTCAGCCTCCACTATGCGCCGGAGCAGCGGCCGGACGTGGAGGCGCTGCGCGGCGAGCTCGGCGACCACGCCCGCGCGATGCAGGCGCTCTACGGGCTCGTGCGCACGCGCTCGGACCTCGCCCGCGCGAACTTCCGCCTCCGGGGCCTGGTGCGGACGGCGCTGACGCTGCAGGCGACGCGCGACCCCCTGGAGCTGGAGCGCCTGCTCGCCTTGGATTCGCTGCCGGTGGCAGGGGCCGAATGGTCGCTCGTCGTCCGCTGGGACCCGACCACGAACAGCGGCACGGCGCGGGCCGCGGCCGGCAAGGTGCGCGACCTGGGCATCGATTTCGACGCGCATGTGGTGCCCGCCGACTCGCACGTGGGCCAGGTGGCGACGGACGGACGCCCGCTGGTGTGGGCCGACGCGCGGGCAATCACGCGCGGCGCCGATGCGATCTTCGGCAGCGCGGTGGGGATCCGCGGCGTGGGCTCCCTGATCGTCGTGCCGGTGCGGCGCGGCGAGCACGAGCGCCCGATCGGGGCGGTGGTGTGTGGCCACAGCCAGGTGGCGGCGATGCGCGCCATCGAGTCGCGGAACCTGCGGAACCTCGCCGTGATCGCGGCGGGCGCGCTCGAGTCCGCGTGGGCCGTCGAGGACGCCGAGCGCTCGGCCCGGACCGACCCGCTCACCGGCCTCACCAACCGGCGCGGTTTCGACGAGCGGTTCGCGCAGGTGGTGCAGGAGACCGACCGCTACGGTGCTGCGGCGGCGCTCATCCTCGTGGACGTGGACCACTTCAAGCGGGTCAACGACACGTACGGGCACGACGCCGGCGACCAGGTGCTGGTGGCGGTGGCCAACGCGCTGGCCGAGGGGCGGCGTACCGTGGACACCGTCGCGCGGCTCGGAGGTGAGGAGCTCGCGGTGCTGCTCCCGCAGACCGACGCGGGCGGGGCGCGCGAGGTCGCCGAGCGGATCCGGCGGCGGCTCGAAGTGCTCTCGGTGCACACGACGATGGGGGAGGTCCGCGTCTCGGCGAGCTTCGGGGTGGCGGAGTACGCGGCGCGGCAGGGGCGCCCGGAACAGGTGGTGGAGCGGGCCGACCAGGCGCTCTACGCGGCGAAGCGGAACGGGCGGAACCGGGTGGAAGTCGTCGCCTGAGGCGGCGGCCGGTTGAACTTCCTGCCGCGTCGGGGTATTACTCCAGAGCAGTCCGGGGGCGACCGGTTTCGATTGTGTCGGTGGCTCCGTGGTTGCGCGCCCAGGTCCTCGGGTCCCTGGTGAAACACTCGGGAAAACGTTACCTGCGAACAACAACTTCGCGCTTGCTGCGTAAGGCTTAGGCTTTACCCCAGCAGTGCCAGGGAGGTAGCCCCGCCCGGGGCGGCACCCTGGTATCGAAAATCCGGGCTGGCTCTCTGGCGCGCCCTCCGCCCCTGAGCGAGATCGAGATGGGATCATCCGTGCGACGGCGGCCTGCCGGCCAGCGCCCGGAAACATCAATCGGCGGGATACGCGCGTAGACGCTGCGGAAGATCTGGTGCAAGACGAGGGTTCGAATCCCTCCGCCTCCACTCGCAGTCCGAAGTCCTGATGGCGCAGCAGGGCCGCCCGTGCGGGCGGCCCTGTTGCGTTCCGGGGCCGGGCCGGACGGCGTAGCGTGCGGCCGCGGCCGTCGCCGATCGGCGGGAGGACCTGGATCCCGTCGCGCAAGTCCCTTTCGGGAGCGCTTCCCCCCTGCAGCGCGGGTGGGCGGCCCCTAGATTCACTCCCCGACGGCGCCCAAGACCGGTGCCGTCCCGGGTCCCGTCGGAGGCCCACCCAGCGTGCGCGTCATCCTCATCGACCTGCTCTACATCGTCGCGATCGGCCTCGCCGTCGCGACGCTCGGGTCCGCGCTCTGGCTCCGCACCCCCTGGGGACTGCGTCGGCGCCAGGTGCAGAATCGGCGCCGTGCCGAGCGCAGCGAGTTCCGCTGCGCCGTCCACGGGACATTCCCCCAGGAGGCGCTGGTGCGCCTCCCCACCGGTGAACGGGTCTGCCCCCGCTGTTATGAGGAGACTGCATGAGCAAGACCGCGAAGGACGTGCTCGATGACCTGGCCGGCCGGATGGATTCGCCGGAGAACCGTTCGACCGTCTGGCGCTGGCTGAAGGTCGGCGCGGCGGTGATCGTGCTGCTCGTCCTCGTGCCGAAGTTCTTCGTGTACGTGGAGCCCGGGCACGTGGGCATCCTGATCCACCGCGTGGGGGGCGGCGTCGACAAGACCCCGCTCGGCCCGGGGCTGCACCTGCGCAACCCGGTGACGAGCCAGATCGAGGAGTACCCGATCTTCATGCAGACCCTGCTGCTCACGCGGGACTCGCGCGAAGGCTCGCCGGGCAACGACGAGATCAACGTCAACTCGAAGGAGGGCCAGCCCGTCTCGGTGGACGTCGCGATGTCCTTCGAGCTCGAGGCCACGAAGGTGCCGTCGCTCTACGAGACGTTCCGGACCGACATCTTCGCGATCCAGCACGGCTACGTGAAGCAGACCATCCGGCAGGCGCTGCAGGAGGTGATCGGCGACGAGGCGATCGCCGACATCATGGGCCCGAAGAAGGCGGAGACGGTGTCGCGCGTGCAGGGGCTCCTCGGCGAGCGGCTGGCGCAGTACGGGATCATCGTGAAGCAGTTCACGCTGAACGAGTTCCGCGCGCCGCAGTCGGTGATCGACGCCATCAACGCCAAGAACGTGATGCAGCAGCAGGCGCTGACGGCGCAGAACGAGCTGCAGAAGAACGAGTTCCAGGCACGGGGCGACTCCATCAAGGCCGCGGGCCGCGCCAAGGCGATCCTCGCCGAGGCGGAGGCGCAGGCGCGGGCGAACCGGATGCTCTCGGAGAGCATCACGTCGAACCTCGTGCAGTACCGCCTGATCGAGAAGTGGAACGGGCAGATGCCGCAGGTGCAGGGCGGGAGCACGCCGCTGATCCAGCTGCCGGCGCCCCGCACGCCGTAAGCGGATCGCTGGACAGCGTTCGGGGCCGGGTCCGCGCAGGCGGGCCCGGCCCCGTGCGCGTCGGCGGCACGGCACTCGACACCCCGGCCGAACCGGGGGAGATTTGCAGGGTACGCCCTCCCTCCACCCCACGAGTCCCCCACGATGGCCACGCACGCCTGGCAGTTCTTCCGCGCCGGTGGTTCCGACCAGGTCGCCCTGGAGCGGGGCGCCGACCTCCTCGCGCTGGACCAGCTCGACCCCAAGCTGTGGGTCGCGCTCGCCTGCCCGGTGCAGGGGCTCGAGATCGACGCGCGGACGCTCGAGCTGATGGACACCGACGGTGACGGCCGCCTCCGCGTGCCCGAGGTGATCGGTGCGGCGCAGTGGATGGGCGGGGTGCTCACGTCGCTCGACTCCGTGCTGCGTGGCGGCGACCTGCCGCTCGCCGCGATCAACGAGGCCTCGCCGGAGGGGAAGGCGATCGCCGCCTCGGCCCGCGAGATCCTCGCCAACCTGGGGAAGGGCGCGCAGGGCACGATCTCGGTCGCCGATACGATGGAGACCTCGAAGGTCTTCGCCCAGACGCGCTTCAACGGCGACGGCGTGGTGCCGGTGGAACTGCTGGAGGGCGATGTGAAGGCGCTGGCCGAGCTCGTCGTGGCGCACGTGGGCGCGGTCACCGACCGGAGCGGGAAGCCCGGCGTGGCGCAGGCAGGCGTGGACCGCTTCTTCGAGGATTGCGCCGCGTACGACGCGTGGTACCGGGAGGGGGAGGCGAGCGCCACCGCGCTGCTCCCGCTCGGGGACGCGACCGCGGCCGCGGTCGCGGCGACCGCGGCGGTGCGCGTGAAGATCGACGACTTCTTCGCCCGGTGCCGGCTCGCGGCGTTCGACCCGCGGTCCATCGCCGCCGTGAACCGCCAGGAGGAGGAGTACCTCGCGTTGGCCGCGAGCGACCTCTCGGTGACGGCACAGGAGGTGGCGGGCTTCCCGCTCGCGCGGATCGAGGCGTGGCGGACGCTGCCGCTCACGACGCACACGACGGCGGCCGGCGTGGTGGAGGGGCTCAATCCGGCGTGGGCCGAGCCGATGGAGGCGTTCCGCGCGCACGCCGTGGTGCCGGTGCTCGGCGCGCACGTGACCGCGCTCAGCGAGGCCGACTGGACGAAGCTCAAGGGCACCTTCGCGGCGCACGAGGCCTGGGCGGCGAAGCGGCCGGCGCCGGCGCTCGAGGCGCTCGGCGTGACGAAGGTCCGCGCGCTGCTGGCCGGGACGACCAAGGCCGGGCTCGCCGCGCTGATCGCGCAGGACCGGGCGAAGGAGCCCGAGATGGCGGCGATCGCCGGGGTGGAGCGGCTGGCGCGCTACCATCGCGACTTCGCGCAGCTGCTCAACAACTTCGTGGCGTTCCGCGATTTCTACTCGCGCCAGCGGCCGGCGATCTTCCAGGTCGGCACGCTCTTCCTCGACGGCCGGAGCTGCGACCTCTGCGTGCGCGTCGAGGACGCGGGGCGGCACGCGGCGCTCGCGGGGCTCGCGAAGAGCTACCTCGCCTACTGCGACTGCCGGCGGGGCGCCGAGACGATGACCATCGCGGCGGCGTTCACCGACGGCGACAGCGACAACCTGATGGTCGGGCGCAACGGCGTGTTCTACGACCGGCAGGGCCGCGACTGGGACGCGACGATCACGAAGGTGGTCGAGAACCCGATCTCGATCCGGCAGGCGTTCTGGGCCCCGTACAAGAAGCTGGTGCGGATGATCGAGGAGCAGGTGGCGAAGCGCGCGGCGGCGGGCGAGGCCGCCGCCGACGCGAAGCTCGACGCGACGGCGGCGGGCACGGCCAACGTGGACAAGAAGGCGGCCGAGACGAAGAAGATCGACGTCGGCACGGTCGCGGCCCTCGGCGTGGCGTTCGGCGCCATCGGGACGCTGCTCGCGACGATCGTCGGGTACCTCGTCGGGCTCTTCACGCTCCCGTTCTGGCAGCTGGTGCTCGCGGTCGTCGGCATCGTGGTGCTGATCTCCACTCCGTCCATGGTGATCGCGTGGCTCAAGCTGCGGCAGCGGAACCTCGGGCCGATCCTCGATGCGAACGGGTGGGCGGTGAACGGGCAGGTGAAGCTCAACGTGCCGTTCGGCGCGTCGCTGACGAAGGTGGCGGCACTGCCGGCGAACGCGGGCACCTCGCTCGCCGTGAAGTACCCGGAGCCCCCGACCGCGCTCCCGAAGCTCGTGATGACGCTGGTCGGCATCGCGTTCGTGCTCTCGCTGCTGAACCACTTCGGCGTGATCAGCACGCTCACCGGCGGCCGCTTCGGCGCCGAGCCGGCGACGGCGGCGCGGGTCGAGTCGCCGACGCCGGGCGTGCCGTGACCTTGCGGGGGCGCTGGGGCGTGTGCTGGGCCCGTGCGTGCGCGGTGACCGGTGCCGCGCTGCTCGGGGCGCTTGCGGCGCCGCTCGCCGCGCAGGGCGCGGCCGCGGCGCCGGCCGCATCCGTGGCGCGGGCGCACACGGCCGCCGACACGCGGTTCTTCCAGGGGATGATCGCTCACCACGCGCAGGCGGTCACCATGTCGGCGTGGGTCGCCGCGCGCACCGAGCGCGCGCCCCTGCGACTGCTCGCCGAACGGATCACGGTCTCGCAGCGGGACGAGATCCGGCTGATGCAGCAGTGGCTCCGCGACCACGAGGAGGCGGTGCCGGCCGCCGACGGGGCGCTGCCGATGCCGGGCTCGATGGACCATGCGGCGATGGCGGCGCACGGCGCGCACGGGGCCCTGCATCCGGGGATGCTCTCGCCGGAGGAGATGCAGGCCCTCGAGGCCGCGACGGGCGACGCCTTCGTGCGGCTCTTCCTCGCCGGCATGATCAAGCACCATCAGGGCGCGATCACGATGGTGCGCGAACTGTTCGCCGTGCCGGGGGCGGGGCAGGACCCGGCGACCTTCAACCTCGCGAGCGACATCGAGGCCGACCAGACGGCCGAGATCGCGCGGATGCGCGCGCTGCTGGCGACGATCCGCTAGGCGGACGCGGGAGCGACGCGGGGGGTGCGGCCGTCGGCCGCGCCCCCCGTTCGCGTTCCGGCCGCGACGGTCACGTCGGTGGGAGCACCTGGATCTCCACCCGCGACGCGTGCGACGGCGACCGCCAGAGCCGATGCGTCTGGGCGCGGAAGTCCTCCGCCTTGGCCTCGAAGATGTTCGGCACCCAGGTCTGCGGGTTCCGGTCGATGACCGGGAACCAACTGCTCTGCACCTGGACCATGATCCGATGGCCCTTCAGGAACCGGTAGCTCTGCGAGTGCAGGTCGATGGTGACCGGCGTCACCTGCCCCGGGGTGAACGGTGCCGGGTGCTCACGTGAGTCGCGGTAGCGCCCGCGCAGGACGTCGTTGGCGACCATCAGCTGGTAGCCGCCGAGCCTGAAGTTGGGCGGATATTCCTCCGGGTAGACGTCGATCAGCTTCACCACCCAGTCGGCGTCCTGCCCGGTGGTGCTCACGAAGAGCTTCGCGGTGATGCGCCCGGCGAGCACGACATCCTCGGGGAGCGCCTCGGTGACGTAGGTGACGACGTCCGGCCGGCCATCCACGAAGCGCTGGTCCTCGAGCAGCCAGGTGCTCCACGACGAGCCGCGCGGGTAGTAGGTGGGTTCGATCGGGCGCGGGCGGTAGGGGACGGGCTTCGCCGGGTCGCTGACGTACGCGTCGAACGGGTCGCGCGCGCCGGCGGCCGGCGGCGTGAAGGCGAGCCGTCCGCCGGGATGGAAGTAGAGCGCCCGCGTCGTCGCCTCGCGCGGCGGCCAGGCCTCGAAGGTGCGCCACTGGTTGCTGCCGGACTCGAAGACCTGCGCCTCGGTCCGGCGAGGTGCGCCGCGGTCCTTGAGGTAGTGCGCGAAGAACGGGGCCTGGATGTTCGCACGGTAGAAGGCGCCCGTCGGCGAGCCGAAGTCGATGCGGCCGAGCACCTGGCCGGGCCCGCCGCTCCAGCCGCCGTGCCGCCACGGACCCACGACGAGGAAGTTCTGGGCGTTGCGGTCGTGGCGCTCGAGTTCGTCGTAGATCAGCAGCGGCCCGTAGAAATCCTCCTGGTCCCACCAGCCTGCCACGTTGAGCGTGGGCACCGTGACGCGCGTCAGGTGCGACCGCATCGCCTGGCGCTGCCAGAACTCGTCGTAGTCGGGGTGCGTCGCGAAGTCGGTCCAGGTGGGGAGCACGCGGTCCCTGAGGACGCGCGACTGGATGTTCGCGAGCGGACCCACCTCCAGGTACCACTGGTAGGTGTCGTAGCGGTCGAAGGCGAAATCGCTGTTCTCGCGCGACGCCTCGGCGAGCCACGCGTACTCGAAGCCGTAGCTGAGCCGGAACGCGCCGTTGTGATGGAAGTCGTCGCCGACCCACATGTCGGCCGGGGAGGCCTGCGGGCTCACCGCCCGGAGCGCCGGATGGCCGGCGAGCATCCCCATCGCGGCGGTCCAGCCGTCGTAGGAGACGCCGAGCATGCCGACGCGGCCATTGTGCCCGGGGAGGTTGGCGAGGAGCCAGTCGATCGAGTCATTCGTATCGGTCTGCTCGTCGATCGCGTCGCGCGGCGCGTCCACGGGCTTGGGCGGCCGCTGCATCACGAAGGTGCCGCCGCTCCGGTAGCGCCCGCGGATGTCCTGGAAGACGAAGATGTAGCCCTCCTCGGCGAGCTCCCTGTACGAGCCCGTCAGCCGGCCCGCGGTTCCGGCGACGCCATAGGGCGTCCGCTGGAACAGGAAGGGGAGCGGCGTGGCCGGTTCACTCGGACGGAAGATCTCGACGTGCAGGGTGACGCCATCCCGCATGGGGATGTCGGCGCTGGTGTGCACGTACTTCGCGGGGTCGAAGCCGGAGTCGCGGGGCGCGAGCGCGGGCGGGGCCGGCGAGGCGGCGGGTGCGACCTGCGCCGGGAGGCCGGCGCCGGTGACCGCCACGAGCAGCAGCGTGAGGAGGGCGGTGCGGGCGATGCGTCCCATCTCGGCTCCCGGTGGAGATCCGGGCGCCGGCGCGCGCCCGTCAGCGGGCGCGACGTTCCTCGCGCCAGGCCCAGAGCACGAAGGCGACGAGCGCGACGAGGGCGGCGGGGGCGAACATCGCAGCCCCGACGTTGATGATCCCCTCGGCGAGCGGTCCCCACTCGGCCCGACCGTCCGGCCCGAAGCGGAAGGTGCGCCCGAGGGCGAGCCCCCGCCAGACCGAGAGCGGCACCCAGGTCAGGCAGAAGACCGCGAGGGCGAGCCGGGCGCCGGTGCGCATCGTCGTCAGCCCGCCGGTTCGCGGAGCCGGATGAGCCCCTCCTGCGCCATGGAGGCGACCATCGTCCCGTCCTGCCGGTACACCGCCCCTCGCACGAAGCCCCGTGCACCGAACGCCGAGGGGGAGTCGCTCACGTAGAGCAGCCACTCGTCCGCGCGGAACGGCCGGTGGAACCACACCGTGTGGTCGAGGGACGCGATGAAGAGCCGCGGGTCGCGGAACGCGATGCCGTGCGGCAGCAGCGCCGTGGGGAGGAAGCCGTAGTCGGACGCGTACGCGAGGACGGCCTGGTGCAGCATCGGCGTGTCGGGGATGCGCTCGATCACGCGGAACCAGACCTGCCGCTGGGCGCGGTCGGCCGACTCGTTCGGCTGCCGTGCCCACGGGTCGGCGGGGCGGATGGGGCGGATGTCGATCGGCCGCTCCTGCGTGATCACGGTGCGCAGGGGCTCCGGAAAGCGGTCGGCGCGGGCGCGGACGAGCTCGAGCTCCGAGGGCAGCGTCTCCGGTGCCGGGACGTCGGGCATCCGGTGCTGGTGGTCGATGCCGGGCTCCTCGATGTGGAACGACGCCGAGAGATGGAAGATCGCCTCGCCGTGCTGGATCGCGGTCACGCGGCGGCTGGTGAAGCTGCGCCCGTCGCGGGGCCGGTCCACGAAGTAGACGATCGGCGCCTTGAGGTCCCCCTCGCGGAGGAAGTAGCCGTGCACCGAGTGGGCCTCGCGCTGGTCGGGCACCGTGCGGCGCGCGGCGACGAGCGCCTGCGCGAACACCTGGCCGCCGAAGACGCGGCCGGTGGCGAGGTCGCGGTTCTGCCCGCGGTAGATGTTGTGCTCGAGGGGCTCGAGTTCGAGGAGCGACAGCAGATCGGCGACGATGGTCACGGGCCGGGGGGCGGAGGTCGGGCGGCACGCTTGAGGGACACGGGCCACCATCGAAAGATAGTGGGGGGTGCTCAAGGAGCGTCCGCGGCAGGCCGAGACTCGAGGGGAGGAGGGGGCATGTCCGACGATGCGGCCCGCCGGGCGCGCCTCGCCGAGGCCGTCGCGGGGGAGTACGAACTGCTCGAGGAACTGGGCCGCGGGGGGATGGCGACCGTCCACCGCGCGCGGGAGCTCGCGCTCGGGCGCGAGGTCGCGATCAAGGTGATGGCGCCCGAGCTGCTCGCGGTCGAGGGGATGGCCGAGCGATTCGTGAACGAGGCCCGGATCGCCGCGGCGCTCTCGCACCCGCACATCATCCCCATCCACGCGGTGCGCCGGCACGGGGACGTGCTCTACTTCGTGATGAAGTACGTCGCCGGCCGCCCGCTCGACGCGATCCTCCGCGATGCCGGTCCGCTCCCGGTGGACGTCGTGCGCGCGGTGCTGACGCAGGTGGGCGCGGCGCTCGACGCGGCGCACCGGCGCGGCGTCGTGCACCGCGATGTCAAGCCCGCGAACATCCTGATCGACGAGCACGGCGACGCCGTCGTGGCCGACTTCGGCATCGCGCGCGTGAGCGAGCAGCCGGGGCGCACGCAGGCCGGCCAGACCGTGGGGACGCCGCAGTACATGAGCCCCGAGCAGTGTGCCGGCACGCCGCTGAGCGGGGCCGCGGACCAGTACGCGCTCGGCGTCGTGGCGTACGAGCTCCTGACGGGCCGGCCGCCGATCACGGGGGAGGGGCTGGTGCAGGTGGTCTGGAACATGATGCACCAGCGGATGGTGCCGGTCGCCGAGCGGCGCGCGGATTGCCCGGCGGCGCTCGCGCTGGCGGTGCACCGCATGCTCGCCCACGACGCCGCCGACCGCTTCCCGAGCGTCGCGGATGCGATCGCTGCGCTCCCCGCGCTCGCCCTCGCGCCCGATGCGCCGGCGCGCCGGACGCTGGTCG
>JAIBBJ010000127.1 GCA_019694735.1 Gemmatimonadaceae bacterium | reverse complement strand
GACCCGGTAGCTCAGCTGGTAGAGCAACGGACTTTTAATCCGTAGGTCCTGGGTTCGAGCCCCAGCCGGGTCATTCCTCGCGTCTCGCCGTCCGGACGGCAGACGCGCCGCCACCCTCCCCCGTGCCCCGCCGCCCCTTCCTCCGCCTCTCGGCGTTCATCGCCGCCATCGCCCTGTTGTCGGCGGTGGTGCGCCCCGCACTCGCCTGTGAGATGGGGCACGAGGGGCACGGCGATGCGCCCGCGACGGTGCAGCACGCGACGGTGCAGCACGCGACGGTGCAGCACGCGACGGTGCAGCACGCGACGGTGCAGCACGCGACGGTGCAGCACGCGACGGTGCAGGACGAGACGGTGCACCACGCGCCGCGCCCCGACCACCGGCCCGCCTGCGACCACGTCGTGGGCTGTGCGGTGATGCTCGGCGCAACCGACGCCCCGCCGGTGCCGCGTGCGGTCGCGGCGCCCGCGACTCCATCCCTCATCGCGCGCGCCGTGGACGCCCCGGCGCGCCCGGTCGACCCGCCGCCGCCCAGGGCCTGAGGTCCGCGCGCCCCGGCGCGCCCGGCGACCGTGCGTGCCGCACGGCGCCCGTTCCCGACGCCTCCCGCCCGCCCCTCGCCCGAGGGTGCCGCGCGCGCGGCCTCCACCGGACCTCATCCATGCTCACCCTGCTGGCCCGCATCGCGTCGCGCGCGATGCCGGCACTCCTCGCCGCCGGCGCCTCCACGCTCGGCGCGCAGACCGATTTCTACAACACCGACCGTGCGCGCCCGCTCGTGACGGAGGACGCCGTCGTGATCGAGCGCCGCGCCTTCGAGCTGCAGCTGGCGCCGCTCACGCTCACGCGCGCGGCCGCGGGCGCCTACGGCTGGGGGCTCGCCCCCGAGCTCGCGTGGGGGCTCGCGCCGCGCACGCAGCTCGGCATCGCCTTGCCGCTCGCCTTCACCGACGCCGCGGGGGCGCGCCCGCGTGCGGCGATCGCGGGCGCCGAGGTGGAACTCCTCCACCAACTGAACGCCGAGTCCACGACGCTGCCGGCGTTCGCGCTCGGCGTGGACGCGCTCCTGCCGGTGGGCCCGCTCGGGCCCGCGCGGACGCTCACCACCGTGCGCACCGTGCTGACGCGCACCCACGGCTGGGGCCGCCTGCACCTCAACGGCGCGTGGACGCCCGGTGATGCGCTCGCGCCCGGGGACGCGGCGGTGGACCACGCGGCGCGGTGGAGCGCGGGACTCGCGCTCGACCACACCTTCGCGTTGCGCTCGACGCTCGTCGGCGTCGAGGCGACGGTCGCCGAGCCGCTGGTGGATGGCGCCGACGCGGTCTGGCGCGCCGGCGCGGGCCTGCGGCGCCAGGCGACCCCGCGGCTCGCGGTGGACGCCGGCCTGCACCGCGTCCTCGGCGGCGGATCGGCCGAGTGGTCACTCACGATGGGCGCGGCCTTCGCCTTCGCGCCGGCGCGGATGCCCGGCTTCCCGCGGGGGGCCCGCTGATGCGACGCCCCCTGATGCAGGCGATGCTCGGCCTCGCGCTTCCGCTCGCCGCCGCGCGCGCCCAATGGACGACGGTGTACGACCAGTTCTACCTGCCCGCCGCGCACAACTTCACCTTCCGCCGCGAGTATCCCGCGGCGGACCGGCTGTTCAACGCGTTCGACTACGGGCACGCGATCCTCTACGAGGTGCTCTGGACCGATCCCGCGGGCGCGCCGGCGCGCCTCGAGGGCGACCTCTACCGGCACCTGACCACCCGGGTGTTGAGCCGTCCGCCGCGGCTGCCGCTGGTGGAGGACGCGATCGAGCCGCGCTACGCGCGTCTCGCGCCGGAGGCGAAGGCGATGTTCGAGTGGGCACATCTGCTGCACCGGCAGGTGTACGACGTGCTCGCCGACGAGCGGCTCGACCGGGCGGCGAAGGACCGCGAGATGGCACGGCTGCTCGCGTACTACCGGTCGCGTCCCGACCTCGCGTTCAGCGTGCAGCCGAAGAACATGTCGCTGATGCAGGAGCGCCCGTACTCGCTCGCGTTCCGGCAGGGCTTCCCGAAGTTCAACGGCCTCATCTGGGCGTACCATTGGCTGCAGGTGGGGCTCTACGAACCGCTGGTGGTCGGCCGCTCGGCGGAGGAGCGGCAGGCGGGGGTCGCGGCGACAGTGGCGCGCTTCCGGCAGATGCTCCCGGAGGCGCCCGGGGGCTTCCCGGTGATGATGCCGATGACGGCGGCCATCGCGCCGACCTTCGCGACGCGGTACCCCGCGATCGCGATCGTCTTCGACAACCTCCATTCGATGCACGACGTGATCAGCGACATCCTCGCCAACGCGTCCGTCCCGCGTGCGGAGAAGCGGGCGCGGATCCTGGAGGCGGCGCGGGCCTACCGGGACGACACCACCGAGGTGATGACCGTCGCCGGGTGGCGCCGGATGTCGCTCGGCATGGGGCTCGAGAACCAGGGCGGATCCGCGGTGGGGTTCCTTCCGGCCCTGCCGGCGCCGACCATGCCGCGCGGGATGGTGATGCGGTATGACCGCGAGGGGAACCCGCTCGGAGGGCACGACCACCATCAATGAATGGCGGCCCGGCCGGCAGTGCCGGCGCGTAGGGGATTCCCCTAGTAGATTGCGGAAGGCGCCCGATAGGCGCGTTCCCCCGGCGGTCCTACCCTACGCACCATGAGCGACGACCTCATTCGCGTGATCCTCGCTGACGACCATGCCGTCGTCCGGGCCGGGCTGAAGGCGGTGCTCGGGTCGGCGAAGGACATGCTCGTCGTGGGCGAGGCTGCCAGTGGCCCTGAGGCGGTGGCCCTGGCGGAGCGCCTGACGCCTGACGTGGTGATCATGGACCTCTCGATCGGCGAGATGGACGGTGGCCAGGCCACCAAGCTGCTGATCGAGAAGGGCATCCCCTCGCGCGTGCTCATCCTGACGATGCATCCCGAGGAGGATTACCTCGTCCCGATGCTCGAGGCGGGCGCCTCCGGGTTCCTGCCGAAGACCGCGGCGGACCGCGACCTGCTGGATGCGGTGCGCACGGTGGCGCGAGGCGACGTGTTCGTGCGCGCCGAGGCGGCGCGCATCCTCGCGAAGGGTTACCAGCGCCAGGACCCGATGCACGAGGACCGCGCGCGCTACGAGCGGCTCACCGAGCGCGAGCGCGACGTGCTGCGGCTCACCGCGAAGGGCTACTCGGCGCCGGAGATCGGCGAGCGGCTCTTCATCTCGCCGAAGACGGTGGACACCTACAAGCAGCGGATCCAGGACAAGCTGGGGCTCTCGCACCGGCACGAGTACGTCCAGTTCGCGCTACGGCTGGGGCTGCTCCACGCCTGACCGGCCGCCGCGTCCGGCGGCTCCCCCAGCGGCCGTGGGCCATCCATCTTTCGCCCCATGGTCTCGACCACCTACAAGCTGCGGATGACCGTCGGCGCCGGCGTGCTGGCGCTGCTGGGGATCGGGGCGTTCGCGTTCTACGTCGCGCAGCGTGCCGCCGCGGCGGCCGGGGACACGCAGGACCTGCGCATCGTGCAGGGGCTCCTCGCGGTCCTGCTGCTGCTCGGGGTGGTCCTCGCGTGGTTCGCGTACGCGTCGCTGCAGGACGACCTCGCGCGGCGCGCCGAGGTGGAGGCGGCGCTGCGCTCGTCGGAGGCGAAGTTCGCCGGGATCCTCGAGATCGCCGCCGACGCGATCATCTCGGTGGACGAGCAGCAGCGGGTGCTCCATTTCAACCGCGGCGCCGAGGTCACCTTCGGCTACGCCGCGCACGAGGTGGTCGGCCGCCCGCTCGGCCAGCTGATCCCGGCGCGCTTCCGCGGCCCGCACGATGCGTTCGTGCGTGGGTTCGGGCAGGCGCCCGAGATGGCGCGGCAGATGGGCCAGCGCCGCGAGATCTGGGGCCAGCGGCGCGACGGCACGGAGTTCCCGGCCGAGGCGTCGATCTCGAAGCTGCGGCTCGACGGGGGCGGCGCGATCTACACGGTGCTGCTCCGCGACGTCTCGGAGCGGCGCAAGCGCGAGCAGGGGCAGGAGGCGCTCGCGGCGGCGGTGGCGCGCCTCGGCGAGACGCTGGAGGTGGACGTCACCGAACGCTCGGTCGCGCAGCTCGCCCTGCCGTGGCTCGCGGATGGCGCGCTGCTCGACGTGCTCACCGGCACGACGCAGCTGCGCCGCGTGCCGCCGGCCACGGGGGACGCCGCGCTCGACGCGGCGCTGGGCGCGGTGGCCGAGCACCCGATCGACCTCGACTCGCCGTCCCGGGTGGTGGACGTGCTGCGGCGCGGCCGGCCCGAGCGGGTGGAGCGGGTGGACGAGGAGTGGATCGAGGCGCACACGGCGGACCGCGCGGAGTTCGCGCGCATGCGCGCGCTCGGGATGGCGTCGGTGCTGCTGCTGCCGCTGGTGGCGCGCGAGCACGTGCTCGGCGTGCTGAAGCTCTTCCGCCGGGCGGACCGTCCGCCGTTCGACGCGGCCGACCAGCGGCTCGCCGAGGAGCTCGCGCTCCGCGCGGCGTTCGCGCTCGACAACGCGCGACTCTACCAGACGGCGCGCCAGGCGACCCACGAGCGCGACCACGCGCTCGGCATCGTCTCGCACGACCTGCGCAATCCCATCTCGGCGATCGGCATGAGCGCGCGGGCGCTCCAGGCGACGCTCGGGCCGGAGGACGCCGAGCGGCGCGTGCTGGTGGACAACATCATGGCGAGCCAGGACCTGACGCAGCGGATGATCCGCGACCTGCTCGACGTGGCCAGCATCCAGATGGGGCGGCTCTCGGTGGTGCTGCGCACCGAGGCGCTGCGGCCGATGCTCGACCGCACGATGGCGCTCTTCCAGCGCGAGGCAGCGGAGAAGGCGATCGCCTTCTCGCTCGTCGCGCCCGACGGGCTGCCTGCGGTCACCGCGGACCCGGAGCGCGTGCTGCAGGTGCTCGCGAACCTGATCGCGAACGCGCTCCGCTTCACCGACCGCGGCGGGCGGATCACGGTGCAGGCCCGGGTCGAGGGGGACGAGGTCGAGGTGGCGGTGGCGGACAGCGGCGCGGGCATCTCGCCGGAGAACATGCCGCGGATCTTCGAGCGCTACTGGACCGTCCGCGGGAACGCGCCGAAGGGCGGCACGGGCCTCGGGCTCGCGATCGCGCGCAGCATCGTCGAGGCGCATGGCGGGCGCATCTGGGCCGAGTCGGCGGTCGGGCAGGGGAGCACCTTCCGGTTCACGCTGCGCGTGGCGCGCTGAGCACGGCGCGGTACGCGGCGTCGAGGCGGTCGAGCTCCGCCTCCCAGCCGAGCGACTCCGCCGTCGCGCGGGCCGCCGTGCGGAGCTGCCGCGCGAGCGCCGGATCGGTGACGAGCCGGCGCATCGCGGCGGCGCACGCCGCCACGTCGTGCGGCGCGAAGGCGAGGCCGTTGTGGCCGTCGCGCAGGTGGTCGGCGACGCCGCCCGCCGGCGTCGCGACCACCGGCAGGCCCGACG
>JAIBBJ010000164.1 GCA_019694735.1 Gemmatimonadaceae bacterium | reverse complement strand
TGCACGGCAGCGCGCACCACTCGATGAACGTGCGCGCCGCGTACCTCCACGTGCTCGGCGACCTGCTGGGGTCGGTCGCGGCGATCGTCGCGGCGGTGCTGGTCCGCTGGCGCGGCTGGCTCGTGGCCGACCCGATCGCCTCGCTGGTGATGACGGCGCTGATCGTGCTCGGGGCCTGGCGCCTCGTGCGCGAGGCGGTGGACGTGCTGCTCGAGGCGGCGCCGCGGCACATCGAGCTCGAGGCGTTGCGGCGCGCGATGGCGGCGGTGGCGGGGGTGCGCGAGGTGCACGACCTCCACGTCTGGACGCTGACCTCGGGCGTCGTGGCGATGAGCGCGCACGCCGTCGCGCCAGCGGAGGCCGGGCACCAGCGCGTGCTCGAGCAGCTGCACGTCGCGGTCGCGCGGTTCGGGATCCACCACGCCACCATCCAGCTCGAGGGCGTCCCCCTCGAGGCCTGCTGCGGCCCGACGGCCGACGCGGGCGTCCTTCCCGCCACCCTCACGCCGGCCACCTGATGGCACAGCTCGATCGCCTCCTCTCGGTCATGATCTCCAACCGCGCCGACTCGCTCGTGCTGCGCGAGGGCGAGGCGGCCAGCCTGATGATCGAGGGCCAGCCGCGGCCGGTCACGAAGGCCCTGACCGGGCCGCAGGTCGTGGCGCTGCTGAAGGAGATCGCGACGCCGCAGGCGGCGGCACAGCTCGAGGCGAAGCAGCCGACCAAGTTCACGTACTCGAGCGAGGACTCGGTCTTCACCGTCCGGGCGATGCTGCAGGGCGACGCGCTCAACGTGACGATCGTGGTGGACGACCACGGGGCGTTCCAGCGGGCGACGGGGCAGATGCGCGCGGTGGTGCTGCCGGAGGACCGGCCGTCGGGGGCCGCCGCCCCGGCGAAGGTGCCGGACGTGAAGGCCGCGGCGCAGGACCCGGCCGCCGCCAAGGAGGCGATGGAGAAGCTGCTGCGCCTGCTCGTCGAGATGGGCGGGTCCGACCTCCACATGCGCGTCGGCGAGCCGCCGATCCTCCGCAAGAGCGGGGAGATGGAGCGGCTCGACAGCCAGGCGAAGCTCGACACGGCGACGATGGAGTCGCTGCTCCAGAGCATCATGCCGGACCGGAACCGCCGCGAGTTCGGGGACACCAACGACACCGACTTCGCCTACGAGATCGCCGGCGTGGCGCGCTTCCGCGCCAACGTGCTGCGCGACCGGAAGGGCGTCGCCGCCGTCTTCCGCGTCATCCCGAGCACGATCGTCACCGCCGAGCAGCTCGGGGTGACGCCGGAGGTGCAGAACCTCTGCTACCTCACGAAGGGGCTCGTCCTCGTCACCGGCCCGACCGGCTCGGGCAAGTCCACGACGCTCTGCGCGCTCGTGGACCTCGTGAACCGGTCGCGGTCCGACCACGTGATCACGATCGAGGACCCGATCGAGTTCGTGCACGAGAACAAGAACTGCATCATCACGCAGCGGCAGGTGGGGGTGCACACGGGGAGCTTCAAGAGCGCGCTCCGTGCGGCGCTCCGCGAGGACCCGGACATCATCCTGGTCGGCGAGCTGCGCGACCTCGAGACGGTGGCGATCGCGATCGAGACGGCCGAGACGGGGCACCTCGTGTTCGGGACGCTGCACACGACGACGGCGGCGAGCACCATCGACCGGCTGATCGACCAGTTCCCGGCCGACCGGCAGGAGCAGGTCCGGACGATGCTCTCGGAGTCGCTCAAGGGCGTGGTCTCGCAGGTGCTCTGCAAGAAGATCGGCGGCGGCCGCGTGGCGGCGCGCGAGATCCTCCTGGTCACCCCCGCGATCAGCAACCTGATCCGCGAGGGGAAGACCTTCCAGATCCCGAGCATCATGCAGACCAGCAAGCGCCTCGGGATGGTGACGATGAACGACGCCCTGTTCGAGCTGGTGGAGAAGAAGCTCGTGGAGCCGAAGGAGGCCTACATGAAGTCGGTGGACAAGGCCTCGTTCGTGAACCAGCTCAAGGCGAAGGGGCACGACGTCAGCTTCGTGGAGGCGGACCCGACGAACGCGCCGGGGGGCGGCCCCGGCTCGGGGACGCCGGCGTTGGGCACCCAGGCCGCCGGGCCGGGGGCGGCCCGCAAGCGCTGACCCCGGGCGGCCGGCCCTCGGCGGTCCGGCCACCGGGCGGTCCGGCTACCGCGCGATGCCCCCAGCCCACTAGTTTTCAGGGCTATGCAGATTCGCAACATCGCCATCATCGCCCACGTCGACCACGGCAAGACGACCCTGGTGGACCAGATGCTCCGGCAGGCCGGTGCCTTCCGTGAGAACCAGGTCGTCTCCGAGCGCGTGATGGACTCCAACCCGCTCGAGCGCGAGCGGGGCATCACCATCCTCGCCAAGAACACCTCGATCCACTGGGGGGAGACGAAGCTCAACATCGTCGACACCCCGGGGCACGCCGACTTCGGCGGCGAGGTGGAGCGCATCCTCCGCATGGTGGACGGCGTGCTCCTCGTCGTGGACGCGTTCGACGGGCCGATGCCGCAGACCCGCTTCGTGCTGCGCAAGGCGCTCGCGCTCGGCCGCGAGGTGATCATCTGCATCAACAAGATCGACCGCCCCGGCGCCGACCCGATGCGCGTGCACGAGGAGGTCCTCGACCTCCTCATCGAGCTCGAGGCCAACGAGCAGCAGCTCGACGCGCCGGTGGTCTACGCGTCCGGCCGCGACGGCATCTCGACCCTCGACCTCGACGTCACCCCGGTCGACCTCAAGCCGCTGTTCGACACCATCGTGCGGGCCGTGCCGGCGCCGCCGAGCGACGCGGGCGCGCCGTTCCAGATGCTCGTCTCCACGATCGACTACTCGAACTACCTCGGGCGGCTCGCCATCGGCCGCATCGAGCGGGGCACCGTCAAGGTCGGCGACACCGTCACGCTCCTGCCGGTCGACCACTCGGCGAAGGGCGCGCCGGGCCGCGTGACCAAGCTGTACGGCTTCGAGGGACTCGAGCGCGTGGAGGTCCAGAGCGCCAGCGCCGGCGAGATCGTCGCGCTGGCGGGGCTCGAGGGCGTCGAGATCGGCCTCACCATCACCGACCCCGAGCATCCGGACCGGCTCGAGGGGATCGCGGTCGAGGAGCCGACGATCTCGGTGGACTTCCTGGTCAACAACTCGCCCTTCGCGGGCAAGGACGGGAAGTACGTGACGAGCCGCCAGCTGAAGGAGCGGCTCGAGAAGGAGCTGGAGCGCAACGTCGCGCTCCGCGTCGAGGACACCGACTCGACCGACACGTGGACCGTCTCCGGCCGCGGCGAGCTGCACCTCTCCATCCTGATGGAGACGATGCGCCGCGAGGGCTATGAGTTCCAGGTGAGCCGCCCGCGGGTCATCACGCACCTCGGTCCCGACGGCGAGAAGCTCGAGCCGTACGAGGAGCTCGCGATCGACGTGCCCGAGGAGTACATGGGTACCGTCATCGAGAAGCTCGGCCCCCGCAAGGCCTCGATGGTCGAGATGAAGAACCCGGGGCAGGGGCTCGTGCGGCTCGTCTACAAGATCCCGGCCCGCGGCCTCTTCGGGTACCGCTCGGAGTTCCTCACCGACACGCGCGGCACCGGCATCATGCACCACCGCTTCCTCGAGTACGGGCCGTGGGCCGGCGCGCTGCAGGGTCGCCGGAACGGCGTCCTCGTCTCGATGGAGGGCGGCACGATCATCGCCTTCGCGCTGGGCAACCTGCAGGAGCGCTCGACGCTCTTCGTCAGCCCCGGCGACGAGACCTACGAGGGGATGATCGTCGGCGAGAACTCCCGGCCGGGGGACATGGACGTCAACCCGACGAAGGAGAAGAAGCTCACCAACATGCGCTCCAAGTCGGCCGACGATGCGATCCAGCTCGAGCCGCCGCGCATCCTCACGCTCGAGAGCGCCCTCGAGTACATCGAGGACGATGAGCTGATCGAGGTGACGCCGTCCAACATCCGCCTCCGGAAGCGCCTGCTCGCCCAGAGCGACCGCAAGCGGATCAACCGCGACGCGAAGAAGGAGCGCGCCGGCGGCTGACCCCGGTCTGCCGGCGGGTCGGCCCGCCGGCGCCCCCGATGGCCGCCGCGCCCCCGCGGGCCCGGCCAGCCCTCGCATGGCCCGCCCCACGCCCCAGCCGCGCTCGCGCGTGACGGGCGTGTAACGTCCGGGCCCATTGACGAGTCCTACCCCGCAGGAGATAGTCTTTCCCTAGCACACGCGGTCCGGGCGGTCCGCCACCGTCCCCGCGCCACCCTTCCGGGAGAATCAGGCAATGCCGGCGATCGTGACGTCGTCCTGGGTGCTCGGCCCGACCGAGGACGATGAGGAACTCGAGGCGTTCGACGACGAGGACCTCGACGAGGATGAACTCGACGACGAGCTCGACGATGAGGACCTCGACGACGACGACCTCGACGACGACCTCGACGACGAGGAGGACGAGGACGACGAGGATGACGACGAGTTCGACGACCTCGACGACGACCTCATCGACCTCGACGACGAGTACGATGACACCGACGACGAGGATCGCCCGCATCCCGGGCGATACGAGGAGTGAGCCGGAAGGACGGAAGGGGGCGCCGCGAGGCGCCCCCTTCGTGCATCGTGCACCGGTCGAGCGTCCGGCCGGGGAGCGGCGCCCCGGCCGCCGACGTCAGCCGAGCGCCCGCGCGAGGCGGTCCGCCACCGCACGCAGGATCTGCACGCGCGCGAACCGCTTGTCGTTCCCCGCGACGACGGTCCACGGGGCGGACGGCGCCTCGCAGCGCTGGAGCATCTCCTCCACCGCCTCGCGGTAGGCGGGCTGCTTCTTCCGGTTCCGCCAGTCCTCGTCCGTGATCTTGTGGCGCTTCCAGACGACGCGCTCGCGCTCGCGGAACCGGCGCAGCTGCTCGTCGGGGCTGATGTGGATCCAGAACTTCCCCAGCGCCATGCCATGGTCGGTCAGCTGGCGCTCGAACTCGGCGATCTCGCCGTACGCCCGGTCCCACTCGGGCACGCTCGCGAACCCCTCGACGCGCTCGACGAGCACGCGTCCGTACCACGTGCGGTCGAAGATGGTGATCCGGCCGTCGCGCGGCAGCTGCCGCCAGAAGCGCCACAGGTAGTGCTGGGCCCGCTCCTCGTCCGTGGGCGCCGCGATGCCGACCACGCGGTAGAGCCGGGGATCGAGGGCGCCGGTGACCCGCCGGATCGCGCTGCCCTTGCCGGCCGCATCCCACCCCTCGAACGCGAGCACGGTGGCGACCTTCGCCTCGCGGGCCGCCCACGCCAGCCGCGAGAGCCGTTCGCCGAGCGTCTCCATCTCCCGGACGTACTCGGCCTCCGGGAGCCGCTGGGTCAGGTCCACGGCGTCGAGGATGGACGGGCCCGGACGGTAGGCGCGCACGGGGGCCGCGGCAGGCGCGGCGCCGCGGGCGACCGTCGGCGCGCCGGCGCGGGCGCCGCGTCGCGCCGCCACGCCGCGG
>JAIBBJ010000048.1 GCA_019694735.1 Gemmatimonadaceae bacterium | reverse complement strand
CGCCTCGGCCTGCAGCTGCGCGGCGCGGCGCCAGACGAGCGCGGCCTGGTCCTCGTTGAGCAGACGGTGCCCGCCGCTCACCACCGGCTCCTTCGCGGTGATCGCGCCCTCCATCGCGCGGCGGAGCGCCTCGGCCAGATCCTCGCCGGTGGCGAAGCGCTGCGCCGGGTCCTTGGCGAGGCACCGGTCGATCACGGTGGCGAGGGCGCGCGGCACGCGCGGCGCGACGCTCGCGAGCGGCGGGGCCGGGCGCGTCACGTGCGCGACCAGCACCGCGGAGGCCGCGTCGCCCTCGAACGGCAGGCGCCCGCTCAGCAGGTAGTAGCCGACGACGCCGAGCGAGTAGAGGTCGGCGCGGCCGTCCACCGCCTGGCCCTGCACCTGCTCGGGGCTCATGTAGTGCGCGGTGCCGACGACGAGCCCCTCGGAGGTGAGGCTCGAGGCGCGCTCGATCCGCGCGATGCCGAAGTCGGTGACGAGCGCGCGGTTGGTCCCGCGCTCGATCATGATGTTCTCCGGCTTCACGTCGCGGTGCACGACGCCGCGCGCGTGCGCGTAGGCGAGCGCCCAGGCGACCTCGCGCAGGTGGCGCACCGCGTCGGCCGGCGGCAGCGGCCCGCGGTCGCGGACGCGCTGGGCGAGCGTCTCCCCGTCCACCAGGCCCATCACGAAGAAGGCGTACGCCCCGCGCTCGTCGGCGCGGTGGATGTGCACGATGTGCGGGTGCGACAGCTGGCCGGCGGTGCGTGCCTCGCGCAGGAAGCGCGTGCGCGTCTCGGCGTCGGCGGCGCGCTCGGGCGGGAGCACCTTGATGGCCACCTCGCGGTCCAGCCGCACGTCGCGCGCACGGAAGACGACGCCCATGCCGCCGCGGCCGAGCTCCTGTTCGAGCTCGAACTCGCCGGCCAGGGCCGTGGGCAGGTCGCGGAGGGTGGGGTCGAGGGCCGGCGGCATCGTCGCGGAATCTAAACGGCGGGGTGGCCCGTGCCGTGCCCGACCGGCGAGATTGGGTCGTGACGAGTCCCGGCGGCATCCACGAGGAGGACGCGCTCGGCAAGGCGTTCGACGGGCGCCTCGCCCGGCGGCTGCTGACCTACGTCCGCCCGCACGCCCCGCTCGTCGCCGGGGCGCTCGTCCTCCTGATGGCCGAGGGGGCGCTGCAGCTCGTGCCGCCGCTGCTCACGCGGCGCGTCATCGACGTCGCGATCCCGGCCCGCGATGCCGGGCTGGTGCGCACCAGCGCGCTCCTGCTCGTCGGCGCGCTGCTCGCGCAGGTCGCCGCCTCCTACCTCCAGACGCTCATCACGGGGACGCTCGGCCAGCGCGTGATGCACGACCTGCGGCGGCAGCTCTTCGCCCACCTGCAGCGGCTCCCCGTGCCGTTCTTCGACCGGAACCCGGTGGGGCGGCTCGTCACGCGGGTGACGAGCGACGTCGAGTCGCTGAACGAGCTCTTCACGTCCGGCGTGGTGGCCGGGATCGGCGACCTCTTCACGCTGCTCGCGATCACGGGCCTGATGGTCGCGGTGGACTGGCGGCTGGCCGTCGCCGCGTACCTCGTCGTGCCGGGGATCCTGCTCGTCTCCCGGTGGTTCCGGCGGCGCGTGCGCACCGAATACCGCGAGATCCGCACGCGGCTCGCGCGGATCAACGCCTTCCTGCAGGAGCGGCTCGCCGGGATGCGCGTCGTCCAGCTCTTCGGGCGCGAGGCGCACGAGGCGGGCCGCTTCGCGGCGATCGACCGCGCGCACCTCGACGCGCACCTGCGCTCGGTGACCGTCTATGCGCTCTACTTCCCGCTCATCGAGATCCTGACGACGGTCGCCCTCGCGTTCCTCGTGGTGGCGGCGGCGCCCCGCGTCGAGGCCGGCGCGCTCACCGTGGGGACGCTCGCGGCGTTCCTGCAGCTCGCCCGGCGCTTCTATCAGCCGCTGCAGGACCTCTCGGACAAGTACAACACGCTGCAGCAGGCGATGGCGAGCGCGGAACGGATCTTCGGGCTGCTCGATGCGCCGGTGGCGGAGGGCACGGCCGGGGTGACGGCCGCCGCACCGCGCGCGCGCGGCGGGGCGGGGGTGACGGTCGCGTTCGAGGACGTGTGGTTCCGGTACGGCGACGCCGAGGACGCGCCGTGGGTGCTGCGCGGGGTGTCGTTCGTGGTCCGGCCGGACGAGACGCTCGCGCTCGTCGGCCACACCGGCGCGGGGAAGACGACGATCATCTCGCTCCTGCTCCGCTTCTATGAACCGCAGCGCGGCCGGATCACGCTCGGCGGCCGCGACATCCGCGCGCTCCCGGTGGAGGAACTCCGGCGGGTGGTGGGCTACGTCCAGCAGGACATCTTCCTGTTCGCGACCGACATCGCCGGCAACATCCGGCTGGGCGCGCCGCTGACGGACGCGGAGGTGCGCGCGGCGGCGGCCCAGGTGGGAGCGGACCGGGTGATCGCGCGCCTCCCGGAGGGGTACGCCCACCGCCTCGGCGAACGGGGGGCCTCGGTGAGCGTCGGGGAGCGACAGCTGCTGTCCTTCGCCCGGGCGATCGCCGCCGATCCGGCGCTCCTGCTGCTCGACGAGGCCACCTCCGCGGTGGATTCGGAGGTGGAGGCGGAGATCCAGCGGGCCCTGTCGATACTGATGCGGGGCCGGACGACCATCGCCGTGGCCCACCGGCTCTCGACGATCACCGCCGCGACCGAGATCCTGGTGCTCCATCACGGGGAGGTCCGGGAGCGCGGGACACATCGGGCGCTCCTCGCCCGTAGAGGGCTGTACTCCCGCCTCTACCGCCTCCAGGCGGGGGAGCTGGAAACGGCCATCTCCGTGCCCGGCTAGCGCTTGCCGTTCCCCCCTCGCCACCGGTAGTTTCCCCTCTCCGATGCCCTACCTGAAGCTCCAGGACAACCAGCACCCGCTCGCCGCGGGGGAGACCGTGATCGGTGCCTTCGATGGCGCCCAGATCCGGTTGCCGAGCGGCGACCCGGCCCAGCGGGCCGTGGTGCAGGCCGGAGCGCAGGGGGTCTCCATCCGCCGCGGGACCGACGATTCCGTGGTCCTGGTGAACGGCGTCCAGCTCGGCGTGGAGCCGATCCCGCTCCTCCACGGCGACCGCGTGGAGATCGCTGGACACGAGCTGCGGCTCGGCGAGGACCAGAAGGGCGGGAGCACCCAGTTCGTGAGCGCCGCCGAGCTGGCCAAGCTCGCCGCCACGGCCAAGTCCTCCGGCACGCCGAAGAAGCCCACCGCCGCGACCGGCGGCCGCGTGGTCTCGCTCGTGGACGGCCGCGAGTACCCGGTCGCCGATACGGGGCTCTCGTTCGGGCGCGAGGTCGGCAACGACGTCGTCATCTCCAGCACGGAGATCTCGCGCAAGCACGCGACCATCGCGCCCGCGGCGAACGGCTACGTCATCACGGACCAGAGCACCAACGGCGTCTGGGTGAACGGCGCGCGCGTCGCGGGCCAGCAGCTCCTCGGCCGCGGCGACGTGATCAAGATGGGCAACGAGGAGTTCCGCTTCTATGCGGACGCGGCCAAGGCCGAGCCGGCGCCGCCGGCCGCCCCGGCTCCCGCGGCCCCGAACCGGGCCGAGCTCGACATCACGCTGATGGCGACCCCAGGCATGGTCGCGGCGGCGCTGGGGCAGAAGCCCGAGCCGCCGCCGGCCCCGGCCGCGGCAGCACCCGTACCTCCCGCGCCGCCGGCCGTCCCGGCCGCGCCGCAGTCGCCGCCCGCCGTCGCGCAGCTGCAATCCACGATGATGGGCGTGCCGGCCGCCAAGCGTCCGCCGACGCCGCCGCCGACGCCGGCGGTCCCGCCGGCACCCCCGGCCCCGCCCGCACCGCCGCCGGTCGCGGCGGCGCCGGCGCCCGTACCGGCGAAGCCCGCCGGCCGGACCGCGCTGGCCACCCTCGAGGTGGTCAATGAAGGGCCGCTCAAGGGACTCAAGTTCGAGCTCCACTCCGCGCTCACCAACATCGGGCGCGGCGACCACAACGACATCGCGATCAAGGACGACTCGATCAGCGATTCGCACGCGAAGCTCCAGAAGCGCGCCGACGGCTGGTACGTCGTGGACCAGGAGTCCACGAACGGCACCTACGTCGGCGGGCGCCGGGTGCAGGGCGAGGTGCGCCTGGAGGGCGCGCCGGACCTGCGGTTCGGCGGCATCAAGATGACCTTCCGGCCGGCGGCGGTGGCTGCCGCCGAGGGCGGCGGCACGCGGGCGATCGCGGCCGTGAACGTCGAGGCGCTCCGGAAGCAGCAGGCGGCGGCCCCGAAGGCCGCGCCGGCGGCCAAGGCGGGTGCGCCGGTGCCGGAAGAGAAGAAGAAGGGCTGTGCCGCGGTGATCCTCCTCCTCGTGTCCCTCGCGGGCACGGGTGTCGGGCTCCTTTCGCTTCTCCTCCTCGCGGGGCGCTGAGCGGATGCAGATCAAGGTCGGTGCGCGGACCGACGTCGGGATGGTCCGCTCTGGGAACGAGGACAACTTCTTCGCCGAGGCGGACGGCCGCCGCGGCGTCTTCGTCGTCGCGGACGGGATGGGCGGGCACGCCGCCGGCGAGGTCGCCAGCGAGATGGCGGTCCAGATCGTCGCGCGCACGCTCCTCCCGCTGGAGTCCGTCGCGCAGCCGGGCGCGGACCAGCTCGTCGCGCAGGCGCTCAAGGATGCCAACCGCGCCATCTACGAGCGGATGCTCGCCGAGGTGGACAAGCAGGGGATGGGCACCACCGCGTCGGTGCTCGTGATGTCCGACGAGGGCTACCTCATCGGGCAGATCGGCGACAGCCGCATCTACCTCCTCCGCGACGGCGCGCTCACGCAGGTGACGAAGGACCACTCCTACGTGCAGGAGCAGGTGGACGCGGGGCTGCTGACGCCGGAGCAGGCGCGCTACCATCCGTACAGCAACGTCATCACGCGCTGCGTCGGCGCGAGCGACGAGGTCGAGGCCGACATCTATCGCGGCGAGCTCCGCCCCGGTGACGTCTTCCTCGTCGCCTCGGACGGCCTCACCGGCATGGTGGACGACCGCCGCCTGCAGCAGTTGCTGCTCGCGCGCTCGGGCCCCGGGCGGATCGTGGACGCGCTCATCGCCGAGGCCAACAACCGCGGCGGGCTCGACAACATCACGTCGATCGTGATCCAGGTGGACGGGCTCGATGGCCCGACCGATGGCTGAGCCGGGCGCGCCGGAGACGGTCGGCGAGATCTCGCAGCTCTACCTCGGCAACATCCTCTACGCGCTCGAGCGGTGCGCGCTGGCGATGGCGGAGGAAGGGAAGGCGTCCGACGCGAAGTTCTACCGCGGCATCGGGCGGATGCTCGCCGAGGCGCACGGGCGCGCGAAGAAGGCGGCGGAGCCCGGCGCAGGGTGAGCGCACCGGCCGCCGGTCGGCCCGCGCGGCAGGCACATTGAACGGCGGGGGCTCCGGCTCCCGCCGTTCTTCCATTCCCGGGGACCGCGGGGGGCGATCGTCTCGCCGCCAGCGGATTCGCGCGCGCCCGGGACTGCCGCGGCGCGTCCCCGACCAGCCGCACGCGCGCCCGCGACCGCCGCGGCGCGTCCCCGACCAGCCGCACGCGCGCCCGTGACTGCCGCGGTGCGTCCCCGACCAGCCGCACGCGCGCCCGTGACT
>JAIBBJ010000207.1 GCA_019694735.1 Gemmatimonadaceae bacterium | reverse complement strand
GACGCCTGGGACCGGGCGCAGACGCACGAGTCGCTCCGTCCGTATCTCAACGAGGAGATGCACGAGCTCGACGATGCGCTCCGCGAGGGGGACGACGCGGCCGCCTGCTCGGAGCTGGGGGACGTCCTGCTGCAGGTGCTCTTCCACGCCGTGATCGCGGAGGAGCGGGGCGCCTTCGGGCCCGAGCACGTCGCCGGCTCGCTCGTCGGCAAGATGAAGCGGCGCCACCCGTGGCTCTACGGCACCGACACCGAGCGCACCCCGTGGGAGCAGATGAAGGCGAAGACCCGTCGGTCCCTCGCCGAAGGGCTCCCGACCGGCCTCCCCGCCCTGCACCGCGCGCATCGGCTCCAGGAACGCGCCGCGGGCGTCGGCTTCGACTGGCCCGACGTCGAGGGCCCGATGCAGAAGGTCGCCGAGGAACTCGAGGAGGTGCGCGCCCAGATCGCGGCGGGCGGCGCGGCCTTCGATACCCACGGCGTGCCGAGCCATCATCCGGACCACGCGAAGCTCGAGGACGAACTCGGCGACCTGCTCTTCGCGGTCGTGAACCTCTGCCGCAAGGCCGGGACGCACCCGGCGCTCGCCCTCGACCGCGCGAACGCGAAGTTCCAGCGGCGGTTCGAGGCGGTGGAGCGGATCGCCGAGACGCGGGGCCTCGACGTCCGGACGGCCGGCCTCGAGGCGCTTGACCGCATCTGGGACGAGGTCAAGGCGGACGAGCGCCGCTGAACGCTAGGGGATCCGGTCCGCCATCGGCGTCGTGCGCGCACCGAGCGCCGCGATGTGGTCGTTCATCAGGAACCGGACCTCGCGGGCACGGTTCGACGCGATCTGCGCGAGTTCTCCGCAGTTCTGGTTGCTGAGCAGCCGCAAGTCGCGGAACAGCCCCTTCGCGTCCTCGCGCATGACGCGGAGCCGGCGCACCGTCCCCTCCCACGTCTGGTCGAGTCGGCGCTCCCAGGCCGCCACGGCGGCGGGATCCTGCGCCACCGGCCCGCCCAGCATGACGACGTCGAGGTCGTAGCCGAGGCGGACCTCGATGTCCTTGAACTGGCAGCGCGAGAGATGGGTCTCCATCTCCCACGGCGTGGAGAGGCTCCATGACGACGAGCCGGGGGCGCGCGCCGACCGGACGGCCATCATCGCCTGTGCGCCCTCGGCGAGCTTCACCGAGACATCGCGGAGGTCGACCGCCTCGACCACCGACTCGCTGACGTTCAGCTGCCAGTGCACGCCGGCCGGCGTGGGGCGGAGGGCACGGACCAGCGCGCGCTCCCAGGTCTTGGCCGGTGCGCCGGCCGGCCGCGCCGGGATGTCGCCGAGGGCACTCGTGGAATCGCGAGGGGCGGACTGGGCGACCGACGGCGTCGCCGGCAGCACAGCACAGGCGAGCAGTGTGAGCGCGGGAAGCAGGCGGCGACCGATCGGTGGCATGGGGACTCCGGTCCGGGAGGCAGGAGGAGGCGGGAACGCCTCCAGTGTCCGGCCGGGACCCGCACATGGCAAGGTGGATCCGCGCCCACCGTACCGATCCGCCGCGCGACGCCTCAGATCGGCTTGTAGAGCGCGAGCCACGCCGCCATGGCCGCCACCAGCGCCGTCGCCGCGAACGCGGCCCACGCGAGCGCGGGTCGGCGATACGGCAGCCGCACCGTGCCTCCGAGCAGCACGAGCAGCGCGAGCTTGGCCCACAGCCACCCGGGGAAGCTCGCGATCCCGCCCTTGGCGACCCCGATCCGGGCCAGCATGCCGAAGCCGCCCAGCAGGATCAGGAAGAGGCCGAGATGGTGCGCCACGCGCAGCGCGCGCTCCCCGTGCGCCCCCTTCCAGGTGCCGCCGGCGCGCGCGTGCATCACGACCCCGCCGAAGGCGAGCATCGTGAGCGCGATCCCGAGGATGTGAACGATCTCGTACAGGTCGCGCGGCAGCATCTACTCGCCGTACGGCACCCAGATGTTCTTCACCTGCGTCGCCTCGCGCAGGAAATGCCGCGCGTCCGGCGCGCCGTGCCAGTCGCGTGCGCCGACGTGGCACCAGGTGCGCTTCATGTTCGCGGCGGACGCGTGCTCGACGGCGGTCCGGCCGGCCGCGGTGCCCCAGTACCAGAGCCCTTCGACGTCGTCGTGCTCGGCGAGCACCTTGGCGAGCGCGTCCTTCGCCCCGGTCACGATGTTGACCGCACCGGCCGGCACATCGGAGCTCTCGAGCACGGTATAGAGGTCCGTCGCCGACAGCGGGTGCGGCTCGCTGGGGACCACCACGATGGCGTTGCCCGTGGCCAGCAGCGGCGCGACGGTCGAGACGAGCCCGAGGAGGGGCGCCTCATCCGGCGCGACCACGCCGACGACCCCGATCGGCTCGTGCATCTGCAACGCGACGCCGCGGATCGGCACGTGGTGTACGGCGCCGTCCCACTTGTCGGCCCAGGCCGCGTACGTGAAGAGGCGGTCCACCGACGCCGCGACCTCGGCGCGGGCCTGGCCCGCCGTGGCGCCGGTCTGGGCGCGCAGCCGCGCCGCGAACTCCTCGCCGCGGGCGTCGAGGTTCTCGCCGATGTAGTAGAGGATCTGCGCGCGCAGATGCGCGGTCGACCGGCCCCAGGTCTTCGCGGCCGCGTGGGCGGCCTCGACGGCGTTGCGCAGGTCCTTCCGGTTCCCCTCGCCCACCTCCCCGATCCGGCGCCCCCGCGCATCGAGGACGGCGCGCGAATAGCCCGAGTCCGGTCGCGTCTGCTTCCCGCCGACGAAGAGCTTCGGCGTGCGGTCCACCCCCGGGCCGGCGTCGGCCGGTGCGGCGAGGGCCGGGGGCGCCGTGCGGGCGGCACGCGTGCGGACCGCGGACCGCGCGGGGCCCTTCGGCGCGCTGCCGCTCCCCGCGATCTCCGTCAGGTACTCCCACATCCCTTCCCGCCCGCCCTCCCGCCCGAATCCCGACTCGCGGTACCCGCCGAACCCGGCGGCCGCGTCGAAGAGGTTCGTGGCGTTCACCCACACCACGCCCGCCTTGAGCTTGGGCGCGATGTCGAGCGCGAGGTTGATGTTCTCGGTCCACACGCTCGCCGCGAGGCCGAAGACGGTGTTGTTCGCGAGCGCGACCGACTCCTCGGGCGTGCGGAAGCTCATCGCCACGAGGACGGGGCCGAAGATCTCCACCTGCGCGATCGTGCTCGCCGGCTCGACGTTCGTGAACAGCGTCGGTGGATAGAAGCAGCCGTTGCGCGGCACGCTCCAGCTGGGCTGCCACATCGTCGCGCCCTCGGCCTTCCCCTGCGCGACGAGCTGCGTGATGCGCTCGAGCTGCTCGGGCGCGACGATCGCGCCCATGTCCACCGCCTTGTCGAGCGGGTCCCCGACGCGGAGCCGCTCCATCCGCGCGCGGATCCTGGCCATGAGGCGGTCGTGGATGCCCTCCTGCACGAGCAGCCGCGAGCCGGCGCAGCAGACCTGTCCCTGGTTGAACCAGATGGCGTCCACGACCCCCTCGACCACCGCGTCGAGGTCGGCGTCCTCGTAGACGATGAACGGCGACTTCCCGCCGAGCTCGAGCGAGAGCTTCTTGCCGCTGCCCGCCGTCGCCTTCCGGATGAGGCGCCCGACCTCGGTCGAGCCGGTGAAGGCGATCTTGTCGACGTCACGATGCTCGACGAGTGCGGCCCCCGTGCGCCCGTCCCCGGTGACGACGTTCAGCACGCCGGGCGGCAGCCCGGCCTCGTGCGCGAGCTCGGCGAAGAGGAGCGCCGAGAGCGGCGTGAACTCCGCGGGCTTGAGCACCACCGTGTTCCCCGCCGCGAGTGCCGGCGCGACCTTCCACGCCAGCATCAGCAACGGGAAGTTCCAGGGGATGATCTGCCCGACCACGCCCACCGGCCCGTAGCCGGCGAACTCGGCATCGCGGAGCTGCGCCCAGCCCGCGTGGTGGTAGAAGTGCCGCGCCACGAGCGGGATGTCGATGTCGCGCGTCTCGCGGATCGGCTTGCCGTTGTCCATCGACTCGACGACCGCGAAGAGACGCGCGTGCTTCTGCACCATCCGCGCCAGCGCGTAGAGGTGGCGCGCGCGCACGTGCGGCGCGAGCCGGCTCCAGCCGCGGAACGCCTTCCGCGCGGCGGCGACGGCGGCGTCGACGTCCCGCCCGGTGCCCTGCGTCACCGTGGCGAGGCGGGTCGCGTCGCTCGGGTCGATCACGTCGAACGGCGTCCCCGGCCGCGTCCACGCGCCGTCCACGAAGTGGCCGAACCGGCCGCCATGTGCGGCGAGCCAGGCCTTGGCCTCCTTGTCGCTCTCCGGCGCGGGGCCGTACGCCATCGTCTGGAAGATCTCGGCTACGCTGGGCATCGGGTCGCGCCTCACGGCATCGGTTGACGGTGCGCCGCGGCGTACCGTCCGGTGACGAAGTGCTCGAGCTGCCGCTCGATGTCGGTCAGCAGCGCCGAGGCGCCGAAGCGGAACAGGTCGGGGTGGAGCCAGCGGTCGCCGAGCTCCTCCTTCATCAGGAGCAGGAACTCGAGCGCCTGCTTGGCGGTGCGGATCCCGCCGGCGGGCTTGTAGCCCACCTTGAAGCCGGTCGCGGCCTCGTACTCGCGGATCTGGCGCACCATCGCGAGCGAGACCGGAAGGGTGGCGTTCACCCCTTCCTTGCCGGTGCTGGTCTTGATGAAGTCGGCGCCGGCCTGCATCGCCACCCACGACGCGCGGGCGACGTTGGTCAGCGTGGCCAGCTCGCCGGTGGCGAGGATCGCCTTGAGGTGCGCATCGCCGCAGGCGGCGCGGAACGCCTTCACCTCGTCGTACAGCGCGGCCCAGTCGCCGGTCAGCACGTGGGCCCGCGTGATGACGATGTCGATCTCGCGGGCCCCTGCCCGCACCGAGGCCGCGATCTCCGCGAGGCGCGTCTCGAACGGCGCGAGGCCCGCCGGGAAGCCGGTGCTCACCGCGGCGACCGGGATGCCGCTCCCCTGGAGCGCGTCCACCGCGGTCCCGACCCACGTGTGGTAGACGCAGACGGCGCCCACCGTGATGCCGAGGTCGGCGGCGCCGAGCGCCGCGAGGATCTCGGGGCGGACCGGATGGCGCGCCTTGGCGCAGAGGCGCCGGACGTTCCCCGCGGTGTCATCGCCGGAGAGCGTCGTGAGGTCCATCAACGTGATCGCCTTCAGCAGCCACGCGGCCTGCCATTCCCGCTTGACCGTGCGGCGCGTGGGGATCGTCGCCGCGCGGCGCTCCGCCGCGCTCCGGTTCACGCGGATCGCGCGCACGACCTCGAGGTCGAGCGGCTGGCCGGGGTTCCGCGGCAGCTCGGCGGCGCTCACGGGTCAGGTCCGCGGAGGGACGGTGTCGCGGATGGGGCTCACGAGACGGGGGGCTTCGTGCCGGGCATCGGGCAGCTCAGGGCGTGAGACGGTGCATCATCCGCGGGAACGCGATGCATTCACGGATGTGGGGGGTGCCGCAGATCCAGGCCACCGTGCGCTCGAGGCCGAGCCCGAAGCCCGCATGCACGAAGGTGCCGTACTTCCGGAGGTCGAGGTACCAGGAGTAGGCCTCCACGGGGAGCCCTTCCTCCCGGATGCGGTGCAGGAGCTTGTCGTGGTCGTCCTCGCGCTGCGACCCGCCGATGATCTCCCCGTAACCCTCGGGCGCGAGCATGTCGTCGCAGAGGACCGTGCGGGGGTCGGCCGGGTTCTCCTTCATGTAGAAGGCCTTCGCCTCCTTCGGGTAGTTGCAGATGAAGATCGGCGTCTCGTAGTCCTCGACCAGCAACGCCTCGTCCTCGGCGCCGAGGTCCTCGCCCCACGTCACCTGGCTCCCCTTCCGCTGCAGCGTCGCGACCGCGTCGGTGTAGTCGATGCGCGGGAAGGGCGCCTTCACCTTCTCGAGCCGGCTCACGTCGCGCTCGAGCTCCTTGAGCTCGGCCTGCCGGCGCTCCACGCAGCGCTGGACGAGGAAGGACACGAAGTCCTCCTGCAGCCGCATGTTCGCGTGGGTGTCGTTGAAGGCCACCTCCGGCTCGATCATCCAGAACTCGGTCAGGTGGCGGCGCGTCTTGGACTTCTCGGCGCGGAACGTCGGGCCGAAGGTGTAGATCTTGCCGAACGCGGCCGCCGCGGCCTCGCCGTAGAGCTGGCCGGTCTGCGCGAGGTAGGCGTTCCCCTCGTCGAAGTACTCGGTCGAGAAGAGCCCCGAGCGCTCGCCGATCGCGGCAGTCAGGATCGGCGTGTCCACCCGGAGGAACCCGCGCTCGTAGAAGAAGTCGTGGATCGCCTGCTCCACCTCATGCCGGATCCGCATGATCGCGACCTGGCGCGGCGTGCGGAGCCAGAAATGGCGGTTGTCGAGCAGGAAGTCGACGCCGTGCTCCTTCGGCTGGATCGGGTAGTCGAGCGGGCTCGCCCCGATGACCGCGAGGTCGCTGACCCCCAGCTCGACGCCACCGACCTGTCGGGCGTCCGCGCGGACGCTCCCGGTCACCGTGATCGACGTCTCGAGCGTCAGCGTCCCGAACGCCGTCCACGCCTCCTCGGGCACCTCCTTTCGCGAGAGGACGCACTGCAGCAGCCCCGTGCCGTCGCGGAGCACGACGAAGGCGATCTTGCCGGAGGAGCGGAGATGGCTCACCCAGCCGCTCAGGGTGACGGTCTGGCCCACCCGGGACGGGAGGTCGGCGATGCGGAGCGGGTCGGCGGCGGACGGTGCGGACATCGGGCGGAGAGCGGGACGGGGACGCCGCGCGGGCGCCCCATCACAGGGCGCCCGCGCCGGATGCTCAAAGGTAGGGAGGGGCCCATCCGCGGGGAAGCTTCCGTGCGCTCGCCGACAGGCCGACGGTGACGCACCGCACCCGCGTGACCTTCCGGACGGGCAGGTCGTTAAACGTCGAGAGTCGAGAGGCCGATGATGTCCCGCAGGGGGCATCCCCGTCCTCCCGCACCGGCACCGGACCCTTCGTCGCCCCGCCGCGCCCATGCCCACCCGTCCCCGCCCCGCTGCCCCGCGCGTCCGCTCCCGAGGCGGGCGCCCGGCGTTCACGCTGATCGAACTGCTGTCCGCGGTCCTCATCGTGGGGCTGCTCGCGGCGATCGCGCTCCCGTCCCTCAACGGCTCGATCACCAAGGCGAAGACGACGCGCGCGATCGGCGACATCCGCACGCTCGCGCAGGACCTCACCGGCCAGGACTCGCTGCCGCCGTCCCTCGCCGCGATCGGACGCGGGGACCTCCGGGATCCCTGGGGACGCCCGTACGTCTACGTGAAGTTCCCGAGCAGCGACAGCACGCCGCCGGGCACGGCGCGCAGCGACCGCTTCGGCGTCGCCATCAACGTGAAGTACGACCTCTACTCCACCGGCCCGAACGGCCTCACGGCCGTCGGCGTCACCGCCGGGGCCAGCCAGGACGACATCATCGTCGGCGCCGACGGCGGCTACATCGGCCTCGCGTCCAAGTACTGAGCCTCCCCACCGACCCCACGCATGTCCCGTCCGCCGAACGAAGAGCTGCGTCGCGGCTCCCGCGAACTGAAGGAAGCCCTCGAGCACGTCGGCGTGCTCATGCAGCTGCCGCCCAAGCAGCCCACCGCGGAACTGCCGACGCCGAAGGAGCAGTCGGCCCGCGAGCGCGCGCAGGCCGCGGCGGCCGCCATCGCGGCCGGGAACGTCGGCGAGCCCGCCGGCCCGACCGACAACGCCTTCCGGCCCAACCGCGCCGCCCGCTTCCTCCCCGCGATCGCGATCCTGCTGCTCATCGTCGTGGGGGGCATCTACATGCTCCCCGACTCGTCCGTCGAACTACCCGACGCCGTCGTGGGCAAGTGGGAGAGCCAGCACCCGCAGTATCGTGGCAGCGGCCTCGCGTTCACCAAGACGACCGTCGCCCTCCGTGCCAAGCCGGACGCGCCGGAACAGGTCTACGAGATCGCGCGCGTGAAGACGGTCCGGCTCGGCGACTCCACGAAGGTCGTCGTCACCTACCGCGACGGCGGGGGCGAGATCGATCTCGAGTTCGCGCTGCTCGGCCGCGACAAGCCGGTCATCTGGTTCGCGCGGCCCGCGGGACTCTCCTGGAGCCGGACCGGCCCCTGACAGGCGCGTCCTGACCGGCGGCCCGACCTCCCCGCCCCCCCCGACTCCCGACCCCCGCGGCGACCTTCGCCGCGGGGGTCGGCGTTTCCGGTGCGGCTGCCAACCGGAGCCGTCCAGGTCCACGACGGTGTCGCGCGCCGCTCCCTTGCCGCACCGCCGTCCGTGCGAGAGAATCCCAAGGTTCGGCCACCCGCAGCCCCGATGGCCTCCCTGCTGACTCGCCCCGTCCCCGCGAACCTCGCGCTCGCGGCCACCTACGTCCTGCTCGGCACCGTCACGCTGACCCTCGGGTCGCTGGGGGGCGTCGAGTTGCGCGGCACCGTCTGGCTCGCCTCGGGCGTTGCGGTGGCGGCGGCGCTGCTGCGGCCGTTCCCGCTGTGGCCCGGCGTCATGCTGGGCGGCGCCCTGACGTCCCTGCTCAATGGTTCGGCGTGGCCGGTCGTGCTCCTCACCGGCGTCGCGAACGGCCTCGAGGTGCAGATCGGCGCCACGCTGCTCCGGCGCGCGCGCTGGGACCCGACGCTCGCGTCCACCCGCGACGTCCTGCTCCTGCTCGGCTTCGCGTCCGGCGTCGGTGCGGCCGTGGCCGCGGTGCCCAGTGTCGCGTCCCTCGTGCTGGCGGGCGACATCCGCCCCGCGGACGCCCCATCCGTCTACGTCCTCTGGTGGCTGACGCACGCGATGGGGATCCTCACGTTGACCCCGGTGCTCCTGATCTGGGCCCGGCCCCAGGCGATGCGCCGGACGCACGATCCGGTGGAGATCGCGGCCGTGCTCAGCGTCGCCCTCCTGTTCGCGCTCGTGCCCTTCTCGGCCCCCGAGGGGAGCTTCGTCTCGCGACTCTTCTTCATCCCGGTGCCGGTGCTCATCTGGGCCGCCGTGCGCTTCGGCATGCCCTGGGCCGCGGGGGCCGGCGCCCTGACCACGGCGATCGCGATGGCGGCCTCGGTCGCGCGCGTGGGGCCCTTCTCGTTCGACACGACCAAGAACGAGCAGCTCGCGCTGACGTGGATCTTCTGCAACGTGGTGCTGGTCGCGACGTTGGTCGCCGGCGCCCTCGTCGAGGGACTCGACCGCTCGCGGGCCGCCCACGAGCTCGGCGAACGCCGCCTGCGCGCCGTGCTCGACGCCGCGTCCGAGGGCATCGTCGTCGCCGACGAGCAGGGCACGGTGACCCACGTGAACCGGGCCGCCGGGCGGATCTGGCCCGACCGGCTCCCCGTGCCGATGCTCGGACGCTCCGTGCGGCCCGCCCTCGAGGCACTCGCCGCCGAGGCGAACCCCGCCCCCGGACGCCCGGGCGCCCCGCACACACCGGCCGAGGTGCTCGACGCCGATCCCACGACCGACCGGATCCAGCAGATGCTCTCGATCGGCGGGGAGCGGACCTGGGACGTGACGCTCTCGCGCCTCGGCGGCGAGACCCAGGACGAGTGGATCTGGAGCATCCGCGACCTCACCGAGCGGGTGCGCGCCGAGGCCGAGCGCCATGCGCTCGAGGCCCAGCTGCTGCACACCCAGAAGCTCGAGAGCCTCGGCATCCTCGCCGGCGGCATCGCGCACGACTTCAACAACCTGCTCGCGGCGATCCGCGGCAACGCCGAGCTCGCGTCGCTCGAGCCGGGCGTCCCGGCGACGGTCCGTGAGGAGCTGCAAGCGTTGCTCGGCACCGTGGACGAGGCCGCCGCGCTCTGCCGGCAGATGCTCGCCTACGCCGGGCGGGGGCCGATCGAGATCCGCACCATCGACCTGGCCGACAGTGCGCGCGGCATCCAGGAGATGCTGCGCGCGTCGGTCTCGCGGCAGGTGCGGCTCGAGCTGGCGCTGGCCGCTGAGCCGCTCCCCGTCGCGGGCGACGTGACGCAACTGCGCCAGGTGGCGCTCAACCTGGTCACCAACGCCGCCGAGGCCGTCGAGGCCACGGGCCGCGGGGGCACGGTGCGCGTCCGCGCCCGGCGCGCCGTGCTCGACCGCGAGTGGCTCGACCGTCAGGTGCTGGGCGCGGAGGCCGAACCGGGCGCCTACGCCATCCTCGAGGTGGAGGACGATGGCGTCGGGATGCCACCCGAGGTCGCCCGCCGGATCTTCGACCCGTTCTTCTCCTCCAAGGGCACGGGGCGCGGGCTGGGCCTCGCCTCCACGCTGGGCGTCATCCGCAGCCACCGCGGCGCGCTCGCGCTCGAGACGGAGCCGGGACGGGGCAGCCGATTCCAGGTGGCACTCCCGATCGCCACGGCCCCCGCCGCGCCGACCGCGCGCGCCCCGATGCTCTCGCCGCCCGCCCACCTGCTCGGCCGCACCGTGCTGGTCGTGGACGACGAACCGGCGGTGCGCTCGGTCGTCGCGCGCCTTCTCGTGAAGATGGGGATGCGCGTGCGCACGGCGAGCGATGGCGACGAGGCCCTCCTGCAGCTCACCGACCCGGCGGGGCACGACATCGACATCGTGCTGCTCGACGTGATGATGCCGAACCTCAGCGGCCCCGCGACCATCGCCGCGATGCGCGAACGCGACATCCGCGTGCCCGTCGTGATGGCGAGCGGGTTCTCCGACCAGGCGGTCCCGCGCGATGCCGGGATCGCCGGCTTCGTCCAGAAGCCGTTCACGCGCGAGGTCCTGCTCGAGGCCCTCGGCGCCGCCCTCGTCCTCAACTGACCTGACCCCGATGCCCCGTCTCCGCCCCGCGGTCCTCGCCCTTCTCGTCGCCACCGCCCCCGCGCTCGCCCAGCAGCCGGCCCCCGCGCGCCAGCCCGCACCCCGCGCCGACTCGCTCCGCACGGCACAGCGTCTCGACGCCGAGGGCGACCACCGGGCTGCCCGCGCCATCTTCGAGGCCCTCATCGCGAACGCGCCGACGCCGGCCGACCGCGCGGCCGCGCAGCGGCGGCTCGCGATGTCGTACGGCTACGACGCGGACTGCGCGAAGGTCGTCGCACTCGAGGAGCAGGTGATCGCCTACTGGCGCACCCGCCGCGTGGCCGAGCCACAGAACGCCTTCTATCAGGAGGGCGAGATGGCCAACGAGGCCGCCCGCGTCTGCATCGATCACGGGTTCCTGGACGAGGCCGAGCGGCTCTACCGGCTCGGCACCGAACTCGGCAACCTCGAGCCCGCACCGCGCACGCACCCCAAGAGCCTCTGGGACTACCGGCTCGCGCACGCCCTCGGGCGCATCGCCGCGCGCCGCGGCGATGCGGCCGAGGCGAAGCGCTGGGTCGCGGAGGCGCGGCGGATCCTCGACGCGGACCCGGAGATGGCGAAGGCGCAGGAACAGTACTTCCCGTACCTCGAGGGCTACGTCGCGCTGTTCACCGGCGATCTCGCCACGGCCGAGGCGCGCTTCACGGCGACCGCGGCGGCGATGCCCAACGACCCGTTCCAGGTCGTGCTGCTCGGGATGACCTACGAGCGGAAGGGCGAGGCCGCCAAGGCGACGGCCCAATACGAGCGGGCGTATGCCATGAGCACGGGCTCGAACCCGCCGAACGTGTACGCGCGCACCTTCACGGCGAAGAAGCTCGGCAGGCGCTGAGCCGGACCGGCCGGGGCGTCAGCGGGCGCCGGCCGCCGGCGCTGCCGCCCCGGCCGGCATCGCCGCGGCCGTCCCCGCGGACGTCCCCACGTGCGCCGCGAGGAACGCCAGCATGGCCGCGCGGACGACCGCGGGCTGCTCCATGTGCGGCAGATGCCCCGCCGAATCCACCGCGACCAACTCCAGGCGGGGGATCCGCGAGCGGATCGTGTCGGCGTAGGCGAATGGGACGGTCCGGTCCTCCCGCCCCCAGACGAGCAGCAGCGGCGTGCCGGTCGCCGCGAGTTCCGCATGCAGGGTCGGGAACTCCACGAACTGCAGCTGGTGGCGCGAGCGGTGCAGCGCGCGGGCGAAGCCGCGGTACCGCATCTGGACGCGGTAGCGGTCCGCCCAGTCGGGGAACCGTTCGGGATGCAGGAAGTCCGAGGCCTGGCCGTCGGCGAGCGTCGGCGCCGCCATCGTCTCGAACAGCCAGCGGGCGACGACCGGCACCCGCATGAGGCCCGCGGCCCGCGCGCTCGAGGCGACCGGATCCACCCACGTGAGCGTGCGCACCCGCTCCGGGTGGCGGACCGTGAACTCGCCGGTGACGTAGCCACCGAACGAGAGCCCCATCAGGTCCACGGGCCCGGTGACGCGGAGCGAGTCGAGCAGCTCGATGAGCTGCCGGTCGAAGGTGTCGCCATCGTAAGCGACATCGCTCCGCTCGGACCAGCCGCGCCCCATCAGGTCGTAGCGGAGCACGCGGTATCCCGACGCCGCGAGCGCGACGGAGGTCGAGTCCCAGATGTACGAGGGCACGGAGAAGCCGTGGACGAGCACCACCACGCGGCCGGTGTCGGGCCCCGCGAGCTCGTAGTGGGTCCAGCCCACCGAGCTGCCGACGAACTGGCCGGGCGCCGCCGCGAGGGACTCGAGGGCCAGCGCCGTCGTCTCCGCCGTCCGGAACCGGTACGCGCCCCACGCGAGCAGGAGCACGACGCTCAGCACGATCACCACCACCTGCGAGACCCGCCGCATCACTCCTCCGTCGGCGCGCCACCCGTGCGCGCCACCTGGTCCGCCTTCACGTTCGCCGGGTTGAACCGGCGTGCGGCCCCGAGGATGCGGTCGATGGTCGCATCGAAATCGGGGTGCTTCTCCTTGACGAACCGCAGATGGTTGATGCGGCTCACCACGAACGCCTTGAGGTACGGGCTCTCGAGCCCCTTCGCCTTCAGGCCCGAGACCGCCGCGTTCACGTGCTCGTTGAGCTCGAGCAGCTTCGCCGCACGCGCCCGACGCTCCACGAGCGCCGCCGGGAGCTTGCTCCCGAGGAACTGGTCGCAGCGCTTGAGGATCGGGTGGTACGCCCCGCCCGAGAAGCGGCCGTTCTCCTGGTAGCAGAGCCCGAGGGTGATCAGCGCCGCCTCCTCGAACTCCTCCGCATAGGTCCGCTCGCTCCGGTCGTCGAGGCCCGCGAGCGCCTCGGCGAGGCGCGAGACCTCGAGCGCCCGCTCGCGGAGATTGTGCGCCTTCTCGGTATTGAGCGCGAGGATGCGGTGCGCGACCTCCGGCTCCGGCACCACGATCGCGACGATGGCCCGGGCGCCGAGCTGCGTCATCGCGCCGAGCCGGTGGTAGCCGTTGGGCGACCAGTACTCGCCCTCGGTCGCCGGCACGGCGATGATCGGGTCGAGGAAACGGTCGAGCTTGTCGATCGCGTCCCCGAGCTTGGCCACGTGCGCCTCCGAGAGGTCGCGCTGGAACGGCGTCGGGCGCACCGCGTCGATCGGCAGTGCGGCGAGCACCTGCCACTTGCCGCCGAGCGGGTCGCGGTAGGCGCCGATGACGGTGCCGCCGTCGCCCGCGATGCGGTCGAGCAGCGCGCGCACGGCGGCGGGCGGCTCGCCCTTCGTGAGCTGCCCGGCGGTCAACCCGCGCGTACGCGCGGCGGCCGCCTTCTTCGCCTTCTTGGCGGCACGCTTCTTCTTCGCTGTGGCCATGTCCGAAGGTCCGCCACCGAGGCCACGCCGTCAAGGAACGGCGCACCGGATCCGGGACCGGTCTCGGACCCGCGCCAGGGGACCGTCACGACGTGCGTTCCCGGGAGCGCCGGGCTCAACCGCGGCGGCGCGACGGCCGAGACTCATCGTGCGGCATCCCTCGCCGCCCATCGACTTACTCGGAGGAGTCGTGCAGGTCACGCGCGCGGAGTATCACCCGGCCACCGGTTGGACGCCGGCCCTGCCAGCCGACCAGGACGGCCCCGGCACCCTGGTGATGGCGTTCGGCGCCTGGGACCTGCGCAATGACGACACCCCGTTCGCGTCCCTTCGCTCGGCGTTCCCGCGCGCCGCGGTGACGGGCTGCTCGACGGCCGGGGAGATCGCCGGACCAGCGGTGCACGACAACTCCGTGAGCGTCGCGATCGCGCGGTTCGAGAGGACCCCGCTCCGGGTCGCGCATACCGCCGTGGCGGGCAGTGCCGACTCGGCCGGTGCCGGTCGCCGCCTCGCCGACGCACTGCGCGCCGACGAGGCAGGCCAGCGGCTCGCGGCGGTCTTCCTGCTCTCCCACGGGGTGGACGTCAACGGCACCGAGCTCGTGCATGGCCTCGCGGCGGCACTGCCGGACGGCGTGCGGATCTCGGGCGGACTCGCCGGGGACGCGGCGAAGTTCGAGAACACCTGGGTCCTCGTGTCGGGGCATCCGACCTCCGGCGTGGTCGCCGCGGTCGGCCTGTACGGTGACGCCCTCGAGGTCGGCGTCGGCGTGGACGGCGGATGGCATACGTTCGGTCCCGACCGGCTGGTCACGCGCAGCGAGGGGAACGTCCTCCATGAGCTCGACGGCCGGCCGGCCCTCGACCTCTACAAGGAGTACCTCGGGGAGTTCGCCGCCGACCTCCCCGGGTCGGGGCTGCTCTTCCCGCTGTCGATCGCGCGGCGCGGCTCCTCGGCCCCTGCGCTCACGCGCACCCTGCTGGGCATCGACGAGGCGCAGCGCGCACTCATCTATGCCGGCGACGTGCCGCAGGGCGCGATCGCGCGGCTCATGCGGACCACCAACGAACAGCTCGTCGAGGCGGCGTGGTCCGCGGCGTCGCAGGCCGCGGCCGGGATCGGCGCCGGGCCCGCCCTGGTGGTCTCCGTCAGCTGCGTCGGGCGGCGGCTCCTGCTCGGCGAGCGCACCGATGAGGAGGTGGAGACGATCCTCGACCACGTGCCGCCCGCCAGCGCGCACGTCGGCTTCTACTCGAACGGGGAGATCGCCGCGGCCGCGCCCGGCGCCCCGAGCGAGCTGCACAACCAGACCATCACCGTGACGGCCTACCGTGAGCGCTGAGCACCGCCCCTCCGCCTCGTTCGCGGCGGTCACCGAGACCGGCGAGGCCCTGCACCCGCTCCTCGAGCGCCAGGTGCGGCGGCTCAGCCGGGAGTTGCCCGCGCTCGACCTCGAGGCGATGCCCGACACGATGCAGGCGCTCCTCGCCCGCGTCAGCCGCGCCTACGCCGACTTCGACCGCGAGCGCTACCTGCTGGAGCGCTCGCAGGAGATCTCGTCCCACGAGATGTTCCAGCTGCACGAGCAGCTGCGGTCGTCCGAGGCCCGCCTGGCGAGCCTGGTCTCGCTCTCCTCGGACTGGGTCTGGGAGTGCGACCTGCGCGGCCGGCTGACCTTCGTCACCGCGCCGAGCGAGCAGCGCGAGCTCGACCTGCGTGCCTACCTGGGGCGGCGCATCAATCCGGTGCGCGTGCCGGCGGTCGAGGGGAGCGACCCGGCGGAGTTGCGGGCGCGCCTCCGGCGCCACGACCCGTTCCGGAACTTCGTGTTCGGCCTCCCGGGTGCGCCGCATCCGACCTACCTCCGCGTCAGTGGTGAGCCCATCCGCACCAACGGGACCGTCGTCGGCTACCGCGGCGTCGCGTCCGACGTCACGCGCGCGGTGCTCGACTCGCTCGAGGTGAACCGCCTCGCGGCCTACGACGAGCTGACCGGCCTACCCAATCGCGCGCGCTTCCAGGACGAGCTCGCCTCGCGCATCGCGCGCGCCGACGGCGCGGCGGGCGAGGTCGCCCTGATGTTCGTGGACCTCGACCGGTTCAAGGCGGTGAACGACACCCTCGGGCACGCCGCCGGCGACAAGCTCCTCAAGGTGATCGCGGGCCGCCTGCGCCACGCCGTGCGCGAGAGCGACCTCGTCGCCCGCCTCGGCGGCGACGAGTTCGTCGTCCTGCTCGGGCGCGGCGGCGACGACGCCACGCTCCAGATGATCGCCGACCGGCTGCTCGAGCAGATCGCGCGCACCGTCCCCATCGGCGAGCACCGCGTGCACGTGTCGGGCTCGATCGGCATCGCCCGGTACCCCGACGACGGCGCCGACGCCGACACGCTCCTCCGGAACGCCGACACCGCGATGTACCTCTCGAAGGACGCCGGCAAGGCGACCTGGCGGCACTTCACCGCCGAGCTCGCCGCCCGCCAGCGCGCGGAGTACGCGGTGGAGGAGGAACTCCGGCGCGCGCTCGAACGCGACGAGCTGCGCCTCGTCTACCAACCCCTCTTCGACACCCAGCGGCTCACCTGCACCGGGGTGGAGGCGCTCATCCGCTGGCAGCACCCGCGACGTGGCCTCCTCACGCCGAACCATTTCCTCGACGTCGCCGAGGAGAGCGGGCTGCTCGTGCCGATCGGCCGCTGGGTGGTCCAGCGCGCGTGCCGCCAGCTCGCGGAATGGCGCGACGCCGGGCTCGCCATCCCGTCGTGCAGCGTGAACCTCTCCCTCAAGCAGTTCGCCAGCCCCACGCTCGTCGACGACGTGCGCGAGGCCCTCGAGGGTGCGGGGATCCCGGGCACGATGCTCGAGGTCGAGATCACCGAGAGCCAGATGATGGCCGACCCCGACCGGGTCCAGGCGATCCTGCTGCAGCTGCGGGGCCTCGGCGTGCGGGTCGCGATCGACGACTTCGGCACCGGCTACTCATCGCTCGCCTACCTCAAGCGGCTCTCGGCGCGCACGCTCAAGGTGGACCGGTCCTTCGTGCGCGGTCTGCCGCAGGACAAGGAGGACGTCGCGATCATGCGCGCCGTGCTCGCGCTCGGTCACTCGGTGGGGATGCAGGTCGTCGCGGAAGGCGTCGAGACGGAGGAACAGCTCGCGTTCCTCAAGGACCTCGGCTGCGACCGCGTGCAGGGCTACCTGCTCGGCCGCCCGCAGGCCCCCGAGGCGATCCAGGCGCTGCTCGCACCCGCGGCGCCCGCGTTCGCCGCCGCGTCCTGATCCGGCGGGCCGCCCACCGTCACCGGAGCGTGGCGGCGAAGGCGACGAGCTGGTCGAGCGCCGTGCCCCAGCCACCGTGGAAGCCCATCGCCTCGTGCGCTGACTTCCCCGCCGCGTCGCGATGCATCACGTGCGCGCGGTAACGGGTGCCCTCCGGCGTCGCGGTGAAGGTCAGGAGGCAGGTGAAGACCGGGACGCCATCGGGCACGGCCTTCGGCCGGAAGCCCGGCCCGAGCGCGCCCGTCCACACGATCCGCTCGTCGGGCACGACCTCGAGGTAGCACCCCTCGGCCTCCTCGGAGCGCTGCCCGTCCGGGCCCTCCATCGCCACCGCGAAGACGCCGCCCGGGCGCAGGTCGATCCGGGCGTCGACCGTGCGCCAGGGGCGCGGGCAGAACCAGGGCTTCAGGAGCTCGGGCTCGGTCCACGCGCGGAAGCAGAGCGCGGGCGGGACATCCACGACGCGTTCGAGCACGAGGTCGAGGTCGGGGTTCACGGCGGGCGTGACGAAGGCCATGTGGGGCTCCGGGAGGCGTGGGTCGGAATCGCGGGGGGCGGTGCCGCACGCCGTTCGCTTAGGCGTTGACCTAAGCATTGCGCGCGGATGCGGCCGGGGCAAGGGGATATCTTCCGCCGCGTGTGCTCCGCTCCCTTCCCCGCCGCGGTCGCGACTGCGCTCCTGCTGTTCGGCAGCGCGTGCGGTCCGCGACCGCGGCCGGACGCCGCGCCGCCCACCGCGACCGTGGTCCGCTCCACCTTCGTCTCGGTCGGCTCCCCCGCCCCATCGGTGCACGCGTCCACCCTCGCCGAGGACGGGGACGCCGTCGTCATCGCATGGTTCGCCGGCCCGTATGAGAGCCATCCTGAGGTGGCCATCTGGCTGACCCGCTGTCGCGCGGGCACGTGCGAGACCCCGCGCATCGTCGCGAGCGGCGCCGCCCCGGACGGTCGAAGGTATCCGACCTGGAATCCGGTGCTGTTCCGGACGCGGGACGGGGCGCTCCAGCTCTACTACAAGGTCGGTCCCAACCCGCGCGAATGGTGGGGGATGCGCATGCGCTCGACCGACGGCGGTCGCCGATGGTCCGCGCCCGAGCGGCTTCCCGACGGCATCCTCGGCCCGATCAAGGACAAGCCGGTCCCGCTCGCGTCGGGCCGCTGGGTCAGCCCGTCGAGCACGGAGGCGCCGGACAGCGCGAACGCCTGGCGTGTGCACTTCGAACTCAGCGACGATGACGGCCGGACCTGGCGGCGCACCACGCCGCGCCGCGGCCCCGTCCCCGACGTCGACGCCATCCAGCCGACGATCCTGCGGCACGCCGACGGCCGCCTGCAGGCGCTCGCGCGCACGCGCGGCCCGGGCCGCATCGCCGTCTCCTGGTCCGAGGACGACGGCGAGAGCTGGAGCCCGCTCGGCCTCACCGACCTGCCGAATCCCAACTCGGGCCTCGATGCCGTCACGCTGCGCGACGGCCGCCACCTGCTCATCTACAATCACGCCTCCGAGGGGCGCACCCCGCTCAACCTCGCGATCTCGCGCGACGGCGTGCGGTGGACGCCGCTGGTCACGCTCGAGTCCGAGCCGGGGGAGTACTCCTACCCGGCCATCATCGAGGGGACCGACGGCACGATCCACGCGACGTGGACGTGGAAGCGCCAGCGCATCCGCCACATGGAGATCCGCCTGCGCTGACGGTGCGAACGTCTATGGCGCTTTGCCCGCAATCACGTATCTTGTCGGGACATATGCCGAAGCGATCCAACGCCGTCCGCGCCCTCAAGCCGGTCACCACCGACGAGCCGCACCTCCCGGGGACCGTCCTGCGCACCGACCACCCCATGCTCGGCGTGCTCGTCGAGCAGTCGGAACGCCACCTCGTCGCGACGATCGCCATCCCGGCGGGGACGCGCCTCTTCCGCATCGAGGGCTACGAGACGAAGGTCCCGTCGCGCTACTCGGTGCAGATCGGGCGCGACCTGCACATCGACCAGCGCGGCGCCCGCGATGCGACCGACCGCGTGCGGCGCTTCTACTGGCGCTACATGAACCACGGCTGCGAGCCCACCACGCGCATCGTGGACCGCGAGGTCGTCGCGCTGCGCGACATCGCACCGCTCGAGGCCGTCTCGTTCGACTACAACACGACCGAGTACGACATGGCGGAGCCGTTCCAGTGCCGCTGCGGGGCGCCCTCGTGCGTCGGCCTCGTGCGCGGGGCCCGGCATCTCACCGCCGCGCGGCGCGCGCAGATCGCGCACCTGCTCCCCGACTACCTCAAGTAGTCAGTACTCCTCGAAGATCCGCTGCAGTTCGCGCGGATCCTTCGTGCGCGTGAGCGCGACCATCAGCAGGATGCGCGCCTTCCCCGGCGTGAGGTGGATCGCGGACACCGTCGGCGGCACCGGCGGACCGGTCGGCGCAGGGGCCGCCCGTTCGCCGCCGGCCGCGGCCGGCTCGGCGAGCGGCGGCGCATCCATCGTCGCGCCGCCGTTCGCATTCTCGCCCGACGTGAAGGCCGTCACGACCACCACGCCCTTCATCCGCAGGTCGCGATACGCCTCGCCCTCGGCGCGCGTGAACCCCGTCGTCGCCACCACCACGCCCGGCGGGAGCGGATCGAAGCGCGGCCCCGTGCCGCCCGGATACGAATAGGCGAGTTCCACGCGCGGCAGCGTGTCCACCCCGGCGAGGTCGAACTCGCTCCGCGGCCCGAAGCGGCGCGCGGGCGCGAAGAAGAACTGCGGCCCGTTCCCCGCCACCACCCCGAGCATCCCCATCTCGCCGGTGCTGAAGCCGCCGGTGCGCTGGTAGAGCTTGCGCGACTCACGCGCCGAAAGGATGCGGTCATCCATCACCACCATCACGCCCTTCCCCACCGCCTGCGGCGAGGCGGCCGTGCGGACCGCCGCGAGCAGGTTGATCGGGCCGTCCGGGCTGATGCCCGTCGCGGGGCGCTGGGCCCCGACCACCACCACCGGCTTCGCCGACCGGACTGTGAGGTAGAGGAAGAAGGCGGTCTCCTCGAGCCGGTCGGTGCCGTGCGTCACCACGACCCCGGCCAGGTCCTCGCGCGCGAGCGCCGCGTTGATCCGCCGCGCGAGCTGCACCCACATCTCGGGTGTGATGAGCGTGCTCGCCACGTTCGAGAACTGCTCGGTCTCGACCTGCGCGAAACGGGCGAGCTCGGGCACCGACGCCGTGATCTGCTCGGCCGTGAGCGTGCCGGCGCGATAGCCACCGAGGGTCCCCGGTGCGTTCTGGACGCCGGCGATCGTGCCGCCGGTGGCGACCACGAGCACCTTCGGACGCGGCGTCGGCGGCCCGGCCGGTGCTGGCGTCTGGGCGCCGGCGGGGCCGCCGGCAAGGAGGGCAGCGACGACCAGCGCCGCGCGAGCGAACGTGGAGAGGGGGGAGACGCGCATCCGGGGAATCAGCGGCATCCGACCACCGCTGTCCAGAGCGCGTCGGCGCTCCCGTTCACATGCGACGCGTGTCATCGTCCAACGGCCATGCGACCTTCCCTCCTCCGAGCCGCCCTCCTCGCCCTCGTCCTCGCACCATCGCGCGCGCCGGCGCAGCGCCCGCGCGCGCGCACGGCGGCTCGGGACGAGGCGCCCGCGACCGCGGTCCTCGCGGGTGGCGCACGCACCGTCCGCGTCGGCGACGCCACCCGACGCTTCACGGTCCGCGCGCCGGCGGGCACCGCGCACCCCGGCCCGGGCCTGCCGCTCGTGCTCGTGCTCCACGGGGGCGGCGGCAACGGCGCGAACGCCGAGCGCATGAGCGGGTTCACGGCGCTGGTCCGGCGCGAGCGCCTCATCGTCGCCTATCCCGACGGGACCGGGAGGCGCACGGGCCGTCTCCTCACGTGGAATGCCGCGCACTGCTGCGGCGCGGCGATGGAGCGGCGCGTGGACGACGCCGCCTTCCTCGCGGCGGTCATCGACGCCGTGGCCCGCGAGTTCCCCGTGGATCCGGCGCGCATCTACATCACGGGGATGTCGAACGGGGCGATGATGGCGCACCGGGCCGGCCGCGAGCTCAGCGCGCGCATCGCGGCGATCGGGCCGGTGGTCGGCGCGGTCTTCGGGGACGAGCCGACGGCCCCGCATCCGGTCTCGGCGATCATCTTCAACGGCCTCGCGGACGAGAGCGTCCCCGCGCTGGGCGGCCTCGGCCACGGCATCGGCCGCCGCGCGTGGGACGGCATGCCGACGCGCCCCAACCAGGCGCAGGGGGCGTACTGGGCGCGCGTGAACGGGTGCGGCGCGACGCCACGCGTCGAGGACCAGGGAGCCGTGATCAGGTGGACCTGGCCCTGCCCGCCGGGCCGCGCGGTGGAGCTCTACCAGCTCAGGGAGGGCACGCACGCCTGGCCGGGCGGCGAGGCCGGGCGTCGGCGCGGCCCGGCGCCGAGCGACGTCCTCGATGCCACGGCGATGATGTGGGACTTCTTCAAGGCGCACCCGAAGCCGCCGGCCACCCCGTCAGCGGCGCAGCCGCCCGAGCGCGAGCCCGACGCCGACGGATAGCGCCTGCCGGTCGCCGAGTGCGGCGGCCGTGCGGAGGACGATCCTCCGCTCGAGGTCGAAGGAGAGGTCGAGCCCGACGTCGAGGGCGGGGCTCACCTCGAACTCCTTCTCCGGCGCGAGGTCACCCAGCCGCAGGTCGGCAGCGAGGCCCGCGGTGAGGTACGGGGCGAGCCACACCACGCCGCTCTGCATCGAGAGCCCGGCGCTGATGCCGAGCGGCACCGTGATCAGCGTGTAGTCGCCGATGCTCACGCCGGCCCCGGACTGCCAGTCGAGGTCGAAGGGGCTCGCGCGCCCGCCGCGCACCAGCGGCCGCTGGACGTCGACGCCGGCGAGGATGGCGGTGTTGCCGCCCGCCCCGCGCCCGGCACCGCCCCGCAGTCGCATCCCGTCGGGCAGGAACGGCAGCGCCGCCGTCGCGACCAGCACGCCATCGTCCTGCGGCAGCGTCTCGGCGCGCACGAAGTGGATCCCGAGCCCGCCGGAGCCGAACGGCGAGACGAGGCGCGGCGAGTCGGGCGCGACCTGCGCCGCGACGGGTGCGGCGAGGACCGACGCCATCGCGGCGGCCAGCGCGGCGGCCCGTGCGGCGGCGCGGACGGAAGTTCGGGCAGTCGAAGCGAGGCGCATCAGTTCGGGGCTCGCACGCCGGTGGCGTTGTAGTTGCGGCGGTCGCCCATCACGGCCCCGTTGGGCTCCATGCCGCTGTTGTCGCGCGACGCGATCCACTGGCGGATGGCGCCCGGGAACGGCGTCGGGCTGCCATTGGTCCCGAGCGGCGTCGTGTACCACACGTTCGGCCCGCCCTTGTTGCTCAGGAAGTTGCCGTTGATGTCCACGAACCGGCGCACGCCCTTGAAGGGCGAGCGCGGGTCGTCCCACGGGATGGAGTCGCTGCCGAGGCCCGCGCAGCGGTCGCGGCCCTGCACGGCGGGGCGTGCGCACAGCTCGATCGAGCGCGCGAGATTGCGGTCGCGCCCCGGCGCGAAGTAGCGGCTGGGGTCGCGCACCTGGAAGTAGGGATTGAACGCGACCAGCCAGTGGCCGTCCGCGCGGCGGAGCGACGCGCTCACCTCCCAGCTCTCGTGCAGGGCCCCGTCGAGGTGCGGGTGCGCGCCGGCGACGTTCGCGTCCACGCAGAGCGCGTCGGGGACCGCGCGCTTGCCCCCGCCCGGCGGCGAGTTGGGCGGCGTCGCCGTGCCGACGGCCACGTGCCGCTCGCGCTCGCACGCGGCGACGAGCTCTCCCGGCGTCCCGATCGGCGTGAGCAGCGTGGCACTGAAGGCCGTGCCGTCGCTGCACCGGATGTGGTAGGCGATCTCGTGCAGGTTGTTGGTGAACGCGTCGGGGGAGTGCGTGCCCTGGTGCAGCTTCACCAGCACGTCGCAGCGGATCTCGAGCGTGGAACTGCCGCTCTGGCCCACGTGCATCACCATGTCGTTCTCCCACTCGACCTTGTGGCCGACGTGGTCCTCCACGCGGGGCGTCGCGAAGTCGCTCTCGGGGAGATGCTGGTTCGCATAGCCGAACGGGATGTCGCCGACCTCGCCGTAGAGGTCGGATCCGCGCGGGTCGCGGCCATGCTCGTGGCCGAAGGTGCACCCCGTGGCGGGGTCCACCGGCGGATGCCACGTCGGATACCGGAGCCCGTCGGGCCCGATGGTGCTGTAGCTGTCGTGCACCGCCTTGGAGCAGGTGTCGGTGCCCGACGGGTTCCACATCCCGAGCGCGGCCGCGACGCCGGTCTCCGGCACCGATTCGAAGCGCGGCGAGGCGATGTCGAGCTGGTCGCAGGCCACGCCCGCGCCGCACGCGATCGCCGCGATGATCGTCCGCACGTGCCGCGGGTTACCACGCATCCCACGCAGACCGGCCATGCCGAATCCTCCGGACTCGCGTCCGTCAGGACGCGATCGACTCGGGAGCCGGTGACCCCGGGCAGGGCCTGACACGCTCCATCCACCGACCGTCAGGCGCGCGGACGCGCGCCCGGCCCATCGCCTGCCCCCACCGTCAGCGCCGGCGCACCTGCGCCGAGATCCGAACGGTGCTCAGTCCCACGTTGCGCAGCGTCGCACTGCCACTGCTCCGCAGCGTCCCGAACCCCGACCCGTCGAGGGAGACGAGGTTGCCGACCACCCAACGCCCGGTGATGGGCACGTCGTACCCGACGCCGAGCGAGAGCCGCGCCGCGCGCCAGCGGAAGGTGTCGGCGCGATACGCGGTCCAGCCGATCCCGCCCTGCAGGTACACCGCCGGCCGCCGCGCGCTCGGATGGATCGCGCCGATGAGCGCGAGTCCGTCGAGGTGTTCGCGCACGCCGTCGTTCGCATACGTCCACGCGGTCGCCTCGATGCCGAGCCGTGCGCGCGGGCTCGCATACGCGCCGACCGCCAGCGAGCCCAACGCGCCGACGTCCCGCGCCGGAGAACAGACATCACAGGTGAGGCGGGCCGCCGCCCCGCCGACGCCGACCTCGACCCAGAGCCGGCGTGACACCTCGGCCTCCGGGGCCTGCACCGCCGCCTGCGCACGCACGACACCGGCCGCGAGTGCCGTCAGCGCACACGCAGCCCAGAGGAGTCGGGTCCCGCGGAAGGCCTCGGAGGACATACGGCCGCAAGACTCTCCCCCGGACCAGCGGGGATACAGGGTGACCCTCACGTTGTGACGGTGCCGGGGCTATCGTTCGGCTCCTCCTCCCCAGGGACACCCCCGATGCGCTCCCGTCCAGTCGACCGGCACCAGGCGGCCGCGGCCGCCGCCCTCCTGAGCATGGCCGTGGCGGCGCCCGCCGCCGCCCAGCAGGCCTCCCTCATCTACCGCCTCGGCAAGGACACGGTCGCGGTGGAGACGTGGACCCGGACCGGCAACACCGTGGCCGGCGAGATGGCGCAGCGCAGCGGCGCCGCCGTGCAGCGCGTGCAGTACACGCTCACCCTCGGCCGCGACGGCCGCCTCGCGCGGGCGACGTTCGTGCGCCGGCAACAGGACGGCACCGTCGCCGCCGGCCAGCCGAATGAGTTCCGGCTGGCGTTCGGCGCCGATTCGGCCGTGCGCGAGCTCGCCTTCGCCGACAGCACGCCGCGGCGGGCCTTCGCGGCGCGCGGGGCGACGGCGGCGTTCCCGGTCTTCGTGTACGGGCCCTTCGAGCTGCTCGCGGCCCAGCGGCGCGCGGGCGGACGCGCCGACTCGCTCCCCACCGTCGGGGCCGCGGGCGGCGTCGGCTTCGTGGGTCTCGAACCGATGCCCTCCTCGGGCACCGGCAGCGTGTACCGCCTGCGCGGGCAGCCGTACGCGATGCTGCTCACCTTCGATGCCCGCGACCGCCTGCTCGGCACCGACGGCTCGTTCACGACCAACAAGGCGATCGGCACGCGCGTGGACGGCGCGATCGACGTGGCGGCGCTCGCGAAGGGCTGGCGGCCGACCGGCGTGCTCTCGGCCCGCGCCGACGTGCGCGCGGCATTCGGCCCCGGCGGGATGGTGGTGGTCGATTACGGCCGTCCGCAGGTGCGCGAGCGCACGGTCTGGGGTGGCACGCTCGTCCCGCTCGACAGCGTCTGGCGCGCCGGCGCCAACGACGCGACCCACCTCTTCACGACGCGTGCGCTCACCTTCGGCGGCACGACGCTGCCGGCGGGCAGCTACACCCTCTGGGTGCAGCACACCGCCGCCGGCACCTTCCTCATCGTGAACCGCCAGGTCGGCCAGTGGGGCACGCAGTACGACGCGCAGTTCGACGCGGCACGCGTCCCGATGGAACTCGGGCCGACCGCGGAGCACGTGGAGGAGTTCACCATCACGGTGCGCGCCACGGGCCCGGCCGCCGGCCGGCTCGAGATGGCGTGGGCGGACAAGGTCGCCTCGGTCGGCTTCACCGTCTCGTCGCAGCGGCCGTAGGGCGCTGCGCGCGGGGCGAGCGCGGGGGCGGCCGTGCGGCGGCCGCCCCCGCCGTCGTTCAACGCCGGGCGCCGACCACGATCGGCGGCCCCACGAAGAGCGCATGCCCCGCGAGCTGGATGAACCAGCGGTCGGTGATCGCGGGCGGACGCCCGGTCATCAGCGGCACGACCACGCAGGACATCGCGACCCAGATCAGCGGACCGCACACCGCGCCCGTCCGGTACGCGCCGGCGAGCGTGGCGGTCCAGCGCTGCAGGGCCGGCGTGCGCCCCTCGACGAACACCCAGACGGCGGACCACCAGGCGGCGACCGTCACATGCATCGCGAGGCCGATCGCGGTGCCCCGCATGCCCGCCCCGAGCATCCCGGCGCCGAACGCCGTGGATGCGACGCCGTTCCACACCGCGAGCACGGGACGGTCGTAGAGGAGCTGGAGCACGGTCGCCCAGAGGGCGTCGATGACCGCGAGGGTCGCGCCGGCGGTGGCCCAGCGGCGGAACGGCGTACGAGACATGGCGTGCACGTGGGGGGATGCCCCTCCTACCCGTCACCGCTCGGACCCGTCACCCGCCCGGCGTCATCACCCAGACGTCACCGCGCGACGGCCGGCCCGAAACGGAGCACCGTGTGCGCGCCGGTCTCGGCGTCGATGCCGATCGCCGCGATGCCGTCGAGCGAGAGCCACGGGGTCGGCAGCAACGCGATCGCCCGCGGCAGGACGACCGTCGTCCGGAAGCGGCCGTCCGCCTCGAAGACGTCGAACACCGAGCGGGCGTGCCCCTCCGGCGCCCAGCGCCGCACCCAGACCCGTCCGTCGGCGCCCGCGTACACCGCCGCATACGCCGGATACACCTCCGGGAGCCGGAGCGCCCAGACCTCGGGCGGGACCCCTTCGACCTGGGCGCGCGGATACTGGAGCGAGTCCACGCGCGCCTTGAGCGCCGCCGTGCTGTCGCGTCGTTCGGCGGCGGGGATCCGGAGCGGCGGCACCGAGCGCCGGAACTCGCGCAGCACCTTCCCCGTGCGGTCGAGTTCCCGGATCACGTATGCCGTCGCGTCGCCGACGAGCACCGTGCCGCGCGGCGTCACGTCCCACACCGGGATCGGAGCGAACGGCACGTGGTTGAGTCCGCGCAGCATCCGCCCGGAGTTCGCATCGACCTGCACGCGGGCGGTGGTCGCCGGTGCGTTCGGGAACGTCGGCACGTCGATCGAGTCGCGCTCGGTGCCGTCCGGTGCGATCGCCCGGTAGCGCCCGGTGCGCGGCGCCGGCCGCTGCCGGTACATCACGTTGAACTCGGGGAAGAGCATCGCGCCGTCCGTCCGGAAGCGCGTCGCGCGGTCCGACATCCAGTCGCTCATCGCGGGGCCATTGAAGCTCGCCTCGAAGCGCGTGAGCCGGCCCGTCGCCGGGTCGGCGGCGAAGCGCGAGACGCGCACCACGTCGCGCACCCAGAGCCGGCCATCGGGACCGACCGCGACACCCGTAGGGCTCTGGAACTCACCGGGCCCCTGCCCCTTCCGCCCGATGCCGCGCTGCGAGCGGCCGTTCGCGTCGAACACCCACACCCGCACCGCCCCGCGGTCGCTGACGTACACCGTGCCCGCCTTGTCCACCGCGATGCCGCTCAGCACGCCCAGGGACTCGGCCACCGCCGACGTCTGCTCCGTGATCTCCCAGCGGAGCGGGAGCCGCACCGTGTCCGCGCCCTGCGCACGGCCCGGTGACGCGATCGCGGCGAGCGCGATGAGGAGACGGGCGACAGGGACGGTGGACGCGCGGTCGAGGTGCGGCACGGCAGGCTCCGGAGTGGATGGACCGATCAGGGGGGCGCCCCCCAACCGCGTTGGACCACCTCGAAGTCCGAAGCGTTGAGGGCATGGAACGCCGGGTTCAGCACGTCGTTGTCCCAGCGCGGGTCCATCGTGCCGGAGACATACAGGTCGGATCCGTTGTCCGCCACGATCAGCCCGTAGGTCTTCATCGCCTGGAGGATCCGCCGCACCTCGGCCGGATAGGCGGCGATGTCCGTGGCGGCCTTGAGCCGGAGCCGCATCCCCATCGGCGGCGCGCCGGCGGTATTGCCGGCATCGTGCGACGCGGGCCAGACATGACCGTTGGTCGCGCGCACCGTCACGCGGAATGCGTGGGTGATGGGCGCGTTGCGCGACGCCTCATCGAACCGCACGAGCCCGGGGAAGATCGCGAGCCCGGCCGCGTCGGCCGAGGTCCAGCCCTCCGGGCGCCGCGCGTTGCTCGCGAGGTCGAAGACGGCGCCGGAGCCGGCCTCCCAGCGCCGCGCCGCGCCGTTCCAGCGCGTGGCCCAGGTCTCGAAGAGCAGGTCGCGATCGCGATCCACGAGGATCAGGTGGCGGTCGCCGGAGCCCCCGCCGCCGCCGATGCCGCCTTCGATCCATCCGGCCACCGTGCGAGCCGCGCGCGGGATCGGATAGCCAGGCGGCGCACCGGGGGCGCCGTCGTCGCTCTGCGAACCGTAGGCGGTCCACGTGACCGCCTGCAGCGGCTCCCGCGCGCTGACCCCGATGTACGGGATGCCGTAGGGGGGCGGGCCGAAGTCCGGATGCATCCGCCGGTCGGCGCCCGGGTTCGCCGCCGTGCGCGCGCGGATGAAGTTGATCAGCGTGTCCGACTGCGGATCGAGCGGCGCCGCGGAGATGTCCAGGTTCCACCAGTTGTCCGCGGGCAGGAAGGTGCGGCCCGAGAAGTCCTCAAGGAGCACGGCGCTGTCGGCGCCGAGCGGGTCAGGACCCGACGGACCGTCGGCGCCGGCGCTGCACGCGGCGGCGATGGTGGTGAGCGCGGCGAGTGTGCCGAGCAGGGCACGGGTGCGCCGCAGCGCTCGGCCGGGACCGATGGTCGGGTCGGAGGACGCAGGAACGGCGGTCATGGGCATCCGGGAACGTGTCGGCGGGGCGACGCCCCGGCCGTGCGCTGGGTCACGCGGAGCATCACGCCGTGTCGCGG
>JAIBBJ010000221.1 GCA_019694735.1 Gemmatimonadaceae bacterium | reverse complement strand
TGAAGACGAACGGCCTCAGCCTCACCGTCAAGATCTTCCTGAGCACCGCGCTCGTCGTCGTCGGCATCGTGCTGGCGACGCTCGGCCTCGCCGCCCGTGAGGCGAGCCGCGCCGCGGATGCCTCGGTGGACCGCGTGCTCGGGGCCGCCCGCGAGGCGGTCAACGCACAGCTGCAGGGCGCGCTGCGCGGGCTCACCGAGGCCGCCCAGGGGTTCGCGGGCAACGTGGTCTTCGCCTCGCTCGTCGAGGCGCGCGGCCGGACCGACGCGGGCGCCGACGCGACCAGCGGGCTCAGCACCATCCTCGACCAGGCGCAGGAGGCCCAGCAGTCGCTCGGGGCGCGCTGGGTGCAGATCATCGACGGCCAGGGCATCCGCCTCGCGAAGAGCGACGATCCGGGCGCCGACACGGTGGACCTCGGGGCCGTGTCGCCCGAGGTCGGGGACGCCCTCGGCGGCGGGACGAGCACCGGCTGGGGGGTCACGCGGGAGAACGAGCTGCTCCAGCTCACCGCCGTCCCGATCCTGGCCGGGGGGCAGCGCGTGGTCGGCGCGATGCTCGTCGCGCGCGCCGTCGATTCCACGTTCGCCGCCGAGCTCAAGCGGCGGGCGGCGAGCGACCTCGAGATCGTGTTCTACACGGCCGACACGGCGGGCGCGACGGTGATCGCCGCGTCCACCATCGGCCGGGACGCCGAGGTGGTCCGGGCTGCCTCGGCGCTCCCGGCCTCGTCGGACTCCGCGATGGTGCGCGTCGAGGCCGACCTGAAGGGCACCCACTGGGTGGGCCTCGCGCAGGAGCTCCGCTCGGCCGGCGACCAGCCCGTGGGGCACTTCCTGATGCTCCGCGACCGCAACGCCGAGTTCGCCGCCTACGCGCGGCTGCAGCGCATGCTGCTCGTCTCGGGCGGCGTGGGGGTCGTCGTCGCGGCGCTGCTCGCGCTGCTGCTCGCGAACCAGATCACGCGGCCGGTGGCGAAGCTGGTCGAGGCGACGCGCCGCGCCGCCGACGGCGACTACCAGGCGGAGATCCCCGGTACGAGCCGCGACGAGATCGGCGTGCTCGCCGGCGCCTTCCGCGGCCTGCTCGCCGACCTGCGCGAGAAGCAGCAGCTCGTGGAGTTCCTCTCCACCAGCGACGCCGCGCGGACCGTCCAGCTCCGGACGATGAGCGTCACGACGGAGCAGCGCATCGCCGACGTCGGGATCCTGCCCGGGCACCGCTTCGCCAACCGCTACGAGGTGAAGGAGGTCCTCGGCGAGGGCGGCATGGGCACCGTGTTCAAGGCGGTGGACAGCGAGCTCGGCGAGGTCATCGCGATCAAGACGCTCCGCGCGGACTTCGTGACCGCGGAGCCGACCGCGCTCGAGCGGTTCAAGAGCGAGATCCGCCTCGCGCGCCGCATCTCCCACCGGAACGTCGTGCGCACGCACGACCTCGGCGAGCACGGCGGCCACTACTTCATCACGATGGAGTTCGTCGAGGGGAAGTCGCTCAAGGAGCTCATCCGCGCCCGTGGGCGGCTCCCGCTCGCGGTCACGGTGAGCGTCGGCAAGCAGCTCTGCCGCGCCCTGGAGGTCGCGCACGAGCAGGGGGTCATCCACCGCGACATCAAGCCGCAGAACATGGTCGTGGAGCCCGACGGCGTCCTGAAGGTGATGGACTTCGGCATCGCGCGGCTCGCGCGCACCAAGCCCGGCGAGGGGATGACCCAGGCGGGCGCGGCCATCGGCACGCCGGACTACATGGCGCCGGAACAGATGTCGGGAGCCGAGATCGACCACCGCGCCGACATCTACGCGGCGGGGTGCGTGCTCTACGAGTGCCTCACCGGCCGGCCGCCCTTCCAGGCCGACTCCGCCTATGAGCTCGTCGCCAAGGTGCTGACCGATCAGGCGGTCCGCCCGCGGCAGGTCAACCCCGAGGTCCCGGCGGCGCTCGACGCGCTCGTGATGGCGACCCTCGCCAAGGACCCCGACGGGCGCCCCCAGTCGGCGCTCGCCCTGCACGACGGCCTGGCACAGCTCGGCTGAACCGTCCGGGGGCACCCATTAGATTGGAGGGCATATGTCGTCCCCCCAGTCGCCCATCGCCAGCGTCTTCAACGACGCCTACGCCGCCGAGCAGTTCGAGCGGTACCGCCAGGACCCCGCCTCGGTCGAGGAGTCCTGGCGGCAGTTCTTCCGGTTCGCCGAGCAGGCGATGGGCGGCGTCGCGCCCGCCGCTGGCGGTCCGGCCGCGGCGGGGCCGCTCCACAACGAGGAGTATGCCCGCAAGGTGGCCGGCGCCGCCCGCTACACGACGGCGATCCGCACGTACGGCCACTTCGCCGTGCAGCTCGACCCCCTCGGTGCGCCGCCCCCGGGTGCCGCGGAGCTGACGCTCGAATTCTTCGGCATCACCGAGGCCGACCTCGACCTCGTCACGGGCGCGTCGCTCGGCTTCCCGCATCTCGCGACCGCGCGCGACGTCGCGAACCGCCTGAAGAAGCGCTACTGCACGAACCTCGCGGTCGAGGTCCAGCACTGCGGGTCGGAGGAGGAGCGCGCCTGGTTCCGGCAGCTCTTCACGGAGGAGAAGCTCACGGCGCCGCTCACCGCCGACGAACGGAAGGCGGTGCTGCGCCGCCTGACCGAGGTGGACGGCTTCGAGCGCTTCCTCGGCAAGGCGTTCGTCGGCTACAAGCGGTTCTCCATCGAGGGCACGGACGCCCTCGTGCCGATGCTCGACGCGGCGATCGACCGCTCGGCCGCCGCCGGCGCCCGGCACGTCGCGATCGCGATGGCCCACCGCGGCCGCATCAGCGTCCTCACGCACGTGCTCGGCAAGCCGATCCCGCAGATCTTCGCCGAGTTCCAGGGGCGCCACGACCACCTCACCGGGTCGTCCACCGGCGACGTGAAGTACCACCTCGGCTATGCCGGCGCGCGCGCCACGCCCGCCGGCACGGTGGACGTCTCGCTGGTCCCGAATCCGAGCCACCTCGAGGTCGTGAACCCGGTGCTGCAGGGCCGCGCCCGCGCACTGCAGCGCGATGCGCAGGACCCGCGCGTGCGCCGCGAGGATGACGTCGTCCCGATCGTCATCCACGGCGATGCCGCCTTCCCCGGCGAGGGCATCGTCCCCGAGACGATGAACCTCTCGCGCCTCCGCGCGTACCGCGTGGGGGGCACGCTGCACGTGATCGTGAACAACCAGGTGGGCTTCACGACCGACCCGATCGACTCACGCTCGACCCGCTATGCGAGCGACGTCGCGAAGGGGTTCGAGATGCCGATCATCCACGTGAACGGCGACGATCCCGAGGCCTGCATCATCGCCATGCGCATCGCGGTCGCGTACCGCGCGCGCTTCAAGAAGGACTTCCTGATCGACCTCGTGGGATACCGCCGCTGGGGCCACAACGAGGGCGACGAGCCGAACTTCACGCAGCCGCTCCTCTACGAGCGGGTGCGCGCCCACCCGACGCCGCGGCAGGTCTGGGGCGCGCGCCTGGTCGGCGAGGGACTCATCAGCGCAGCCGAGGTGGACCAGGTCGATGCCGAGGTCGCCGCGGCGTACCAGCAGCTGTTCGAGGGGTCGAAGGGCGCGGTGGACGCGTCGCACGACGAGGAGCCGGGGTCGGCCCCGTCGCCCGAGGTCCTGACCGCCGTCGCCGCCGAGGACCTCGGCCGGCTCAATGAGGCGCTCCTCACGTACCCGGCCGACTTCCATCCGCATCCGCGGCTCGCCAAGCAGCTCGAGCGGCGCCGCGAGGCGCTCGGCCCCGCGGGCGGCATCGACTGGGGTCACGCGGAGGCGCTCGCGTTCGCGAGCATCCTCGCCGACGGCACCCACATCCGCATGAGCGGGCAGGATGTCGAGCGCGGCACGTTCTCGCACCGGCATGCGGTGCTCAATGACGTGACGAACGGCGCGAAGTACGCACCGCTCGCGCACCTTCCCGGCGTCCGCGCCGGCTTCGAGGCGTACAACTCGGCGCTCAGCGAGACCGCCGTGCTCGCCTTCGAGTACGGCTACTCGGTCACGGCGCCCGACACCCTCACGCTGTGGGAGGCGCAGTTCGGCGACTTCGCCAACGTCGCGCAGCCCATCATCGACCAGTTCATCGCCGCCGACCGCGCGAAGTGGGCGCAGGACTCGGGGCTCGTGCTGCTGCTCCCGCACGGCTACGAGGGGCAGGGTCCCGAGCACTCGAGTGCCCGGCTCGAGCGTTTCCTGCAGCTCTGCGCCGAGGGGAACCTCCGTGTCGCGTACCCGAGCTCGCCGGCCCAGTACTTCCACGTGCTGCGCCGCCAGGCGTTCGCGCCGCAGCGGCGGCCGCTCATCCTGATGCAGCCGAAGTCGCTCCTCCGCCTCGCGCAGGCCGCGAGCCGGATCGAGGACCTCGCGCAGGGCACCTTCCAGCCGGTGATCGACGATCCGATGGGCCGCGAGAAGCGCCAGTCGGTGCGGCGCCTCGTCTTCTGCACCGGCAAGGTCTACTACGACCTGCTCGCGAAGGGCATCCCCGACACGGTGGCCGTCGTGCGCGTCGAGGAGCTCTACCCGTGGCCGCACGCCCGCATCGCGCAGGTGGTGGACTCGTATCCGGCGATCGACGAGGTCGCGTGGGTGCAGGAGGAGCCGAAGAACCAGGGCGCGTGGAGCTTCGTCGCGCCGCGACTCCGCGTCTCGACCGGCAACGCGCTGGTGATCCGCTACTACGGTCGCGCCGAGCGCGCGAGCCCTGCGGAGGGGTACCCGTCCGACCACGCCGCCGAGCAGGCCCGGATCGTGTCCGAGGCCCTCGAGGCGCCGGTCCGCCCGGCCGCGCGGCGCAGCACGCCGGTCGCCCGCCAGAGCCCCTGAACCGGAGACGGTGATGACCCGTGCGATGCGCCTCGCTGCGCTCGCGACCCTCGTCCTCCTCGCCGCGCCGCGCGCCGCCTCCGGGCAGGCGCGCGGCGCGGCGGCGTTGGACCAGCTCGTCCGCGGCATCACCACCACCGGGCGCGTGCTCGTCATCGGCGCGCATCCCGACGACGAGGACACGCAGCTCCTCGCCTGGCTCGCCCGCGGGCACCAGGTGCACGTCGCCTACCTCTCGCTCACGCGCGGCGACGGCGGCCAGAACCTGATCGGCAACGAGCTCGGCGAGGCGCTCGGCGCCATCCGCACCGAGGAGCTCCTCGCCGCGCGACGGCTCGACGGGGCCGAGCAGTTCTTCTCCCGCGCCTATGACTTCGGGTTCTCCAAGAACGCCGAGGAGACCTTCACGCACTGGGACCGCGAGGCGCTCACCGGCGACGTCGTGCGCGTCATCCGCGCCTGGCGCCCGCACGTGGTCATCGCGGTGTGGAGCGGCACGCGCGCTGACGGGCACGGGCACCACGAGGCGGCCGGCCTCCTCGCGCGCGACGGCTACGAGGTCGCCGGTGACACGATGCGCTTCCCGGTCGCCACGCACGGACAGCCGTGGGTGCCGGCCAAGTTCTACCGCGGCGCGTGGCGCGGCGGGATGGGGACGCTGCAGTTCAACGTCGGCGCGTACGATCCGGTGCTCGGCCGCAGCCCGGCCGAGCTGGCGGCGGCGAGCCGGTCGCAGCACCGGTCGCAGGGCCAGGGCGGGCTCGAGCGCCGCGGTACCGTGATGAGCCGCCTGACGCGCGAGGCGTCGCGCGTGAACGAGGCCACGCCCGCGGCGCAGGAGCGCTCGCCGTTCGACGGCATCGACACCACCGCGCAGCGGTTCGCGCGCGTGGACGCCGCCGCGCCGGTCCCGCCCGCGGCCCGTTCCGCGCTCGCGCGCGCCGTGAA
>JAIBBJ010000202.1 GCA_019694735.1 Gemmatimonadaceae bacterium | reverse complement strand
CTCGATCGGAAGGAGCGTCGGACGGGGCCGGGCGGCTCAGGCGCCGAGCCCCTCCGCGCGCAACGTCGCGAGCACGCGCTCGCGCAGGGCCTTGGGGCACGTCTCGGTCACGCGCGCGGCATGCACCGCCTCGAGGAACCGCTTCTCGAAGTCGGCACGCTCGAAGCACGGCTTGCAGCGCTCGACGTGCGAGCGGAGCCGGGACTCCAGCGAATCGTCGAGCTCCCCGTCCAGGAAATCGAAGAGCTGCGAGAGCGCGGCGTCGCAGTCGACGCCGTCGTGCCGGTGATGGCCGTGGGCCTGATGGTCGTGCATCATGCGGGACTCCGGGTCGGGACGGCCGGCAGGAAGCCGGCGTCGCGGGCATGCTCGGCGAGGCGCTGCTGGAGGAGCTTCCGCCCGCGGAAGAGGCGCGAGCGGACGGTGCCGACGGGGATGCCGAGCACCTCGGCGGCGGATTCGTACGACTGGTCCTCGACGTCCACGAGGGTCACCGCGGTGCGGAACGCCTCGGGGAGCTCGGCGAGGGCGGCGTCGATCGCGGGTGCGAGCTCGGCCCGGTGCAGCAGCGGGTCGAGGCCGCCGCGCACCCACGCCTCCTGCGCCTGCGCCGACTCGGCGGCGGCGGACGCGTCGTCGTCGAGCGTCACCTCGCGCTGCCCCCGCTCGCGCGAGCGCAGGAAGACGTTGCGCGCGATGGTGAAGAGCCAGCGCTTGATGTCGGTGCCTTCCTGGAACGTCCGCCAGGAGCGGAACGCGCGCAGGTAGGTGTCCTGCACGATGTCCTCGGCGTCCACGGCATCGCGCGTGAGGGAGCGCGCGAAGCGGTAGACGTCGTCCATCGCCGCGATCGCGGCGGCGGAGAACTCGGCGGGCGCCGGCGGCGGGAGCTCGGTCGCCGGGCGGTCGGGGGCGTCGGTCATCATGGGAACGTCTCACAAATCGCGCCCGGATGCAAAGGTTCCGGGGCGGGCGCCGGCGGGGCCCGAACAGGCGCCGAGACGCGCGGTCAGGCGCCGGCGGACTTGCCCCGATGCGCCGGGCACGCGGAGCTTTCGGCATGAGCATCGCCCATCTCCGCGAGGAATACCGCCGCGAGACGCTCGACGAGCGCGACGTCGCGGCCGATCCGCTGGCGCAGTTCCATCATTGGTTCCAGCAGGCGCGCGACGCGCAGGTGCACGAGGCGAACGCGATGGCGCTCGCGACGGCGACCGCGGACGGCGTGCCGAGCTGCCGCACCGTGCTCCTCAAGGAGGCGGATGCGCGCGGGTTCGTGTTCTTCACCGACTACCGCAGCCGGAAGGGGCAGGAACTCGACCGGCCGGGGGCGCGCGCGGCGCTCTGCTTCTGGTGGGCGCCGCTCGAGCGGCAGGTGCGGATCGAAGGGCGCGTCGAGCGGGTGAGCGGCGAGGAGTCGGCGGCGTACTACGCGCAGCGGCCGCGCGGCAGCCGGCTCGGCGCATGGGCCTCGGCGCAGAGCTCGGTGATCCCGGGGCGGCAGGAGCTCGAGGCCCGCCACGCCGAGCTCGACGCCCGCTATCCGGGCGAGGACGTGCCGCTGCCGCCGCACTGGGGCGGGTACCGCGTGGTGCCGGACGCCTTCGAGTTCTGGCAGGGGCGCCCGAGCCGGCTGCACGACCGCCTGCGGTACGTACCGCAGGCGGGGGGATGGCGGCTGGAGCGGCTGTCGCCCTGACCGGCCGACGGGGAGCGCGCCGGCGCCCGGCGTGCGTCAGCGCCGCGCGCTCCGCCCCCGTCTCACCATGCCCTGTCCGCCTCCGTCAGTTCGCCGCGCAGCTTGCGGTAGCTCTCGTACCGGCCGGCGTGGATCCGCCCCGCCTCCACGGCGGCGCGCACGGCGCAGTCGGGCTCGCGGTCATGCGTGCAGTCGCCGAAGCGGCACTCGCCGAGGCAGGGGGCGAACTCCGGGAAGCACTGGTCGAGCGCCTCGGTGATGAGCCCCCACATCCCGATCTCGCGCAGCCCGGGCGTGTCCACGAGGTAGCCCCCGTCCCCGTCCGGGAGCGCGATGAGCTTGGCGCCGACCGTGGTGTGGCGGCCCTTGTTCACCGACTGCGAGATCTCCTGCGTCCGGAGCCCGAGCTCCGGATGGAGCGCGTTGAGCAGCGACGACTTGCCGACGCCGCTCGGGCCGGCGACCGCGGTGACGCGTCCGTGGAGCTCGCGCCGCATCTCGTCCATGCCATCCCCCCGCTTCACGCTGGTGCGATGCACGGGGTACCCTGCGGCCTCGTACGGTTCCGCGAGGGCCTCGACCTCGGCCGGTGCCGCGAGGTCCACCTTGTTGAGCACGAGGTGCGCCTTGAGGTCGTTGGCCTCGCAGATGACGAGGAAGCGGTCGATCATCCGCACGTGCGGCTCCGGGCTGCGGAGCGCGAAGACGACGAGCACCTGGTCGAGGTTCGCGGCGACGATGCGCTCGCCGTGCCGGCCGCCCGGCTCGCGGCGGGAGAGCACGGAGGTGCGCGGCGCGATCCCGGTGATGCGCCAGGCGCTGGCGCGCTCGTCGGGCTCGACGGTGACGTGGTCGCCGACGGCGAGCTTCGGGGCGTTGCGGCCGTCCTGCTTGAGGCGCCCGGCGAGCGCAGCGGCGTGCTCGCGACCGTCCACCGTGCGGACCTGCCAGACACCGCCGGTCCCCTCCGTCACGATCGCGCGCACGCCGGCGTCCGTCGCGGCGGGGCCGGTCACGCGTCGGCCTCGTCGGACGACGCAGCCGCCTCGCGGGTCGCGGTCTCGCGGGCCCGGATGAGGTCGTCGAGCACGCGCTGCACCGCCTCCACCGGCATCGCGCCGAGCGCGGCCTTCGCGGCGCGGGCGTCGGGACCGTGGGCGAGGAAGTCGCTCTCGAGGTGCCCCTCGACGCCCTGGGCGCCGAAGCGCTTCCACTGGACGAAGAGGAAGAAGGCGCCGTACGCGCGGGGCTCCGGTCCGGCGGGGTCGGCCTCCGGCCGTGCCGGAGCGACGCGGTCGGCCAGGATCTCCACCGAGTACGACCAGCCGTCGCGTCCCTCGAACGCCGCCGGCCGGGCGTGGACGGCTGCGTACCCGCCGATGGTGCGCTCGTCGCCCTTCGAGTGGTCGGGCGGGAGGAAGCGGCTCATCAGCGGGCGGTGCGGGTCATCGGCATGCGCTCAGCGGGCGCCGGGAACGGGCACGAGGGCGCGCCGCACCGGGTGCGGCTGACCGACCGCGATCCGGTCGTCGAGCACGTTCCATGTGGTGAGGCCGTCGTCGCTCTCGGGCTCGAGCAGGATCGCGGCGAGGATCGCCATCGCCTGCCGGCCCGGCACGACGTACGCACCGCGCGTGACGGCGAGGCGCTGCGGCTGCCATCGGCCTTCCAGCCGGACCTCGTTGTGGCCCTGGAACGGGCGCGTCGCCTTCACCACCGAGTCCACGGTGAACTCCTCGCCGCTGCCGCTCCAGGCGCGGGCGAGGCGCTGCACGACCACGCCGTGCGCGCGCAGGCGCTCGACGACGGCCGTCATCGAGGAGTCGAGGATCCACGCCTCGGGGAGGGGGCGGGTGCGCGTGGCCTCGAAGCGGTCGTAGACCGGCATCGGCACGGGCGCGAAGACGCGCGAGCGCCGGAAGCCGCGGCGCACGCCGGCCTCGTGGCGCACCGTGTCGCCCATCGGGATGAGGGGCTCGACGAGCACCGGCGCGGTGAACGGGGTGGTGGTCATGCGCGCACGGACCGGCACCGGCGCGGCGACGCCCTTCGCGAGCGCGGCCGAACCGCCGCGCGTGCGCTGGACGAGCGTCGCGCCCTGCTCGCCGGCGTACGTGAGCAGCTCGGCGACGAAGGCGTAGGTCGCCTTCACGCGCCGCTCGAACGGGTCGTGCGAGTAGGCCTCGCTCAGCACGCTCACGCGGTTGCGGAGCCCGTAGTAGTTGGTGCCGAAGCGCGGCACGTGCTCGTAGGTCTCCCAGGCGCCCTTGGCGAGCGAGGCCGGGTCGTCCCGGCCGTTCCCGGGGCCGTTGGCCGGGCCGCGGAAGTTGCCGTAGTCGAACGTCTCGAAGCCCCGGCGCGTGCGCACGCGCTCGCGCAGCGCGGGGAGCAGCGTGTCGCGCGTCCACGGCCCGGCCGGCGCGAGCGCGCCGGTCATCGCCGCCGGATGCAGCGACGGCGCGTAGGTGAGCGCGTAGCCGTGGTACGAGCCGTCGGTCGTGTGGAGGTCCACGAAGACGTCGGGATCCCACGCGGCGAACATCGCGAGCGAGGCGCGGCTCTCGGGCGCCTCCTGCTTGATGTAGTCGCGGTTGAGGTCGAGCTGCATGCCGTTGGGTCGCTGCCCCACCGTCGCCGGGCCGTCCTGCTCGCCGCGGTTCCGCTCCTGCGGGCCCCAGGTGTCGTTGCCGTCCGCATTGTAGATCGGCACGGCGACCAGCACGATCGAGTCAAGGGCGTTCGGTCCGCGCTGCGCGAGGAGGTCGCGGAGGAGCGCCTGCACCGCCTCCTTCCCCTCCACCTCGCCGCCGTGGATGTTGCCCTGCAGGTACACGATCGGCTTCCCGGTCGCGCGCGCCTCGGCCGGCGTGCGCACGAGCGGGCGCGACACGACGACGTACGGCAGCGGCTTCCCCTGGGACGTCGTCCCGATGGTGCCGCGCACCCACGCGCCGGGGAAGCGCTGCTCGAGCGCGTCGAGGAACGCGACCACGTCCGCATGGCTCGACGTCGCCGTGTAGTTCGACGCCTCGGCGCGCGTCTGCTGCGCTCCCGCCCCGGCGGGGAGCAACAGGGCCGCGGCCAGCACCGGGCCGAGCACCGGGCCCCCCAGCACGCGTCGCATCACGCGTCGCATCACCGGTCGCATCACGCGTCGCATCGCCACCCCCCTCGCGTCCCGCATCGCCTGCGCGTGCATCCTCACGCCTCCCTCGGTCGTCCCGCCGTTCACACCGGCTTCCCGGTCCGCGGATAGAAGGTCCGCCCCTCGTTCGCCATCCGCTTGAGGATCGCCGCGGGCGTGAACCGCCCGGGATGCGTCGCCTCGAGCGCCTCGAGCTGCTGCACGACCTCGCCCACGCCGACCGCGTCGATGTGCCGGAACGGCCCGCCGCGGAACGGCGGGAACCCGATGCCGAACACCGCGCCGATGTCCCCGTCCTTGGGGGCGCGGACGATCCCCTCCTCCAGGCAGCGCGCCGCCTCGTTCACCATCGCGAGGGTGAGCCGCCGCTGGATCTCCTCCTTCGCGACCTCGCGGCGCCGCGCGCCGCCGGCATAGAGCGCGTACACGCTCTCGTCCACCCCGGTGCGCTTGCCCTGCTCGTCGTACGCGTAGAAGCCCTGCTTCCCCTTCCGCCCGAGGCGGCCGGCGCCGAGCACCTTCACGAGCGCTTCGCTCGGCTGCATGCGCCCGCCGAACGCCTCGGCCATGATCGCGCCCGACTTGCCGGCGATGTCGAGCCCGACCTCGTCGATGAGGGTGATCGGCCCGACCGGGAACCCGAAGGCGGTCATCGCGCGGTCGATCGCGTCCACCGCGGCACCGTCGTCGAGCAGCTTCCCCGCCTCATTGATGTACGGGGCGAGGATGCGGTTCACGAAGAAGCCCGGCGAGTCGTTGACGACGATCACCGTCTTGCCGATGCGGCGGCCGTACTCGACCACCGTCGCCGTCACGTCGCCCGCGGTGCGCGGGGTCACGATGACCTCGAGCAGCGGCATCTTGTGCACCGGCGAGAAGAAGTGCATGCCGATGACGCGCTCCGGCCGCGCGCTCGCCTCGGCGACCTTCGCGATCGGGATCGTGCTCGTGTTGGTCGCGAAGATGGCCTCCGGCCGCAGCACCGCCTCCGTCTCGCGCAGCACGGCGTGCTTGACCTTGAGGTCCTCGAACACGGCCTCGATGACCAGCGGCACACGGCCGAAGCCCGTGTACTCGGTGGTGCCGGCGACGAGCCCGACCTGGTCCTCGAACTGCTGGCGCGTGATGCGGCGCTTGGTGAGCCCGTCCTTGATCACGTCGCGGACCGCGGCGACGCCCTTGGCGACGCGCGCCGCATCCGTGTCCTTGAAGCGCACCGGCACGTCCTGCATCACGCTCACCGCGGCGATCCCGGCGCCCATGAACCCGGTGCCGAGCACGGCCACGCGGTCCACCGGCCGCGGCTGCGCTCCCTCGGGCACCCCGGCGTCCTTCTTGAGCGCGGTGGTCGCGTAGAACAGGAACATCAGCTCACGGCAGACGGGCGTCATCGCCATCTCGCCGAAGAGCCGGGCCTCCTCCGCGTAGCCGTGCGCCTCGGACGACGCCGAGTATCCGGCGGCGACCGCCTCGATCGCCGCGGACAGCGCCGGGTAGTGGCCGCCCGACTTCTTCATCGTCGTCTCGCGCGCCTGGCGGAACACCACCGCGCGGCCGATGGGGTTGTCGTCGAGCAGGAGCTCCTTGGCGCCGTGGTGGCGGTTGTCGCGCTGCCGCGGGATCGTACCGGCCGCGAGCTCCTTCGCGCGCTGGATCGCGACCTGGCGCAGGATGGCGGGGTGCACCATCTCGTCCACGAGACCGGTCTGCAGCGCCTTCTTCGCCCGCACGTTCTTGCCGGTGAGGATCATGTCGAGCGCGGCCTGCAGCCCGACGCGCTTCGGCAGGCGCTGCGTGCCGCCGGCGCCGGGGATCAGGCCAAGCTTCACCTCGGGCAGCGCGAAGAGCGTCTTCGGCGAGTCGGCGGCGATGCGGTACGCGCAGGCGAGCGCGAACTCGAGCCCGCCGCCGAGGCAGGCGCCGTCCACTGCGGCGACGACCGGGACGCGGCCCTTCTCGATCCGGTGGAACATCGCGTGGCCGAAGGCGCTCGCCTTCGCGGCGTCGGCGGCGGTCCGGAACTCGAGGAACTGGTCGATGTCGGCGCCGGCGATGAAGTTGCCCTTCTTCCCGGAGAGGAGCACAGCGCCGGTGATCGCGGGGTCGCGCTCGATCCGCTCGATGTGCGCCGTGAACTCCTCGATGACCGCGGGCGAGAACTTGTTGACCGACTCGCCGGGCAGGTCGAACGTCATGACGGCGACGCCGTCCACGACCTCGAGCGCGACTGCAGGGGTGCGGGTCATGCGCGCTCCACGACCATCGCGAAGCCGAGCCCGCCCGCCGCGCAGACGGTCATCAGGCCGAACTGGCCGCCGCGCCGCGCGAGCTCGTTCACGAGCGTCGTCGTGATGCGCGCGCCGGTGGCGCCGAACGGGTGGCCGATCGAGACCGAGCCGCCCATCACGTTGAGCCTGCTGCGGTCCACCGCGCCGACGGGCGCCGAGAACCCGGCGCGCTCCGCCCAGTGCGGCGACTCGAAGCCGCGGAGGTTGGAGAGCACCTGGGCCGCGAACGCCTCGTGCATCTCGACGAGGTCGATGTCCTTCAGCGTGAGCCCCGCGCGCTTGAGCGCCAGCGGGGCCGCGAGCACCGGCGCCTGCAGCAGCTGCTCGCCCGGGTCGAGCGCGGCGTAGGCGTAGCCGCGGATGTAGGCCCTCGGCTGGAGCCCGTGCGCCTTCGCGACGTCCTCGCGCATCAGCAGTACCGCGGCGGCGCCGTCGGTGAGCGGCGAGGCGTTGCCGGCCGTCACGGTGCCGTAGCGGCGGTCGAACACCGGCTTGAGTCCGGCCAGCGCCTCGGCGGTCGTGTCGCTCCGGATCCCGTTGTCGGCCGTCATCGCCGTCTCGAAGCGCGGCGGCACCATCACCGGCACGATCTCCGCCGTGAGGCGGCCGTCGGCGGTGCCCTGCGCGGCGTTGCGGTGCGAGGCGAGGGCGAGCGCGTCCTGTTCCTCGCGCGTGATGCCGTTCAGCTTCGCCATCTTCTCCGCCGACTGCCCCATCGTCTCCCCCGTCGTGGGCTCGGCGATGGCGGGCGTGATCGGGATGAAGTCCTTCGGGCGGAGCTTGGCGAAGGCCTGCACGCGCTGGCCGAGCGACCGCGCCTTGCTCGCGGCGACGAGGGCGTCGGAGAAGCCGCGCGAGTGCAGGATCGGCACGTTCGACAGCGACTCGGCGCCGCCGGCGATCGCGACTGACGCGTGGCCGAGCGCGATCTGGTCGGCGGCGTCGGTGATCGCCTGGTTCGCCGAGGCGCAGGCGCGCGAGACGCTCCACGCCTGCACGCCCTTGGGGAGCAGCGGCATCAGGGCGATCTCGCGCGCGATGTTCGGTGCGAGGACGGAGGGGAGGACCGTGCCGAAGGTCAGCAGGTCGATGGACGCGGGATCGACATCGGTGCGGTGCACCAGCTCCGTGACGGCGATCTTGCCGAGCTCGATCGCGCTCAGGGTCCGGAGGGCGGTGCCCGACTTGGCGAAGGGGGTCCGGACGCCCGCGACGATCGCGACGCGCCGGCCCGGTTCATAGATGGGCATGCGGGTAATCTATCCCCCGTGGGCGACCGAGTCTCGCGGGCGGCGCGCCCTGGGCGTACACTCCGTCCCGTGACCCCCCCGAACATCCCCCGGCGCGCACAGCGCCTGCTGGCGCTCGGCGACCGCCGCTTCGACCTGCTCGTCGTCGGCGGGGGGATCACGGGCGCCGGGATCGCCCGGGACGCGGCCCGCCGCGGTCTCGCGGTCGCGCTCGTCGAGCGGGATGACTTCGCCGCCGGGACCTCCAGCCGCTCCTCGCGGCTCATCCATGGCGGCGTGCGCTACCTCGAGCACGGGTACCTGCATCTCGTGTTCGAGGCGAGCCGCGAGCGGCGGCGGCTCCTCGACCTCGCCCCCCACCTCGTCCACCCGCTGCAGTTCACGTGGCCGGTGTACCGCGGGGCACGCGTGCCGCGCTGGAAGCTCGGGGCCGGCCTGCTCCTCTACGACGCCCTCGCGCTCTTCCGCAACGTCGGCCGGCACCGCCGGCTGGGGCGCGAGGGCGTGCTCGCCGAGGAGCCGCGGCTCGCCGCCGATGGGCTCACCGGCGGCGCCGCCTACTGGGACGCCGCCACCGACGACGCGCGCCTCACCGTCGCGAATGCGCTCGACGCGGCGCACGCGAGCGCGACCATCGTGAACCACGCCGAGGTGCGCGCGCTCACCTTCGACGGGGCGCACGGCCCCTGCGACGGCGCCCTGGTCCACGATCGCATCGGCGGCCAGGAGATCCGCGTGCAGGCGCGCGTCGTGCTGAACGCGGCCGGGCCGTGGACCGACGAGATCGCCGCGCTCGAGGCCGCGCCGAGTGGCCCCGCGGTGCGCGGCACCAAGGGCGTGCACATCGCGGTGCCCGCCGAGCGCGTGGGCAACCGCGGCGCGGTGACGATGCTGTCCCCGGACGACGGGCGCGTGATGTTCACGCTCCCTGCCGGGACGCACACCATCATCGGCACCACCGACACCCCGACGACGGAGCACCCGCACGAGGTGCGCGCGCACGGCGCGGACGTCCGGTACCTCCTCGGCGCCTGCAACCGCTTCTTCCCCGAGGCGCGCCTCAGCGAGGACGACGTGGTGGCGGCGTGGGCCGGGATCCGGCCGCTCGTCGCGTCCGGAAACCGCGGCGACCCGGCCTCGGCCAGCCGCGAACACGCCATCCGCACCTCGGCGCGCGGCGTCATCACGATCACCGGCGGGAAGCTGACGACCTACCGGGCGATGGCGGAGCAGTGCGTGGACGCGGTGGTGCGCCACCTCGGCGTGCGGGTGCGGCCGTGCGACACCGCGCACGTGCCGCTCCCGGGCGAGCGCCCCGCGGCGCATCCGGAGGACGTGCGCCTCGTCCCCGAGCTGCCCTGGCGCGAGAGCGACGTGGTGCAGGCGGTGCGCTTCGAGTGCGCGGAGACCATCGCCGACGTGCTCGTGCGCCGCATGCCGCTGGCGTTCGAGCGGCGGGACCATGGCCTCGCCGTGGCGCCGCGCGTGGCGGCGGTGATGGGGAACCTGCTCCGCTGGACCGACGCCGGGATCGCGCACGCGCTGGACGAGTACGCGCAGGAGGTGCGGCGGCTCTTCACGGTGGAGCCGTAGCCGCCCGACGGGGCCGCGCCGGCGGTCGCCGCGCGCAGCCATGCGTTGCCGCGCCTCCCGGCGCGCCCCAGCTTTCGTCATCCCTCCGGCCCACCCGACGATGCCGTCCCTCCGCCGTCCGTCCGTCGCCGCGACCGCCGTCGCGGCCGCCCTGCTCGTGGCCGCGTGCGAGCGCGGCCCCGTGCCGCTCGCCCTCGAGCCGCTCCCCTCCCCCGCCGCGGCGCAGGCCGCCGAGCCGTTCGTGGCGCGCGCGGACGACGGCACCATCTGGATGAGCTGGCTCGAGCGCCAGGCCGACTCCTCGGTGGCGCTCCGGCTCTCGCGCCGCGCCGCGGATGGCACGTGGAGCACGCCGACCGACGTGGTGCGCCGCACCGACCTCTTCGTGAACTGGGCCGACTTCCCGTCGGTCGTTCCCGTCGGCGAGGGCCGGCTCCTCGCGCACTGGCTGCAGCGGAGCGGCAACGGGAAGTTCGCGTACGACGTGATGCTCGCTGAATCGGCGGACGGCGGCGCGAGCTGGTCGCCGGCGGTGCTCCCGCACGCGGCGGGGATCCCGGCGGAGCACGGCTTCGTCTCGATCCTCCCGCGCGGCGATGGCGGCGCGGACGTGATCCTGCTCGACGGCTCGGCGGGCGGCCTCGCGGCGGCCTCGGGCCACGAGCACGGCGCCCCGATGCAGCTCGCGATGGCGACGGTGCGCGCGGGCAGCGTCGTCGAATCGCGCCTCCTCGATGACCGCACCTGCGACTGCTGCCAGACGGCCGCGGCGATGACCACGCAGGGACCGGTGGTGTTCTACCGCGACCGCACCGACGGCGAGCCGGAGGTGCGCGACATCGCCGTGCTGCGGCGCGTGAACGGCACCTGGTCGGCGCCGGCGCCACTGCATCGGGACGGCTGGGCGATCGCGTCGTGCCCGGTGAACGGTCCGCAGGCCGCAGCGCTCGGCGATACGGTGGCGGTCGCGTGGTTCACCGGTGCGCGCGACACGGCACGGGTCAACGTCGCCTTCTCGACCGACGCCGGCGCGACCTTCTCGGCGCCGGTGCGCGCCGACGACGGCCTGCCGACCGGGCGCGTGGACCTCGAGCTGCTCGACGGCGGCACCGCCGTGCTGAGCTGGATCGAGCGGCTCGGCGGCGACACGGCGCAGGTGCGGACGCGTCTCGTGCGGCGCGACGGGTCCGTGGAACCGGCGCTGGTCGTGAGCCCGTCGAGCGGCGCGCGCTCCAGCGGCTTCCCCCGCATGACCCGCGACGGCGACGGTGTGCTGGTGGCGTGGACGCAGCCGGGGACGCCGAGCGAGGTGAAGGTCGCGCGCCTTCGCGCGGGGCGGCGATGACGGCCACGCACGGCCGTCCCGGGGACCGCGCCGGGCGACGGGCGGGCGCGCGGCTCACGGGGCTCGCGAGACTGGCGATGCTCGCCACGGTCACGCTCTCGTGCGCCGGGGAGGTGGCGCGTCACGCGCCGGTGGTGGTGGGCGCACCGGCGCCCGCCTACGAGGCGCAGCGCCAGGACGGCGCGCCGGTCGCGCTCGCCTCGCTGCAGGGTGAGGTGGTGCTGCTGAACATCTGGGCCACCTGGTGCAAGCCGTGCCGCGAGGAGATCCCGGCGCTCCAGCAGCTGCACGCGCGGTTCGGCGCGCAGGGGCTCACGGTGGCCGGCGTGAGCATCGACGTGGACGACGACCGGGCGCGGATCCGCGCGTTCGCCGAGGAGCTCGGCGCGCGGTACCCCATCTGGTACGACCCCGACGACCGCGTGAGCACGACGTTCCTCGCGATCGGCGTGCCGGCCAGCTACCTCGTGGACCGCCGCGGCACGCTCGTGTGGAAGCACACCGGGCCCGTGCGCGCCGACGATCCCGCGCTGCTCGCGGCGCTCGCCGCGGCGCTCGACACCGCCCCCGCCGCGCCCGCGTCCGGCGCCGCCTCGCCCGCCCGATGACCGCCCCGCCGAGCGCGCGCTACCCGCTGACGCTGCTCGGGCTCTTCACGGCGTGGTGGGCCGTGCTCGCCATCGCCCCGCACTTCCGGCAGGACTGGCTGCTGGAGAACCTGCTCGTGTTCGGCGCCGTGCCGCTGCTGGTGCTCACGTACCGGAACCTCCGGTTCAGCGACGCCGCCTACACCTGCCTCTTCCTGTTCTTCGCGCTCCACGAGCTCGGCGCGCACTACACGTACTCGCTCGTGCCGTACGACGCGTGGGGCCGCGCGCTCACGGGCGTGTCCGTGGACGCCCTCCTCGGCTTCGACCGCAACATGTTCGACCGCGCGGTGCACTTCCTGTACGGCGTGCTCGTGACGCCGGCGGTGGTCGAGCTCTTCGCCGCGAAGGCGCCACCGGTGGGCGTCTGGCGCTTCCTGATGCCGCTGTTCTTCATGAACGCGCACGCCGTCATCTACGAGACCATCGAGTGGCTCGCCGCCGAGGCGTTCGGCGGGGACCTCGGCGCGGCCTACCTCGGGACGCAGGGCGACCCGTTCGACGCGCAGAAGGACATGGCGCTCGCCTTCCTGGGGACGCTCGGCTCGCTGGGCGTCGTGCTCTGGCGGCGGCGGGCCGCCGCGGCGCGCGCCGGCTGAGCGGCGCGCGCGGGGGCCGGCCTAGAGGCCGGCGTCCTCGTGGATCGTCACGAGCTTGACGATCTTCAGCTTGCGGGTGCGCGCGGGGAGCTTGAGCAGCGCGATCTCGCCGACCTTCTTGCCGAGCAGCGCGCGGCCGATCGGGGACGACATCGTCACCTGGCCCTCGTCGAAGTCCTCGGCGTCGCCGAAGATGAGGTGGTACTCCTCCTTCGCCCGCGTGTCCTGGTCCTCCACCGTGACCTTGGACCCCATGCCGACGGCATCGGTCGCGATCTGCGACTCGTCGATCGCCGAGAGCTTGGAGAGGCGCTGCGTGAGGTGCCCGAGGCGGGCCTGCACGAACTGTTGGCGCTCGAGGGCGGCCTTGTACTCCGAGTTCTCGCGGAGGTCGCCGAGCTCGACCGCCTTCCGGATCTCGTTGGGCAGCGTGACGTTCAGTTCGAAGCGGAGCTTCTCCGCCTCGTCGGTGAGCTTCTGCTTGAGCGCTTCGATCATGGCCGGTCACGGGGACGCGGGGAGAAAAAAGGCCGACGCCCGACCAGATGGCCGGGCGCCGGGGGTCCTGCGGCTGGGAAAAAGGTACCCCCCGTACCCTTCCCGGACAAGGAACGGACGAGGGGCCCGGGACGGTTCCCGGGGACCGGTTATGCTTCACGCCGGATGATCGAGGAGAGGCGGCACGACGACGTGCTGGAACTCCGCGGCTCGAGCCGCGTGAGCCGCGCGATGGGCTTCGCGGTGCACGCCTACCTCGTGCGCGGCGTGCTGGTGGACACCCTCTTCCCCGCCCTCGGCGGAGACGTCGCCGCATGGCTCGCCGCGCGCCGCCCTGCCGGGGCGCTGCTGACGCATCACCACGAGGACCATGCGGGCAACATCTCGGTGCTCGCGTCGCGCGGCCTGCCGGCGGGCATGGCGTCGACGACCCTGGCGCGGGTGCGCCGGCCGGCGCCCGTGGGGTACTATCGCCGGCTCTGCTGGGGCGTCCCGGCGGCCCTCGCCGCCGACCCCGCGCCGTTCGCTGCCGACGGGCTGGAATTGATCCCGGCGCCGGGCCACAGCACGGACCATCACGTGGTCTGGGACCGGGAGACGGGGACCGTGTTCGGCGGGGACCTGTTCCTCGGCGTGAAGGTGCGGATCGCGCACCCCGGCGAGGACGTGCGGGGCCAGCCGGCGGTGCTGCGGCGGATCGCCGCGCTGGGGCCGGTGCGCTTCTTCGACGCGCACCGCGGGCTCGTGCCGGACCCGGTGGCGGCACTCCGCGCCAAGGCCGACTGGATCGAGGAGATCGCGGACCGCATCGCGCGGCGCGCGGCCGACGGCTGGGCGGCGTCCGCGATCACGCGCGACGTGCTCGGCCGCGGGGACCTCACCGGTCTCGTCAGTCGGGGCGATTACGCGAAGCGCAACCTCGTGGACGCGCTCCTGGCGACACGGGTGGCGCCAACGAACGGGCCCGGCGGGCAGTAATTTCCCCGAGACCCCGCTCGGCGGGGCCGCACCGCCACCCACGCTCGGGGTATCACCCGGCATGCCGACCACCCGCCCGCTCCTCCGCCTCCTCGCCGCCGCGTCGCTCGTCGCGGCGGTCCCGCTCGCGCCCGCCGCCGCGCAGGCGCGGCCGGCCGTCCCGGCGACCGCCACGCCCGCCGGCGCCTTCACCAGCGTGGATTGGCGCCTCCTCGCGGGCCTCGACTACGAGACCGGCAAGAAGACCGACACGCTCGCGAAGCTCGACGGCCAGCGGATCCGCGTCCCCGGCTTCATCGTGCCGCTCGACGACGCGGACCAGGAGGGCGCGGAGTTCCTCCTCGTGCCGTACTACGGGGCGTGCGTGCACACCCCGCCGCCGCCGCCCAACCAGATGGCGTTCGTGCAGATGGCGGGCCGGAAGGTCGTGAAGCTCGGCCTCTTCGACGCGGTGTGGCTCGAGGGCACCCTGCGCATCACGACCTACGATTCGCCGTACGGCCAGGTCGGCTACCAGATCGAGGCCACCAGCCTGAAGCCGTACACCGGGCGGTGACCGCGCCGGCGCCGGCGGGACCCGCCGTCGCGCTGCGCGACGTCCGCTTCGCCTACCGCGGCGGCCGCGACGTCCTCGACATCCCCGCGCTCGACGTCGCGCGCGGCGAGCGCCTCTTCCTCCATGGCCCGAGCGGCAGCGGCAAGACCACGCTCCTCGGCCTCCTCGCCGGCGTGCTGCTGCCGCGCGCCGGCACGGTGGCGGTCCTCGGCCAGCGGCTCGAGACGATGGGAAGCGCGGCGCGCGACCACTTCCGCGCCGAGCACCTCGGCTACGTCTTCCAGATGTTCAACCTCATCCCGTACCTCTCGGTGCGGGACAACATCACGCTCCCCTGCCGTCTCTCGGGCGCGCGGCGCGCGCGGCTCGGCGGCGCGGATCCCGACGTCGAGGCGGGGCTCCTCGCCGAGCGCCTCGAGATCGCGGGCCTGCTCGCCTCACCGGTCACGGAGCTGAGCGTCGGGCAGCAACAGCGGGTGGCGGTGGCGCGCGCGCTGCTGGGGCGGCCCGAGCTCGTCGTCTGCGACGAGCCCACCAGCGCGCTCGACGCCGACCGCCGCGACCGCTTCCTCGAGCTGCTCTTCGCGCGCTGCGCCGACGCGGGGAGCGCGCTGATCTTCGTGAGCCACGACCTCTCGCTCGCGGCGCGCTTCGCGCGCACCGTGGCGCTGCGCGAGGTGAACCGCGCGGCCGCCCCGGCGGCCGCCGGCGACCCCGAGGCGGTGGCGGCGCGATGACCTTCCTCCTCGGCCTCGCCTGGCGCTCGTTGCGCAACCGGCGGCTCATCTCCCTGCTCACCGCGGCGAGCATCGCGCTCTCGGTCGCGCTGCTCGTGGGCATCGAGCACGTGCGGCTCGGCGTGCGCGAGAGCTTCGCCGGCACCATCAAGGGCACCGACCTCATCGTCGGCGCGCGCGGCGGGACGACGCAGGTGCTGCTCTCGACCGTGTTCGGGATGGCGACGCCGAGCGGCACCGTCTCGTGGGCGACGTACGAGCGCTGGGCCGCGCACCCGGCGATCAAGTGGACCATCCCCTACGCGCTCGGCGACGCGCACAAGGGGCACCGCGTGATCGGCACGACGGCCGCCTTCTTCGCACACTACCGGTTCCGCGACCGCTCGGTCACGTTCGCCTCGGGCGGGCCGCCGACCGACGACCGGTCGATCGCCATCGGCTGGGACGTGGCGCAGCGCCTCGGCTACGCCGTCGGCACGAAGGTCGTGCTCTCGCACGGCGTCGCCGCGGTGTCGTTCGCCGAGCACGAGGCGCACCCGTTCACCGTGAGCGGCGTGATCGCCCGCACCTTCACGCCGATCGACCGCGCGCTCTACACCACGCTCGACGGGCTGACCGCCATGCACGAGGACGAGGAGGCCGCGGGCGGCCTGATGATGGGCCCGCCCGAGGCCGGCCACGTGCCGGGCCAGGCGCCGCCGATCACGGCGTTCCTCGTCGGCACCAAGAACCGCTTCGAGACGCTGGCGCTGCAGCGCGAGATGAACGAGGACCGCACCGAACCGCTGACGGCGATCATCCCGGGCGTCGCCCTCGCGCAGCTCTGGCAGACGATCGGCAGCGCCGAGGTCGGGCTGCGCGTGGTCGCGCTGTTCACGGTGCTCGTCGGGCTCACCGGCATGTGCGTCGCGCTGTACGCGTCGCTCGAGGCGCGACGGCGCGAGATGGCGATCCTGCGCGCGGTCGGCGCGGGGCCGCGGACGATCGTCGCGCTGCTCGTGCTCGAGTCGGCGCTGCTCGCGGTACTCGGGGCGGCGGCGGGCGTGGCGATCGTGTACGCGGGCATCGCGCTCGCGGCCGGCGCCGTCGAGGCGCGGTTCGGGCTCGCGCTCACGCTGCGGCCGCTCGGCGCGCTCGAATGGGGCTACCTGGCGCTCGTCGTCGGGGCCGGCACGCTCGTGGGGCTGCTCCCCGCATGGCGCGCGTACCGGACCTCGCTGACGGACGGCCTCGCCCCGAAGGTGTAGATTCCCGCCCCGTTCCCCAGCCGACAGGAGATGCTCGTGTCCGTCCGTCCGTTGCTCGCGCTCACCCTCGTGGCCGCGACGCTCGCGGCGCCGCTCCGTGCGCCGCTCGGCGCCCAGCCCGGCCGTGCCGCCGCCCCGGCGGCGCGCGACCGCTTCGCCGACCCGGTCCCGGCGGCGGAGTGGGCCCCGTACATCCGGCGCGACGCGGCGCTCTCGCCCGTGATCCAGCGGCTCTGGGACGAGGGGATGACGCGGTCACAGGCGATGACGCTCGCACAGGTCCTGATGGACCGCCACGGCCAGCGGCTCACCGGCTCGCCGCAGTCGGACGCAGCGCAGGACTGGCTGGTGAGTACCTACCGGAGCTGGGGCGTGAACGCGCGCCGGGAGCGCTACGGCACCTGGCTCGGCTGGAACCGCGGGGTGACGCACGTGGACCTCGTCGCGCCGCGCGTCCGCTCGCTCGAGGCGACCGCGATGGCGTGGAGCCCGGCGACGCCGCGCCCGGTGGAGGCGGAGGTCATCGCGTACCCCGAGGGGATCACCACGCCCGACGCCTTCGACGCGTGGCTGCCGAACGTGCGCGGGAAGGTCCTCCTCCTCAACGTGCCGCGCCTCTCGTGCCGCTCGCCGCAGCAGTGGCAGGAGTTCTCGACGCCGGCCGAGCTGGAGCGCGTGAACGCGCAGCAGCAGGCGATGCAGGTGGCGTGGAACCAGCTGAACGTCGCGATGGGCGGCAACACGCCGGCGTTCTGGAACAAGGTGCGCGACGCCGGCGCGGTCGCGGTGTTCACCTTCCAGTGGTCGAACTACCCGGGCATCAACAAGGTCTTCGGCTCGCCGAACCAGACGCTGCCCACCTTCGCGATCGGCTGCGAGGACTACGGGCTCCTCGTGCGGATGGCGCGCGCCGGCCAGGGGCCGCGCGTGCGCGCCTTCACCGACAGCGAGCTGCTCGGCGAGCGCCCCGTCTCGAACGTGATCGCGGAGCTGAAGGGGAGCGAGCGCCCCAACGAGTACGTGGTGCTCTCGGCGCACTTCGACTCGTGGTCGTCAGCGTCGGGCGCGACCGACAACGGCACCGGCACCATCACGATGCTCGAGGCGATGCGCATCCTCCGGCAGGTGGTCCCCAACCCCAAGCGGACGATCATCGTCGGCCACTGGAACGGCGAGGAGCAGGGGCTGAACGGTTCGCGCGCCTACAGCGAGGACCATCCGGAGGTCGTGGCCGGGCTGCACGCGCTCTTCAACCAGGACAACGGCACCGGGCGCATCGTGAACCTCTCCGGCGGCCCGATCGCCGGCGCGGGCGAGCGGCTCGAGGGCTACCTGCGGGAGATCCCGAACACGCTCACGCAGTACCTCCGCTTCCAGCGCACCAGCGGCCAGGCGACCGGGGGCTCCGACCACGCGAGCTTCTCGTGCCACAAGGCGCCGGCCTACGGGCTCGGCGCGCTCGGCTGGGACTACTCGTTCACCACGTGGCACACCGACCGCGACTCGTTCGACAAGGTCGTGGAGGCGGACCTGCGGCACAACGCGACGCTGGTCGCGATGCTCGCCTATCTCGCCAGCGAGGACCCGACGTTTCAGCCGCACCAGGTGATCGACCCGCTCCCCGCGGGCCCGAACGGGCAGCCAGGCGTGTGGCGGGAGTGCCCCAAGGCGCAGCGGCAGGTGCCCGGCGTGGTGCGGTAGCGGCCGCGGATGCGCCGGCTCCTCGCGGCGGTACTGGCCACGGCGGTGGTCCTCGCACGGCCGGTGGCCTCGCAGCAGGCCGCCGGGTCGCTGGACGCATGGCGCCGCGTGCAGTACGGGACGCGGGACGGCATCCGCTCGCCGATCGTGGGCTCGCTCGCCATGGCCGCGGACGGCACGGTGTGGGTCGGCCACGCGGCCGGCATCGCCTGGTTCGACGGGTGGCGGTGGCGCACCGCGCGCTCCGCCCCCACCGACATCCTGACGCGGCAGCCCTCGCAGATCCGTCCGATGCACGGCGATTCCGTCCTGGTCGTCATGCACAACCTGCTCTTCGTGGGTGACACCAGCGGCTTCACGCAGCGCGAGGTGTTCGTCGACGGGAAGCAGGAGCAGGTGCTCGACGCGCTGTGGACACCGGCCGGGTTCGAGCTCCTCGTGGGCGTGGGCCAGCGGACCGACACGGTCCGCTACATGCGGTGGTCGGGCGATTCCCTGCGGTCGCTCGACCCGCCCGCCCCGATCCGCAGCCGCCTCGTGGCCTCGTTGCACGCGAGCGCGACCGGCGGCGTCCTGTTGAACACGAGCGAGGGCCTCTACGAGCGGGTCGGCGACGGGTGGGCGCTCCGGGCCGCGGGCCGCGGCCAGCGGGTACTCGGACTCCTCGAGACGCCGGATGGCCGCCTCGTCGCCGGCCTCCTCGGGGCGGGTGCCGGCAACGGTACCTACAGCTGGCGCCGGGGCGAGGTCCCGCGCCGCGATGCGAGCGAAGGCGACGATGAACTCGCCGCGACCGCCTTCGACGGGGACAGCGGCGTCTTCGCCGTGCGGCGGGGCGGCTACCTGCGGCGCCGCGACCGGAACGGCTGGCGCACGGTGGAGTTCGCGGGCACGCCGCTCAACGACGTGCGCGCCGTGCTCCGCGACCCTTCCGGCGACCTGTGGATCGGCACCGGACAGGGCGTCGTGCTGCTGCGCACGGGGTCGCGGCTCTGGTCCGGGCGTCCCCTCGGGTTCCCGAGCCTGCGCGACCGCGTCAACGCCCTCCTGCGGCTGCCGAACGGCGACCTCTGGGCGGGGACGGCGGACGGCATCGACATCTTCCACGCCGACGGCCGGCGCACGCATGTCAGTGCCGCCGCCGGCGTCCCCGTGCGCACGGTCACGGCGCTGGCCCGCGACTCGGCGGGCCACATCTGGGTCGGAAGCGGCAGCGAGCTCAGCGGCGCCCTGCGGTACGATGGACGGGCGTGGCGCCACTTCACGGCACGCGACGGCCTCGGCGCCGAGCACGTGCACCGCATCGTGGTGTCGCCGCGCGGGGTCGTCTGGTTCCTCGGAATCGGCGGGAGCGCCTTCCCGACGGACGCGGAGCCGGGCGCGTGGGCGCTCACCGGAGACCGGTTCTCGGCGGTGACGGCGGCGGACGGCCTGCCGTCGGGGCGCGTGTACGATTTCGCCGAGGCGCCGGACGGGACGCAGTGGTTCGCCCATGCCCTCGGGTTGAGCCGACGCCGCGGCGCCGCGTGGACCCACTGGCTGAGCCGGCGGGGACGTTCGGGCACCATGAACTTCCGCGACACGCCGATCCGCGTGTTCTCGCTCGCGCTCGACTCGGTCGGGACCGCGTGGTTCGGCTCGGCCGACAGCGAGTTCCCCTTCGGCCTCGGCACCGTCGAAGCCGACACGCTGCGCTTCTACGCGGCCGGCGAGGGGCCACTCTCCTCCCGCGTGCGCGCCCTGCAGTTCGGCCGCGACGGCGCGCTCTGGGTCGCGAGCGCCGCCGGGCTCTCGGCCTTCCGCGACGGCGTCTGGTACGCCTTCGGCACCGACCGCGGGCTCGGCTTCCCCGAGCTCTGGCCGCTCCTCGTCGCCGACTCGACCGTGACGCTCGGCACCCTCGGCGGCGGGGTGCGCGTGCTCTCCGTGGCCGAGCTGCGGCATCCCGCACCGCGCGTCCTGGTCGACCCGCCGACGGTCGGCACGGGCCTCGCGAGCGTGAGCTGGACCGCGTACGCGTGGCGAGGCATCCAGCCCGCCGCGCTCGTCGAGACGCGCCACCGGTTCGATGGCGGTCCCTGGAGCGCCTGGAGCACGGCGCGCGCGTTGGTCGCGCCGCTCCGCGGCGGCGCGCATACCCTCGAAGTGCAGGCCAAGGGGCTCTATGCGCCGCTCGACGGCCCCATCGCCCGCGTGTCGCTCGACGTGCCCGGTCCGCTCGTGACGCGCCCGGCGTTCATCGTCCCACTGGCCGGCCTGCTGCTGGTGATCGGCGCGCTCGTCGCGAACGCAGCCCGGCGCCAGCAGCGCGACGCGGCCGTGCTGCGCGAGAGCGAGGGACGCTTCCGCGTCCTCGCGTCGTCCACGAGCGAGGGGATCGCGATCCACGTGGACGGCTCCATCGTGGAGGCGAACGAACAGTTGGAGCGCCTCGTCGGCGTGCCATCGGGCGCGCTCGCGGGCCGGCGGCTCGAGGCGCTGTTCGACGCCCCGGCGCCGCCGGTCGCCGACGGCGAGGCGGTCTCGCGCCACCTCCTCGGCGCGGGGGGCACCGCGCGCCCCGTCGCGGTGCGCGAGCGCGCGACCGCCTACCGCGGGGCCCCCGCCCGCGTGACCGCGATCCACGACCTCACGGAGCGGATCGCCGCCGGCGAGGCACTCCGCGCGTCGAAGGAGCGATTCGAGACGCTGTTCCGCCGGAGCCCCACCGCCGTCGTGCTGATCACGTGGCCGGAGGCGACCTTCGTCGAGGTCAGCGAGGGCTTCGAGGTGCTGACGGGCCTCGATCGCGCGGACGTCGTCGGCCGCACCAGCGCCGACCTCGGGCTGTACCAGGACCCGGCACAGCGGGCCGCGCTGTTCGCGGGCATCGCCGCCGACGGGCGCGCCGACAACGTCCCCCTCACGATCCGGCGCCGGGATGGCGCGCTGCGCGACGTGCTCGGGACCTTCGTCCGCCTCGCGGTCGACGGCCGCGAGCACGTGCTCGGCGTGATCGCTGACCTCACCGACCGGCGGCGCCTCGAGGCCCAGCTGCTGCAGGCGCAGAAGATGGAGGCCGTGGGGCGGCTCGCCGGCGGCGTCGCGCACGACTTCAACAACCTGCTCACCGTCATCCTCGGCAATGCCGACACGCTGCTGCACGCCGTCGAGGGCGAGCACGAGCGCCGCGACGCCCAGGAGATCCGCCTCGCCGCGCAGCGCGCGGCGGACCTCACGCGCCAGCTGCTCACCTTCGCGCGCAAGCAGCCCATCGCGCCCGAGCTGGTCGACCTCGGCGAGGTGATCCCGCGCACGCAGCGGATGCTCGCTCGCCTCCTCGGCGAGCGCATCGCCCTCGACACGCACCTCGCCGCCGATGTGCCCCATGTGCTCATCGACGCCGGCCAGCTCGAGCAGGTGCTCGTGAACCTCGCGGTCAACGCCCGCGATGCGATGCCGGAGGGCGGCCGCCTGACGATCGAGGCGCGGGCGGTCGTGCACGGGGAGGCGGGCCCGACGGACGGGTCGGCCCCGGCCCCGGGCCGGTACGCGATGATCGCCATCACCGACACGGGCGTCGGCATCCCGACCGAGGCGTTGCCGCGGATCTTCGAGCCGTTCTTCACGACCAAGGAGGTCGGCCACGGCACGGGGCTCGGCCTCGCGATCTGCTATGGCATCGTCCGCGAGGCCGGCGGGCACATCGCGGTGGAGAGCACGGTCGGCGCCGGTACCACGGTGCGCGTCCTGCTGCCCGCACGGACGGCCGAGCGGGTCGCGGCCGCGCCCGCGCCGACCCGCACGCTCGTGGGCGGGACGGAACGCATCCTCCTCGTCGAGGACCAGTCGCTCGTGCGCGGCCACGTTGAGCGGCTGCTGACGGGGATGGGCTACGCCGTGACCGCGGTCGGCGACGAGGCCGAGGCACTCGCCGCCCTCTCGGCGATCGCGCCGGCACCGGCACTGCTGCTGACCGACATCGTGCTGCCGGGCCCGGCAGGCCCGGAGATCGCCCGGCGCGTGCGGGAGCGGGTGCCGGGGATCGCCGTGCTCTACATCTCCGGATACACGGAGCGCGGCGCGCTCGCGACGACGTCCCTCGATGCGCCGCTCCTCCCGAAGCCGTTCACCCCCGAGCAGCTCGCCACGGCGGTGCGCAGTGCCCTGGACGGCCGAGGAGAGCCCGCCGCCTGACCCGGGAGGTCGCGCAGCGCACGAGCGCCGCGTGCGCCGCGCCGCCGGACTGTTGTGACCTGTGACATTGGCTCCTTTCGCGGCAGTGCCGTAGCTTTTCCGGAGATGTCGCGGCCCCGCCGTTCCCCCGTGCTGCGACCCGTCGTGGTCGCGGGCGCCCTCCTCGGTCTCTCGCTCCTGTCCTGCGGACGCGAGATCACCGGGCCGGGGGCCGGGGTGCGTATCGCGACCGGGCTCTCCTTCATCTCGACCTTCCCCGCCCCGCTCGCGTCCGTCGCCGCAGGCGCGGGCGCCGTGGTGCCGTTTGACCGGGTGCGCGTGGTCTTCCGGCGCACGGACGGAACGCTCGCCCTCGATTCGATGGTGGCGTTCCCGTCGAACGCCGATTCGATCGCGCTCGACCTGCGCGTGCCACTGTCGTCGGCGGCCGGGAGCGGCGGCGAGCCGCTCGCGCTCACGCTCGCCTACGTGAACGCCGCCGGCGACACCGTCTTCCGCGGTGGCCCGGTCCAGGTGATCGCCGAGGTGCGGGCACCCGGGTCGCCGCCGCCCGCACCGGCGCCGGTCGCGCTCACCTACACCGGCCCGGGCGCGGACGCCGCGACCGTGACGGTGGACGCGGAGTCGCTGAGCGTCGTCGCGGGCGACCCGTTCACCGTCACCGCGACGGCGCGGGACGGCCAGGGGAACGCACTCACGGGCGTGCCGCTCGTCTTCACCTCGCTCGACCCGGTGCGCGCCCTCATCGCGAGCCCGGCGTCGGGCGCCGGCGCCACGCTGCCTCCCCGCGGACTCGCGCGCGTCCGCGTGCAGCTGCCGACCGGGGCGGCCGAGGACACGGCCTATGTCACCGTGCAGCCGCGGCCGGGGACGCTCACGGCGGCGAGCGGCGCGAATCAAGTCGCGCTCGCCGGCACCCCGTTGCCGCAGCCCGTGTCGGTGCGGCTGCTCGCGACCGACGGGCAGCCGCTCGCCGGCGCGGCCGTGACGGTCGCCGTGACCGCCGGCGGGGGGTCCGTCGCGCCGACGAGCGGCACCACGGACGCCAATGGCTTCCACAGCTTCACGTGGACACTCGGCCTCCCGGGCGCGCAGGGCGTGTCGGTGACGAGCCCCGGCGTGAGCGCGCTCGCGATCGCGGCCACCGCGTCGCCCAACAGCGCCGTCGCCCTCGCGATCCTCCAGGAACCCGGCCCGAGCCACCTCGCCGGCGACAGCCTGCCGCTCCTCCTGGTCGAGGCGCGCAACGCCGGTGGGGTGCGCGACACGACCTTCGCGGACTCGGTGACGCTCGACTTCGCGAGTGCGCCCGCGGGCGCGACCATCACCGGGGTCGCGCGGGTGCGCGCGAGTGCGGGCGTGGCGCGCTTCGAGGACTACCGGCTGACGCGCGCCGGGACGTACCAGTTGCGCGTCGCCGCCCCCGGCGTCGCGCCGGACACGACGGCGACGCTCACCATCGCACCGCGGGCGGCGAGCGCGCTGGTGCTCGTCTCCGGCGGCGGACAGGTGGCGCTGCCGGGCGCCGCCCTCGCCGCGCCGGTCGTGCTCCGCGTGACGGATCCGTTCGGCAACGGCGTCGCGGGCGTGGCGGTCGGCTTCGGCGTCGCGAGCGGCAGCCTGAGCGCGCCGGCGGACACGTCGGATGCGGCCGGCCTCGTCAGCGTCACCTGGACGCTCGGCGTGGCGACGGGCGCGCAGACCCTCACCGCGACCTCGGTGGGCCTCAGCGGCTCGCCCCTCGTCGTCGGCGCGATCGGCTCCGCCGCGGTCGCGAGCACCACCGTCACGCCGGCGCTCGACACGCTGACGGCGATCGGCGCGCAGCGGCTGCTCGCGGCGAGCGCGCGCGATGGCGCGAACAACATCGTCGCGGGGACCTTCACGTGGGCCACGCGCGACCCGGCAATCGCCTCGGTGAATGACAGCGGCCGCGTGGTCGCCGTCGCCAACGGCGCGACGTGGGTCGTGGTCACCGAGGCCGGCGGCACGCGCGACTCGGCGCGGGTCGTCGTGCAGCAGCGGCTCGCGACCATCCGCGTGACACCGGACCCCAGGACGATCTACCTCGGGGCGGCGGCGACCTTCACGGCGCAGGCGGTGGACGGCCTCAACGTGCCGCTCGCGTCGCAGCCCGCGATCACGTGGAGCGTGACGTCCACCGCGATCGCCTCGGTCGACTCCACCGGCCGCGCGATCGGCGTCGGGCTCGGCAGCACGCAGGTGCGCGCCACCGCCGCGAGCGTGACCGGCACCGCGCAGCTCACCGTGCGCACGCCGATCACGCGCATCGTCGTGGTGCGCGACTCCACCGGCTTCACCGCCGCCGACACCTTCTCGCTCGCCGCGCTCGGCCGCACGCGCTCCTACCGCGCGGTCGCGCACGATACGCTCGACGCGCCGATGACGGGGATCGCGTTCACGTGGGCGTCGTCGAACCCGTCGGTGGCCGCGCTCGACTCGGTGGGCCCGGCGACGGCGCGCGCGAGCGCCGCGGCGAACGGCGTCACCGCGATCCGGGCGAGCGCGCAGGGCGTGCAGGGCGCCGCCCAGCTGACCGTGCAGCAGGTGATGACCAGCATCGAGCTCTCGCCGCCGGCCGTCGCCGTCGCACCGACCGGCTCGGTGGTGCTCACCGCGCGCCGGCGCGATGCCAACGGCTTCTTCATCCCGGGCGGCAGCTTCACCTTCGCCTCGAGCGACTCGCTGATCGCGACCGTCACCGCCGCGGGCGTGGTCACCGGCGTCGCGCAGGGCACCGCGCAGGTGACCGCGACGAGCGGCACCGTCACCTCGCCCGCGACGACGGTCACCGTGACGACGGCGGTGCCCCCGGTCATCTCCTTCGGCCGCGACACCCTCGCGATCGGCCGCTCGGCGGTGAACGTCGGCATCCCGGTCTACCTGAGCCGGCCGAGCGGCGGCCCGGTGACGGTGGCGCTCGCCGTCGCCGACACGTTCGCGTTCCTCACGCAGGCGACGATCACCATCCCCGCGGGGCAGACGGTCGGCACGGCACAGCTGAACGGGCGCAACGCGGGCTCGACGCGGATCCTCGCGACCGACGGCGGCACGACCGGGTACGCCGGCGACACCGCGGTGCTCGCGGTGCAGGCCGGGGTGCGCTTCACGAGCGGCGGATACTCCGTGCTCGTGAACGACGAGGTCGGCACGCAGGTGCTCCTCACCGATCCGGCGCCGGCGGGCGGCGCGTACATCACGTACACGTTCGGCACGCCGGGCCGCGCCAGCGTGTCGCCCGACCCGGCGTTCATCCCGCAGGGGCAGCTCTCGGCGAATGTCGTGCTGCGCGCGGAGGCCGCGGGGGCGACGACCATCACACCCGCCGCGGCGGGCGTCACCGGGACGGCCTCGAACTTCACCGCCGTCGCAGCGGCACTGCAGGTGTCGCAGCCATGGCCGCGCGTGGGGGCCGGGCAGTTCCGCGACGACTGGTACGCCTACGCGCCGCAGAACGTGAACACCGCCGTGCCCGTCACGCTGGCGAGCAGCGACACGGCGGTGGCGGTCATCACCCCCGCGATCGCCGCGATCCCCGGCGGGTCGTACTACGTGTACTTCCGCGTCGACGGGCGCGCGCCGGGCGCGATCACGCTCACCGGGACCGCGAGCGGCTGGACGCCGGCGACGCGGACCCTCCAGGTGACCACGCCGATGGTCACCCTCTCGGGCGGCGGCACGCTGAACACGACCTCGCCGCAGGCGGTGCTCACGGCGTACTCGGCCGACTCGGCCCGCGGCGGGCACTGGCGCGCGAGCGCGCTCGCCCTGCAGCTGAGCTCGAGCGACACCAGCGTCATCCGGATCCTGACGCCGAGCGCGACCATCGCGGCGGGTCAGTACTTCACCAATGGGCTCCGCGTGATCCCGGGCGGGCAGCCGGGAACGGCCTGGGTGCGGGTGAGCGCCAGCGGCCACGGCGCCGACTCGGTGCTCTACACGGTCGTCGGCCCGCGCATCCGCCTCTCGATGCCGACCGCCCGCGTCGGCGTCGGCCAGATGCGCACCGACGCGTACGTCTACACGCCGGACAACGTCACGCAGCCGCTGGTGGTGCGGCTGCAGTCGTCGGACCCGGCGGTGGCGACGATGCCCGACTCGGTCATCATCCCGGCCGGCACCTATTACGCCTACCTCACCGTCCGGGGCGTGGGCGTCGGGACGACGCAGCTCCGCGTCAGCGCCGCCGGCTACACGGCGGACAGCATCGCCTGGGCCGTCACTCCCGCGCGCGCCGCGCTATCGGGCGGCGGCACCTACGACAACTTCGCGCCCCCGGCCGCGATCACGGCGTACACGGCCGACACGACGGGCCAGGCGCACTATGCCGTCGACACGGTGGTCTTCAGCTACAGCTCGTCGGACACGACCGTCCTCCGGGTGACCGCCGCGGACACGGTGCTGCCGGGCGGCTACTTCGCGAACCACGCGCGCGTCTCGTTCATCGGCGTCGGGACCGCGTACATCCGGGTGACCGCCCCGGGTTATCGCGCGGATTCCGTCGCCTTCACGGTGCGCACGCCCCGCATCCAGTTCAGCCTGGGCACGTACCGGATCGGGCGCCGGCAGTTCCGGCTGTCGAACGAGTTCTACGTCTACACGCCGAACAACGTCAGCGACACGCTCCCCGTGACGATCACGCAGACCAACGCTGCCGCCGATTCGTTGAGCGGGACGTCGCTGCGCATCGTGCCGGGGCTCTACTACGCATACTTCGGCTTCGCGGGCCTGCAGACGGGCACCGACACCCTCATCGTCTCGGCGCCCGGCTACCTGCCCGACACCGCGATCATCGTCATCACGACGCCGCGGCTCACCGGTGCGGGGATCCCGGGGACCGCCACGACGACCTCGCCGCTCGCGTCGACCACGGTCTACGTGACGGACTCGGTCGGGAACGCCCACTACTCGCTCGACTCGCTGCTGCTCGCCGCTAGCACGAGCGACGCGGCCGTGATCCAGCCGGAGTTCCCGGCGCTCTACGTCGCGCGCGGCGCCTACTTCGTCCAGCCGCGCATCCGGTTCGTCGGGCCGGGCTCCGCGACGGTGACGTACCGCGACTCCCTCGGCACGGGCTACGGGAGCATCTCCTCCAACCCCGTCACCGTGACCGGGCCCTCGCTCGGCTTCGTCAACAACCGTCCGGTGCTCGGGATGCGGCAGTACGGCCTCGGCCAGGGCGCGTACGTCACGATCCCCAACGCGATCGGCACGCCGCTCGTCGTACGGCTCGTGTCGACCGACCCGGCCGTCGCGACCGTGCCGGACAGCGTCATCATCCCGACCGGGCAGACCTTCGCCTATGTGGACGTGCGGGCGCAGGACGTGATCGGCACGGTGCAGCTCCAGGCGTCGGCGGTCGGCTACGGGCCCGCCAACACCACGCAGCAGGTGACGGCGCCGCGCTTCGCGCTCAGCTTCAGCGGCAGCGTGCGGACCACGCAGGGCCCGCAGGCCATCACCGTGCAGGCGACCGACGCGAACGGCAACGCGCACTACGTGTGGGAGGCGGTGACCGTGCAGTTCACCAGCAGCAACCCAGGCGCCGCGGCCGTCGATTCGGCGAGCGTGACGATCCCGGCGGGGAACTACTACAACAACGCCGCGCGCCTCCTCCCGGTCGCGCCCGGCACGACGACCATCACGGCGAGCGACCCGCGCGCCGCCTCGTACCGCTACACGGATGCCGCTGCCTCGGTCTCCGTGACGACCCCGCCGCTGCAGCTGACGCCGGGCAGCCCGATCACGCTCGGTCGCGGCCAGTGGGTCGAGCCGTACGTGCACACACTCGACAACCAGCCGGCCGCCCTCGTCGTCACGCTGACGCATAGCGGAACCGCCACCGGGACGCCCGCGACCGCGACCATCCCCGGCGGCAGCTACTACGCCTATCATCGCATCTCCGCCCTCGCCGCCGGCACGGACACGATCACCTACACCGCGAGTGGACACGCGCCGCTCCCGGTGGTGGTCACCGTCGGCGCGGGCCGGGTGGACGGCATCAGCGGCTGGCCCGGGGCGCTCACGAGCGACTCGGTCGCCGTCACCCTGCAGGTGAAGGACCCCTCGGGCGGGGTGCGCAACGTGACCGACCCGACCACCTTCACCATCGCCGTCACCGGCGGTGCGCTCGAGGTCCGCAGCGGCGGCGCGGCGGTGACGAGCGTGACGGTCCCGGCCAACGGGTCGCAGGTCACCTTCTACCTGCGACGCCTCGCGAACGGGACCGGGTTCGTCACCTTCTCCAACGCCGACTACACGACGTACGCCGCGCCGGGCGTCGTCGTCTCCGGAGCCCCTTGATGCCCGTCCTCGGAGGTCCGCTGCGGCGGCTCACCCTCGCGGCCGCGACGATCGCGCTGAGCGGCGCCGTCCCGCTGGCCGCGCAACAGGCCGGTGGCGCCGCGGCTCCGCCCGCGCCGGTCGCGCCCGTGCTCACGCCGGCGAGCCCGGCCCCCCCCGCACCGGCCACG
>JAIBBJ010000064.1 GCA_019694735.1 Gemmatimonadaceae bacterium | reverse complement strand
TGGGCTGCGCGCTGCTGCCGCCGTTCGTCCGCGCGGCGCGGTCGCGCTGCTGGATGCCGGCGCCGGCGAGCAGCGCCATCCTCGCGGCGCTCAAGTACGACGGCTGGATGGGGGTGGCCGACGGCATCGGGGCGCGGCTGGCGCGGCTCCCCTGGCCGGCCGACGTGGTGGCGGAGCGGGCGGCGCTGGTGCCGGTGCCGCTCGCGGCGGTGAAGGCGCGCGCGCGCGGCTTCAACCAGGCGGACGCGATCGCGGAGGCGGTGGCGCGGCGCTGGGGCATCCCGGTGTGGCGCGCGGCCCTCACGCGCACGCGCGCCACCCCGTCGCAAACCACGTTGACTCCCGGGGAGCGACTGGCGAACGTTCACGGTGCGTTCCTTGCGGAAGCAGCGTACGCGGAGCGCCTGCGCGGGCGGCACGTGATCCTCGTCGATGACGTCCTCACCACCGGCGCCACCCTCAACGCCTGCGCCTCCGCGCTCTTCGCCGCCGGGACGCGCACGTTGAGCTACCTGACCTTCGGCCGGGCGCGGACCGCAATGGACCGCTGAGGCGCCCTCCGCCCCCCTCGATCCCCACACGACCCCCCGTACGGAGCACCAATCGAGATGGCCATTCGCGTCGGCATCAACGGCTTCGGCCGCATCGGTCGCCAGGTCGTCCGCGCCGCCAAGGAGCGGAACGCGGACATCAACTTCATCGCGATCAACGACCTCACCGACACCAAGACGCTCGCCCACCTGTTCAAGTACGACTCGGTGCACGGCAAGTTCGACGGCACGGTGAGCCGGGACGACGACTCGATCACGCTGAACGGCGACCGGATCAAGGTCCTGAAGGAGAAGGATCCCGCGCTCCTGCCGTGGAAGGACCTCGGCGTGGACATCGTGCTCGAGGCGACCGGCCGGTTCACGAAGGCCGAGGACGCGAAGAAGCACATCGCCGGCGGGGCGAAGAAGGTGATCATCTCGGCGCCGGCGACCGGCGAGGACATCACCGTCGTGCTCGGCGTGAACGGCGACAAGTACGACGCGGCGAAGCACGTGATCGTCTCCAACGCGAGCTGCACCACCAACTGCGTCGCGCCGATGGTGAAGGTCGTGCGCGACGCGTTCGGCATGAAGCACGCGTCCATGGTGACGATCCACAGCTACACCAACGACCAGAACATCCTCGACCTGCCGCACAAGGACCTGCGCCGCGCCCGCGCGGCCGCCCTGTCCATGATCCCCACCTCGACCGGCGCCGCGAAGGCGACCTCGCTGGTCATCCCGGAGGTCAAGGGCAAGATCGACGGCACCTCGATCCGCGTCCCGACCCCCGACGTCTCGATCACCGAGCTCACGGTCGAGGTGGAGAAGGCGACGACGATCGCCGAGGTGAACGCGGCGTTCAAGGCGGCCGCCGAGGGCGCGCTCAAGGGGATCGTCGGCTTCTCCGAGGAGGAGCTGGTGAGCTGCGACTACATCGGCAACCCGCACTCGGTCGTGCTCGACGCCAAGAGCACCAACGTCATCGACGGCACGCTGGTGAAGGTCTCGGGCTGGTACGACAACGAGTGGGGCTACTCCTCGCGCTGCGTCGACCTCATCGAGAAGATCGGCCAGGGCCTCTGAGCGGGCCCGCGCCCGAGGACACCATGAACACCCGGACCATCAGGGACCTCTCACCGGCCGAGGTGCAGGGGAAGCGCGCGCTCGTGCGCGTGGACTTCAACGTTCCCCTCACCGAGGACGGGCAGGTCGGCGACGACACGCGCATCCGCGCCGCCGTCCCCACCATCCAGGCGCTCCGCAAGGCGGGGGCGCGGGTGGTGCTCTGCTCGCATCTGGGCCGTCCCAAGGGCGGCCCGGACCCCAAGTACACCCTCGCGCCGGTCGCGCCGCGGCTCGCCGAACTCCTCGGCGCGTCCGTGACGTTCGTGCCGCACGTGGTGGGCGCCGACGCCGAGGCGGCCACGCGCGCGCTCACCGACGGCCAGGTCTGCCTGCTCGAGAACTCGCGCTTCGAGAAGGGCGAGGAGAAGAACGACCCGGCGCTCGCCGAGGCGTACGCGAAGCTCGGCGACCTCTACGTCAATGATGCGTTCGGCGCGGCGCACCGCGCCCACGCCACCACCGAGGGGGTGGCGCGGCACCTCCGCCCCGCGGTCGCCGGCCTGCTGATGGAGAAGGAGCTCGACTACCTGGGCAGCGCCCTCGAGAAGCCGAAGCGCCCCTTCATCGCGATCCTCGGCGGCTCGAAGATCTCGGGCAAGATCGACGTCATCGAGGCGCTGCTGCCGAAGGTGGACGGCATCCTCATCGGCGGTGCGATGGCGTGCACCTTCTACAAGGCGATGGGCTTCGAGACGGGGAAGTCGCTGGTCGAGGCCGACCGCGTGGAGATGGCGGCGGACCTGATGGAGAGGGCCGGCTTCCGGCTCACGCTCCCGCACGACGCGACCGTCGCGCCGGCGATCGCCGAGGGGGCGAAGGCGCACGCGGTGAAGCGCGACGCGATCCCCGCCGACGAGGCGATGCTCGACATCGGCCCCGACTCGGCCACGAGCTACGCGCGCGCGATCGCGAGCGCGAAGACCATCGTCTGGAACGGGCCGATGGGCGTCTTCGAGACGCAGCCGTTCGATGCCGGCACGGCCGCGGTCGCGAAGGCGATGGCCGAGGCGACCGCGAAGGGCGCGACCACGATCATCGGCGGCGGCGACTCGGCGGCGGCGGTCGAGGAGGCCGGCCTCGCGGCGCGGATGAGCCACGTGTCGACGGGCGGCGGCGCCTCGCTCGAGTTCCTCGAGGGGAAGGTGCTCCCCGGCGTCGCGGCCCTGGACCGGAAGTAGGATGGCACAGAAGCTCTTCGCGGCGAACTGGAAGATGCACCAGGCCCCGGCGGACGCCGCGGCCTTCATGCGCACGTTCACCGACCAGTACGCGCGGCAGCAGGACCGCCGCGTGCTGTTCTTCCCGTCGGCGGTCGCGCTGCACGTGGTGGTCCAGGCCATCCGCGAGCGCGCCGACCTCGAGGCGGGCGTGCAGAACATCCACTGGGAGGACAAGGGCGCCTTCACCGGCGAGACGTCGGGGCCGCTGGCCCGCGCGGCCGGCGCCCGCCACGTCCTCGTCGGCCACTCGGAGCGGCGGCACGTGTTCGGCGAGACGGATGCTGAGACGGCGAAGAAGGTGGTCGCCGCGTTCCGCAGCGGGCTCACCCCCACGCTCTGTGTCGGCGAGAAGCTGGAGGAGCGTGAGGCCGGGGAGACGTTGACGGTCGTCACGCGGCAGCTGCGGGCCGGGTTCCAGGGGATCGAGCCGGAGAAGTTGGCGACCGCGATCGTCGCCTACGAGCCGGTCTGGGCGATCGGCACCGGCAAGACGGCCACCCCGCAGGACGCCGGCGTGGTGCATGTGGCCATCCGCGCCGAGCTCCGGGCGATGATGGGGGAGCGCGGCGGGGCGGTGCCGATCCTGTACGGCGGCAGCGTGAACCGCTCGAACGTGGACGCCTTGCTCGCGGCCGACGAGGTGGACGGCGTGCTGGTGGGCGGGGCCAGTCTGGACGCGGAGCAGTGGCTCGCCATCGTGCGGTCCGCCTAGGGTTGCACACCGGGGGCTAACCCCCTTATTCTTCTGGGCTTACGTCATCCGTCGCACCTGCAGAGCGAGTCGCCATGTACGGATTCCTGCTTACGCTGCTCATCCTCGACGCCTTCATCCTCGCCGCCGCCGTGCTCATGCAGGCGGGCAAGGGGGGTGGGGTCGCCGCCAGCTTCGGCGGCGCGTCCTCGTCCGCCACGTCGCTCATCGGCACGCGCCAGGCCGGTGACCTCCTCACGCAGATCAGCTGGTGGGGCGGCGGCCTGTTCATCGGCCTCGCGTTCGTGCTGCAGCTGATGGGCTCGCAGCGCGCGGGCGCCGCCCGCTCGATCCTCGACGACATCGCGTCGCCGACGGCGGCCCCGACGGCTCCGGCCAGCGGCGGCAGCGCCCCCAGCAGCGCCGTCCCGCTCACGCCGGCGCCCACGACCCCGACCACGCCGCCCAACCCGTGACCGGATCGCCGTTCGACGTCGTGCCAGGGTTCCTCCTCCTCGAGGACGGGACCCTTTTTCACGGCCGCCTTCACGCGCCGCTCGAGGCGCCTGCAGTCGCCGAGGTCGTCTTCACGACCTCGATGAGCGGCTACCAGGAGACCTTCACCGATCCGTCCTACCGCGGCCAGATCGTGGTGATGACGGCGCCGATGATGGGCAACTACGGCGTGAACTCCGAGGACCCGGAATCCGCCCGCCCGCAGGTGGCCGGCGTCGTGGTCCGTGAGCTCACGGAATCCTATTCCAACTGGCGCGCGGAGCAGGGGCTCGCCCCGTGGCTCGCCGCTGCCAAAGTCCCTGTCCTGTCTGAAGTTGACACCCGCCGCCTGACGCGGCATCTCAGGACGGTCGGGGTCATGCGCGGCCTCATCGGTCGAGGCCAGGAGCCGACGGCGGCCGAGCGGGCGGAGCTCGCGGCCTGCCCCTCGATGGCCGGGCTCGATCTCGCCTCGCGCGTGACCACCGACAAGCCGTACGAATGGGGTGATGCCAAGGCGGCGCTCCATATCGTGGCGTACGACTACGGGATCAAGCGCAACATCCTGCGGATGTTCGAGGACCGCGGCTGCCGGATCACCGTCGTGCCGTCCACGACGCCGCCGGCCCAGGTGCTGGCGCAGAAGCCGGACGGCGTGTTCCTCTCGAACGGCCCGGGCGACCCGGAGGCCGTGACATACGCGCCGGGTGCCATCAAGGCGATCGCGGACGCCGGGCTGCCGATCTTCGGCATCTGCCTCGGACACCAGCTCCTCGGCATCACCTTCGGCGGGCAGACCCGGAAGCTCCCCTTCGGTCACCGCGGCGGGAACCACCCCGTGAAGGACCTCGCGACCGGCGAGGTGATGATCACCAGCCAGAACCACGGATTCGCGGTCGAGGGCGGCGAGCAGGGCATCCCGGGGGCACCGGATCTCCAGGTGACGCACCTGAACCTGAACGACGGCACGGTCGAGGGGCTCCGGCACCGAAGCAAGCCGATCTTCGGCGTGCAGTACCATCCGGAGGCCGCGCCCGGGCCGCACGACGCGGTCCCGCATTTCGACGAGTTCCTGCAGGCCATGGCGGCCCGGTAACCGCTTGACACACATGGGGTAAGTTCCTAGACTCTAGGCACTTACGCCCCCCCGGGCCCAGCTTCCGAACCCCCGAATGTCCATGACCAAGGCCGACCTCGTCGAGCGCGTCACGGAGACCATCTCCCAGACGGCGGGTCCGATGATCTCCAAGAAGGACTGCGCCCGCGTGGTGGACGCGTTCCTCGATGCGATCAAGGACGCCCTCAAGGAGCAGCGCAACATCGAGGTCCGTGGCTTCGGCACCTTCAAGATCCGCAACCGCAAGACGCGGATGGCCCGCAATCCCCGCACCGGCGAGCCGGTCGAGGTGAGCGCGCGTCCGGTGCCGGTCTTCAAGCCCAGCAAGGAGTTGCGCGCCCTCGTGGCCGACCTGCCGATCGAGGAGATCGGCGGCGCGGACTGAGCGGACGTGCGCGGCCCGCCCGCCCGGGCGGCAGGGCAACGGCGGCTGGACCTGAGGGCGCCCGACGGGCGCCCTTCGTGTTCCCTGGACCGGTGCGGCGCCAATCCCTTTTCCTGCGCCCCCCGCTCCTTACTTTGCTCTCCATGGAGCTCGACGTCCTCCTCTTCGCTTCGTGGGCTGAGGCCCTCGGCGCCCAGCAGGTCCGGCTCTCGCTCCCGTCGGAGCCCCGGGTGGCGGATGTCCTGGCGGCCGCCGAGGCACGGGCGGGCGGGAGGCCGTTGCCGCGCCCTCTGGTCGCGGTGAATCATCGCTACGCGAAGCCGGACACCCCGGTGCGGGCCGGCGATGAGGTCGCGCTGATCCCGCCCGTGGCCGGGGGCTGACCCGATGCGCTCAGCGGTCGTGGACCACCCGCTCGACCCGACGGCGCTCCTCGCCGAGGTGGCGAGCACCTCGAGCGGCGCCAGCACCCTGTTCGTGGGCACGGTCCGGCGCGTGAACGACGGCAAGGACGTCACCGGGATCGATTACTCCGCCTACGGGCCGATGGCCGAGGCGGAGCTGGCGACGATCGTCGCGGAGGCGGCAGCGCGGTTCGGGACCGAGCGCATCGCCGTGGAGCACCGTGTGGGCACGCTGACGCTCGGCGAGGCCAGCATCGTGATCGCGGTCTCGCACGCGCGTCGCGCGGCGGCGATGGACGCCCAGCGCTACCTGATCGAGGAGATCAAGAAGCGGGTGCCGGTCTGGAAGCGCGAGCACTACGCCGACGGCTCGCGCGAGTGGGTGGACCCGACGGCGGTGCCGGCATGACGGTCCTCCGCGACCAGCACGGGCGGTCCATCGAGTACCTGCGGATCTCGATCACCGACCGCTGCAACTTCCGGTGCGTGTACTGCATGCCGGAGCAGGGGCTGCCGTGGCTCCCGAAGCAGGAGATCCTCTCGTACGAGGAGATCGTCGGGATCGTGCGCGAGCTCGCGCCGCTCGGGCTGCGGCGGCTGCGGCTCACGGGCGGTGAGCCGACGATCCGGCCGGACCTCGCGTCGCTGGTCGCGCAGCTCAAGGCGGTGCCGGGGATCGAGGACCTCGCGCTCTCGACGAACGGGGTGAAGCTGCCGCAGATGGCGGCGGCGCTCCGGGCCGCGGGACTCGACCGGGTGAACATCTCCGCGGACTCGCTGCGCCCGGAGCGGATCGCGGCGATCGCGCGGCGGGACCTCGGCTTCGCGCCGGTGACGGCGGCGCGCGCGGCGCTTGAGGCGGGGCTCGACCCGGTGAAGCTCAACGTGGTCGTGATGCGCGGGATCAACGACGACGAGGTGACGGACTTCGCGCGGCTGACGCTCGACTTCCCGGTGCACGTGCGGTTCATCGAGCTGATGCCGGTGGGCGAGATGGCGCACCTCACGGACGCGCACATCGTGCCGAGCGATGAGGTGCTGGCCCGGGTGGCCACGTTGGGGGCGCTCGCGCCGGCCGAGGGCCCGCGGCGCGGCAACGGGCCGGCCCGCTACCACCGGTTGGCCGGGGCGCCGGGGACGGTCGGGGTGATCACGCCGATGACGCACACCTACTGCGGCTCCTGCAACCGCGTTCGGCTCACCGCGGACGGGCGGCTCCGGACCTGCCTCTACGGGGACCACGAGGTGAACCTCCGCGACCCGCTGCGGGCGGGGGAGCCGCTGGAGCCGCTCTTCCGGCAGGCGCTCGCCGGGAAGCCGCTCGCGCATGACCTGCTCCAGCTCCGCGTGGGGGGGCTGAAGGCGCTCTCGCAGGTCGGTGGCTGAGGGCGCAGCGCCCGCGCGGCGAGCAGTTTACCCGCCCCCCGGGCCCCGCTAAATTCGAGGGCACTGCAGGATCACCTCCCTCCGCATCCCTCCCATGGTCAACAAGATCACCGTCGTGGGCGCCGGCAACGTCGGCGCGACCGCGGCCCAGCGCATCGCCGAGAAGGAACTCGCCCGCACCGTCGTGATGGTGGACGTGGCCGAGGGGATCCCGCAGGGGAAGGGGCTCGACCAGTGGCAGTCGGCGCCGATCGAGGGCTTCGATGCGCGCGTGATCGGGACCAACGGGTACGAGGAGACCGCGGGCTCGGACGTCGTGGTGATCACCGCCGGGATCGCCCGCAAGCCGGGGATGTCGCGCGACGACCTGCTGAACACGAACGCCGGCATCGTGAAGTCGGTGAGCGAGCAGATCAAGCGGTCGTCGCCGGACGCGATCGTCATCGTCGTGTCGAACCCGCTGGACGTGATGGCGTGGGTGGCGAAGGAGGTCACCGGCTTCCCGAAGCATCGCGTGATCGGCATGGCGGGCGTCCTCGACACCGCGCGCTACCGCGCCTTCCTCGCGACCGCGCTCGACGTGAGCGTGCGCGACATCCAGGCGATGGTCCTCGGCGGCCACGGCGACACGATGGTCCCGCTCATCAGCTACACGACGGTCTCGGGCATCCCGATCACGCAGCTGATGGACCGGGCGACGCTCGACGGGATCGTGGACCGCACGCGCAACGGCGGTGCCGAGATCGTGAAGCACCTCAAGACCGGTTCGGCCTACTACGCGCCGTCGTCGGGCGCGGTGCAGATGGTCGAGGCGATCGTCAACGACCAGAAGCGCATCCTTCCGTGCTCGGCCTGGCTGGAGGGCGAGTACGGGATGCACGGGCTGTTCCTCGGCGTGCCGGTCAAGCTCGGCCGGAACGGCATCGAGCGCGTGCTCGAGGTGACGCTCACCGCGGACGAGCGCGCGGCGCTCGAGAAGAGCGCGGCGGCGGTGAAGGAACCGATGTCGGTGGTGAAGCTCTAAGCGGTGCCTCTCGAGCGGCGCTCCCGGGTCCCCGGGGCGCCGCTCTCTTCTCCCCCCACAGAGGACCTGATGCGCTGGCTGCTGAAGTTCTGGGACTCCACCGTCGGCAAGAAGGTGGTGATGGGCGTGACCGGGATCGGCCTGATGGCCTTCCTGCTCGTCCACATGGCGGGCAACCTCCAGATGTTCCTCGGCGCGGACGCGATGCGCCGCTACGCCGAGCTCCTGCGCACGAGCGAGGAGCTGCTCTGGGTGGCTCGGCTGGGACTGATCGGGATGGCGGTGCTGCACATCGTGGCGGCGCTCCAGCTGACGGCGATCAACGCCAAGGCGCGCCCCGAGGGCTACGCGCGGAAGGTGCCGCAGGTGAGCACGCTCGCCTCGCGTACGATGCGCCTCGGCGGCATCCTGCTCGCCGCGTTCATCGTGTACCACCTCGGGCACCTGACGCTCGGCTGGTTCCACCCGGCGCTCGTGCACCTGCAGCCGTACGGCAACGTGATCATCGGCTTCCGGTCGCCGCTGGTGGTGGCGTTCTACGTGGTCGCGATGTTCTTCCTCGGGCTGCATCTCTTCCACGGTGCGTGGGCGGGATTCCGCACGCTCGGCCTGGCGAAGCGGAGCGCCGAGCCGCTGCAGCGTGCGTTCGCCCTCTGGTTCGCGGTCATCGTGTCGGCAGGGTTCGCCCTGATCCCGATCGCGGTGTACCTCGGCATCCTCGCCTGACGGAGACCCGACCCCATGGCCCTGAAGCTCGACGCCAAGATCCCGTCCGGCCCGCTGGCGGAGAAGTGGGACAAGCACCGCTTCGAGATGAAGCTGGTGAACCCCGCGAACAAGCGGAAATACTCGATCATCGTGGTGGGCTCGGGGCTGGCGGGCGCCTCGGCCGCCGCCACGCTGAGCGAGCTCGGCTACAACGTGAGCTGCTTCTGCTACCAGGACTCGCCGCGCCGCGCGCACTCGATCGCGGCGCAGGGCGGCATCAATGCGGCGAAGAACTACCGCAATGACGGCGACTCGGTGCAGCGGCTCTTCTACGACACGATCAAGGGCGGCGACTTCCGCGCCCGCGAGGCGAACGTGTACCGCCTCGCGCAGGTGTCGGTGAACATCATCGACCAGTGCGTGGCGCAGGGCGTGCCGTTCGCCCGCGAGTACGGCGGCCTGCTGGCCAACCGCTCGTTCGGCGGCGCGCAGGTCTCGCGCACCTTCTACGCCCGCGGACAGACCGGCCAGCAGCTGCTGATCGGCGCGTACCAGGCGCTGGAGAAGGAGATCGCGCGCGGCGGGGTGCGGATGTACGAGCGCCACGAGATGCTCGAGCTCGTGCTGGTGGACGGCAAGGCGCGGGGCATCATCGTGCGCGACATGGTGACCGGCGAGATCGAGTCGCATGCGGCCGACGCGGTGATCCTCGCGACCGGCGGCTACGGCAACGTCTTCTACCTCTCGACCAACGCCAAGGGGTGCAACGTCACCGCGGCGTACCGCGCGTACAAGAAGGGCGCCGCATTCGGCAACCCCTGCTTCACGCAGATCCACCCGACCTGCATCCCGGTCGCCGGCGACCACCAGTCGAAGCTCACGCTGATGTCGGAGTCGCTGCGCAATGACGGACGGGTCTGGGTGCCCAAGAAGGCCGAGGACTGCGGCAAGGAGCCGTCGCAGATCGCCGAGGCGGACCGCGACTACTACCTCGAGCGGAAGTACCCCAGCTTCGGCAACCTCTCGCCGCGAGACATCGCGTCGCGCGCGGCCAAGGAAGCCTGCGACGACGGGCGCGGCGTCGGCCCCGGCGGCCGCGGCGTCTATCTCGACTTCGCCGACGCCATCAAGCGCCTCGGCCGGCAGGCGATCGAGGAGCGGTACGGCAACCTCTTCGAGATGTACCAGCGCATCACCGACGAGGACCCGTACACGCGGCCGATGCGCATCTACCCGGCCGTGCATTACACGATGGGCGGGCTCTGGGTGGACTACAACCTGATGAGCACCATCCCGGGGCTGCACGTGCTCGGCGAGGCGAACTTCTCCGACCACGGCGCCAACCGCCTCGGCGCCAGCGCGCTGATGCAGGGGCTCGCCGACGGGTACTTCGTCATCCCGTACACCATCGGGGACTACCTGGCCTCCAACAAGCTCGAGAAGGTCACGGTGGACCATCCCGAGTTCACGGCGGCCAAGGAGGCCGTCGAGCAGCGGACGCGGAGGTTCCTGTCCATCAACGGCACGCGCACGGTGGACTCGTTCCACCGCGAGCTCGGGAAGATCATGTGGGAGAAGTGCGGCATGGCGCGCGACGAGGCCGGGCTCAAGCAGGCGCTGGTCGAGATCCCCCGGCTGCGCGAGGAGTTCTGGCGGAACGTGCGCGTGCTCGGCACCGGCGAGGGGCTCAACCAGTCGCTGGAGAAGGCCGGGCGCGTCGCCGACTTCCTCGAGTTCGGCGAGCTGATGTGCCTCGACGCGCTCCACCGCGAGGAGAGCTGCGGCGGGCACTTCCGCTCGGAGCACCAGACCGAGGACGGCGAGGCCAAGCGCAACGACGAGCGGTTCGCCTACGTGGCGGCCTGGGAGTACGCGGGGGAGGGGAAGGCCCCGATCCTCAACAAGGAGCCGCTCGCGTTCGAGAACGTCCACCTCAGCACGCGGAGCTACAAGTGAGCGGCGCGATGAACCTGACGCTGCACGTCTGGCGGCAGCCCGCCCCCGGGCAGCCGGGGCGGATCGTGGACTACCCGGCGCCCGACATCAGCCCCGACATGAGCTTCCTCGAGATGCTCGACGTCGTGAACGAGCGGCTGATCGAGAGGGGCGAGGAGCCGATCGCGTTCGACCACGACTGCCGTGAGGGGATCTGCGGCTCGTGCGGCCTGATGATCAACGGCGCCGCCCACGGCCCGATGAAGCTCACGACCGCCTGCCAGCTGCACATGCGCAGCTTCAAGGACGGCGACGAGATCTGGATCGAACCGTGGCGCGCGAAGGCGTTCCCGGTGGTGAAGGACCTCATCGTGGACCGGAGCGCGTTCGACCGCATCATCCAGGCGGGCGGCTACATCTCCGCGCCCACCGGGACGGCGCAGGACGCCAACGCCCTCCCGATCGGCAAGCCGGAGGCCGACTGGGCGATGGACAACGCCGCCTGCATCGGCTGCGGCGCCTGCGTCGCGGCCTGCCCCAACGCGTCGGCGTCGCTCTTCACCGCCGCCAAGATCACCCACCTCGGCGCCCTCCCGCAGGGCCAGCCGGAGCGGATGCGGCGCGCGCTCGCGATGGTGGACCGGATGGACCTCGAGGGCTTCGGCGGGTGCACGCTCTTCGGCGAATGCCAGGAGGCCTGCCCGAAGGGGATCTCCATCGACGCCATCATGCAGATGAACCGCGACTACGTCCTCGCCAGCGCGACCAAGGTCGAGGCCAAGGAGTGGTCGGGCTCGGCGTGAGCCGCTGAGACAGGCGGGCGGCGCACCCGTCGCGCATCCGTGGCGCGCCCGTGGCGTCGGTGGCGCGCGCGGCGGGGCAGGGCAGGGCTGGCGATCCTGAACACCGGCAAGGAGCACGATGCGCGCGTTCGTCGGGCGGCTTGGAGACCTCCGGTGGCGGGGCGCGCTCGCGGCCGCGATCGCGTCGCTGCTGCTCATCCCGGTCGGGCGCGGGCTCGAGCGGATGCTCGAGCGCCAGCTCGTGCGGACGCGCGTCGAGGATGTCCGCTCCGCGCTGCGGGCCCAGGTCGGGGCCGTCGAGGAGGAGATCGCGCGCACCGAGCGCAGCGTCGAGCGCCTCGCCGGCCTGATGGACGTCGCGTTCGCGGCCGAGGAGGAGCCGTACGCGGTCGCCTTCGACACGGGGATGGTGCGGTTCCCGGACGGCACGCAGCGCGTCCGCGACTTCGACCCGCGCCTCGACGCCGCGCTTTGGGTGCCGCGCGACCATCCGCGCGACCACTGGTGGCGCGCCGCCCTCTGGCGCAGCCGCCGTGTCGTCGCCCTCTTCGGGACCGGCCGCCTCGACGAATCCGCCGAGGCGGTCTTCTTCATCTCGGAGGGCGGCGCCGAGTCGATCGTCATCCCGAGCGACACGCTCTACGCGCGACGGCCCCGCGGCCCGACGTACGACGCGAGCCGCTGGGTGGATCCCGTGCGGCCGGTCGCGGACCCGGATGGCCGCGCGGTCTGGCTCCCGACCACGTTCACCGCCGACCCGCCCGAGTGGTACGGGACGATCGTCGCGCCGGTGCACCGCGCGGGGCGCGTGGTGGGCGTGGCGGGGATCGACCTGCGCATCGCGGGCCTCTTCGCGGGCATGGGGCGGCTGCTGCACGCCCCCGGGACCTCGCTCGCGGTGATCGACACGCGCCGCGGCAACGCGATCGCGTACGCCGAGGGCGAGGTCTTCGCCGCCCCGCCGTCGCCGACCCGCGTGGTGGACTCGCTGGCGGCGCCGCATCGCGCGGCGGTGACCGCGCTCCTCGCCGCGGTCGCCGCGGCGCCGGCCGGCGACGCACTCACCACGCAGGACGGGGCCTCGTTGCTCGGGGCGCGGCTCCCGGGCCGCGGCTGGGTCGCCGTCGTCTCGGTGCCGGACGATGCCGTGCTGGCGCCGCTGCTGGACTCGATCCGCGTGGTGCGGATCACGCTGCTGCTCGTCTTCGTCGGGCTCCTCGTCACCGTCGTGGCGCTCACCAACGCCGCCGCACGCCGCCGCCGCGCCCTCGCGCTCGGCGCGCAGGCGCGGTTCCTCGCCGGGCTGAACGAGGCAACGCTCGATCTGCTCGTGCAGCACGACCGGCCGGAGGTGATGCAGGCGCTCATCGAGCGGATGGGGCCACTGCTCGAGGCGGCCGAGCTCGCGGTGATGACGCCGGAGGGGGACCGCTTCGCGGTGCGTGCGACCTCCGAGTCGCTGCGCCCGTCGCAGGGCTACCTGGCCGGCCGCCACGAGGTGCCGCTGGCGTGGGAGGCGCACGACACGCAGCGGCCCGTCCTCCGCCCGGACCACCGGACGCGGCCCGCCGGATGGCCGGCGGACATCCCTGAGACCGCGCGCCGGGTGATGGTCGTCCCCGTGCTCGGCGACGGGCGCGTAGAGGCGGTGCTGATCGCGTCCCGCCCGGCCACGGCCGCGATGTTCACGGACGACGACGTCACGCACGGCACGATGCTCGCGCGGCTGGCCGCGCTCGCGCTCCGCAACGCGACCATCCACGCCGACGCGGTGCGGACGGCGGAGGAGCGCGGGCGCGCGCTCCGCGAGAGCGAGGAGCGGCTGCAGCTCGCGCTCGCCGCGACGAGCGAGGGGGTTTGGGACTGGGATTTCGCGACGGACCGGGTGCGGCTCAGCCCGCAGGGCCGGCGGCTCGTCGGGGACGACCCCGGGGCCGGCACGTTCGGGTCGGAGGCGTTCTTCAACCGGCTGCACCCGCTGGATGCCCCGCGCGCGCGGGCCGCAGCGGAAGCCCAGCTCGCCGGCCGGACGCCCTTCTTCCGCGAGGAGGTGCGGGCACGGCACACCGACGGCTCGTGGCGCTGGTTCCTGCTGCGCGGCAAGGTCGTGCAGCGCGCGCCGGACGGCACGCCCCTCCGCGCGGTCGGCACGCTCACCGACATCGGCGACCGGAAGGGCGTGGAGGAGGAGCGGGAGCGGACGCTGGGGCTGCTGCGTGCCACGCTCGAGTCCACCGCGGATGGCATCCTCACCGTGGACATGGAGGGCCGCATCGCCTCCTACAACACGCCGTTCGTGCAGATGTGGCGCATGCCCCTCGAGGTGCTCGAGTCCGGCGATGACGCGCGGGCGATCGGCGTCGTGCTGGAACAGCTGGCGGACCCGGATGCCTTCGTGGCGAAGGTGCAGTACCTCTACGCGCACCCCGAGGAGACGAGCTTCGACACGCTGCGCTTCACGGACGGGCGCGTCTTCGAGCGCTACTCGCGGCCGATGTTCGTCGGCGGCGAGCCCCGCGGGCGCGTCTGGTCGTTCCGCGACGTCACGGCGCGCGTGGAGGCGGAGGCGCGGCGGGCCGCGGCTGAGGTCGACCTGCAGCGCGCGCAGAAGCTGGAATCGGTGGGCCGCCTGGCCGGGGGCGTGGCCCACGACTTCAACAACATGCTGATGGTCATCCTCGGCCACGCCGAACTGGCGCTGCAGGACGCGTCGGCCGGGCCGGAGGTGCGGGAGGCGCTGCAGCAGGTGGTCGAGGCCGCGTCGCGCTCGGCGCGCCTCACGCGGCAGCTCCTCATGTTCGCGCGGCGGCAGATGGTCGCGCCTGAGGCCGTGGACGTGGGGGCCGCGCTCGGCGAGCTGGTGCCGATGCTGCGTGGCGCGATCGAGGAGCGGATCGGCATCACCTGGACCCTGGCGGAGGGGCTCTGGCCGGTCTGGATCGACCGCGGGCAGCTCGACCAGGTGCTCACGAACCTCTGCCTCAACGCCCGCGACGCGGTGACCGGGACCGGGGCGATCGCAATCGAGGTCGGCAACGTCCGGTACGACGCGCCGTTCGATGTGCGGTCGGGGCGCGTGGAGCCCGGCGAGTACGTCCGGATCGTGGTGCGCGACACCGGCGTGGGGATGGACGCGGAGGTGCTCGACAAGGTGTTCGAGCCGTTCTTCACGACCAAGCCGCAAGGGAGTGGCACGGGGCTCGGGCTGGCGTCGGTGTACGGGGCGGTGACCCAGCATGGCGGGATGGTCTTCGCCGAGAGCACGCCCGGGGCAGGCTCCACCTTCACGGTGCTCCTGCCGCGCCACCGCTCGGCGGTCCAGGCTCCGCCGGACGCGGCACGACCGGCGGTGCCGGCGGGCAAGGGCACCGTGCTCGTGGTCGAGGACGAACCGGCCATTCGCGGGCTCCTGGAACGCCTGCTGGGCGCGATGGGCTACCAGGTGCGGGCGGTTGGCGAGCCGGAGGAGGCGCTGCGTCTCGTCCAGTACCCCTCCACGACGGTGGATCTCCTCCTGACGGACGTGGTGATGCCCGGGATGAGCGGGCCGGAGCTGGCGGTGGCCGTGCGCCGCCACCGCCCGGGGCTCCGGGTGCTCTTCATGTCGGGGTACGCCCGGGACGCGGTGGGGCACCCGGAGCTGCAGGGAACGGCCCAGGCCTTCCTGGGCAAGCCGTTCACCGCCCGGGAGCTGGCCGAGGCGGTCCGGGAGGCCTTCGCCGGAAATCCGGGGCCTGACCGGTTAGATTGAGGTTTCCCTTACGCGGATGCCCGGATGACGAAGGAATTCCAGTTCACCGAGAACGAGCGCACCTACACCTGCACGGTGGAGGCGCGGGCCGGTGATCCGTCCGACGCGTGGTGGTGGTTCGCCGTGTCCGGCGACCAGCAGCGGTATGCGCCTTTCCGCATGGAGCGGGCGGACACGCAGGCGAGCGTCCGGAAGCGGATCGTCGCGTTCTACGAGAACCGGCAGTTCCAGCTGTCGCAGCCGGTGGTGCGGGGCGGGAAGTTCCGCCGTCCGGGCGCCCCGAACCTCAACGTGACCGGGCCGACGGGGCCCGCGGCCGGGTGAGGACGAGCGCGATGGCGACGCCCTCCCTGTATCGGGCCCTCCCGGCCGCCCGCCGCGTGGCGCTCCTGACCAAGCTCTTCGCGGAGCGGAAGGAGACGCGGGCGCACTTCGTCGCACGGATGGCCAAGCGCGGCGGGTTCCGCCCGCAGGTGCTGATCCTCTGGCCGCCGGCGAAGCTGGCGCAGGAGGTCGTGCGGATGAACGCGCAGACGGCGGACGACGAGCTCGACCTGCTCCAGACGCTGTACGTGGATGTGGAGCCGCAGATCCAGGCGGACTTCCTCGCGGCGGCGGGGGTGCAGGCGGAGGGCGCGGTGATCCCCGAGGGGCTGGAGCCACCCTACGCGACGGCCGAGGGCGTGGCGAAGGGCGCGGCGGCGATCCGCGCGAAGCACGGGGTGGACGGCGAGCACTACCTGCGCGTGATCGCGCGGTACAATGCGGCGGCGTGGCCGGGGGTCGAGGGGATCGTCGAGTCGCTCGGCGCGTAGGCCGCGCCCGGCATCACGGGCAGCGACGGATCGCGGCGGTGATGCCCCCCTCGGGCCAGTCCGTTCGGTGCCAGTGGTACCGGTCGCGCGACATCAACACGAGATCCCACTTCACGAGGGCGCCGGCGTCGGTCCGGCGGTCCTCGCCCTGCATGTCGAGCCGCACCGTGAAGGGGGCCCAGGGCAGGACCTGCGGTCCGGCCTCGATCACCGTGTAGACCGTCGTGTCCGGCGCCTCGCCCTCCTTGGCCGCGGCGCCGATGATGCGCAGCTGCTGGCGGTCGGGCGAGACGACCAGCCGGTGCGTGCCGGCCGCGCAGCCCTGTTTCGCGCTCGACCACGCCCAGTTCCCCTCCAACTGCGCGAAGATCGCGTCGGCAGTCGCCGTGGGAGGGAGGGGGCGCTCGTCGGCCGCGGCCGCGTCGGAGGCCGTGGCCTCGGTCTGGCTCATGAACGCGCCGGGCGCCTCGTCCGTGAAGGCGGCGAGCGCCGCCACCCGCGCCGGCGTCTCGGTGAACGTGGATCGGATCTTGAAGCGGATCCCCGGCAGGTAGACGAGCCAGAAGTCCGAATGCTGGTCGAGCCCATCGCGGCGCACCTCGAGGTGCAGCTCATGCCCCATCGTCCATCGGGCACCGGCCGGCGGCACGAGGGGGGCCTGCGAGAGGAGCCGGATGCGCTGTACGTAGCCGCGCGAGCGCAGCTCGTCGAACTGTTGGACGAACCCCTCGTGCTCCTCCTTCAGCGCCCGGCGCGCGCAGGCGTCGTTGCAGGTGGCCGCGAGATCCGGGCCCGGGTACAGGAACACGTCCGCCTCGAGGGAGTCGGACTCGTGCCGGTAGCGCACCATCGTGCCCAGTGCCGCATCGTCGAAGTCCTGGCGGCGGACGAACCGGAACGGCCCGATGCGGCCCGGGATCGCGATGCGGATGGGCGGCGCCTCGCTCGCCGCCGCGCTGGCGGCCGCCGGAGCGGGCGCGGTGGCCGCGGGCGCGCGGGACCCGCCGCAGGCCGCGGCGAGGAGCAGGGAAGCGATCAGGGCGCGGCGCCGGGTCAACGGTACCGCTCCATCAACTTGTCCAGCGCCGCCCGCCCGGGGCACAGCTCCTCGTAGGGCAGGTCGATCAGCGGCGTCGGCACGGTCTTCAGGTAGTCGTGCATGTCCCGGCCGTTCTCGTCCACGAAGAGCAGCCCCGTCGCGATCTCGCCGCGCTTCTGGCAGGCCCGCACGTGCGCGTACGCGCTCTCGCGGTCGGTCGGGTCGTAGTCCGGCGCCGTCGCCCGCAGCCGCACCCGGCCGCCGTCGTGCAGCTCCACCACCCGCACCTGCTCGCCCGTCTCCGGCACCGTGATCTCGCGCTTGAGCGGGATGAAGTCCGCGTGCACGGCCTCCACCTCGCGCTCGCGCGTGTACGCGTAGCTCTTCGTCGAGCCCTCGTGGTCGTTGAAGCTCACGCACGGCGAGATCACGTCCACGAGCGCCAGCCCCTTGTGGGCGATCGCCGCCTTCAGGATCGGCACCAGCTGGCGCTTGTCGCCCGAGAAGCTGCGGGCCACGAAGCTGCACCCGAGGGTCAGCGCCAGGAGCACCGGGTCGATCGGCTGCTGCTCGTTCGCCTCGCCCTTCTTGCTCGTGCTCCCGACGTCGGCCGACGCCGAGAACTGGCCCTTGGTGAGCCCGTACACGCCGTTGTTCTCGATCACGTACAGCATGTTCACGTTGCGGCGGATCGCGTGGCTCAGCTGGCCCATCCCGATCGACAGCGAGTCGCCGTCGCCCGAGATGCCGATGTACGTCAGCCCGCGGTTGGCCGCCGCCGCGCCCGACGTCACCGACGGCATGCGGCCGTGCACGGAGTTGAACCCGTGCGACTGCTTCATGAAGTACGCGGTCGTCTTGGACGAGCAGCCGATGCCGCTCATCTTGCCGACGCGGTGCGGCTCGAGCTCCAGCTCCCAGGCGGCCTGCACCAGCGCCGCGGTCACCGAGTCGTGGCCGCAGCCGGCGCAGAGGGTGCTCATCGCCCCCTCGTAGTCGCGCAGCGTGAGGCCGAGGCCGTTGGTGCGCGCCGTGGGATGCTTGACCGGTGGCTTGGCGATGGACGTCATGCGGGCACCTCGGCGAGATGGGTCTTCACGGCCTGCACGACGGTCTGCGCCTGGAGCGGCATGCCGCCGTAGTCGAGGATCGGGGTCATCTGGTCGCGCGGCACGCCGAGCTCGATCGCCAGCAGGCTGCGCAGCTGCGCGTCGCGGTTCTGCTCGATGATGAACGTGTGCTCGTGCCGTCCGAGGAACCGCCGCACCTCCTCGCTGAACGGGAACGCGCGGATCCGCATGTAGTCGGTGTGGATCCCCTCGCGCCGGAGCAGCTCGGCCGCCTCGTGCACCGCGGCCTCGCAGCTGCCGATGGTCACGAGCCCGACCTCGGCGCCCGGCTGGTGCGACACGACCGGGGCGGGCAGGTGCTCCGCCGAGCCGTCGATCTTCCGCTTCAGGCGGTCCACGAGCTCCTGGTACGCGTCGGAGTCCTCGGTGTACTGGCCGTGCTTGTCGTGGCCCGAGCCGCGGACGAAGTACGCGCCCTTGCCGCCGACGCCCGGGAGCGTGCGCGCCGCGATGCCGTCGCCGTCCACGTCGAGGTAGCGGGAGAACCGCTGGACCTGCTCCAGCGCCTTCGCGTCGAGCACCTTGCCGCGGTCCGGCCGGTACGTGTCGTCCCAGTCGAACCGCTTCACCATCCAGTCGTTCATGCCGATGTCGAGGTCGCTCGCCACGAACACCGGCGTCTGGAACCGCTCGGCGAGGTCGAAGGCCTGCACCGCCATCTCGAAGCACTCCCGCGGGTCCGACGGGAAGATGACGATGTGCTTGGTGTCGCCGTGCGAGGCGTAGGCGAGCGAGAGCAGGTCGGCCTGCTGGGTCCGCGTCGGCATGCCCGTCGCCGGGCCGCAGCGCTGGATGTCGAAGAAGACCGCCGGGATGTCGGTGTAGTACGCGAGCCCGATGAACTCCTGCATCAGGGAGATGCCGGGGCCCGAGGTGTTGGTGAAGGCGCGCGCCCCCGCCCAGCCGGCGCCGATCGTGATCCCCGCGGCGGCGAGCTCGTCCTCGGCCTGCAGGATCGCGTACTTGTGCTGGCCGGTGGCCTTGTCCACGCGGTACTTCTCGCAGAAGGCCTTGAACTGCTCCATCAGCGCGGTGGCCGGCGTGATCGGGTACCATGCGCCCACGGTGGCGCCGGCGTAGAGCGCGCCCAGCGCGCAGGCGGTGTTGCCGTCGATCAGGATGCTGTCGCCGGTCCGGTCCATCGCCTCGAGGTGGAACGGCAGCGGGCACGCGAAGTGCGCCTTCGCGTAGTCGTAGCCGAGCGCGAAGGCCTTGTGGTTGGCGTCGAGGAGCTTCGGCTTCTTGCCGAACTTCTCGGAGAGCATCCGCTCGATGACCGTCGTGTCGATGGCGAGCAGCGCCGCCAGCGACCCGGCGTAGGTGATGTTGCGGAGCAGCGTGCGGTCGCGGTCGCCCTCGAAGTGCTCCACCATCATCTGCCCGAACGGGATGCCGAGGATGGTGATCCCCTCGCGCACGAGGTCCGGGTCCATCGGCCAGGTGGAGTCGTAGACGAGGTAGCCGCCCGTCCGCACGGCCTTCACGTCCTTGGCGTACGTCGCCGGGTTGAGCGCGACGACGAGGTCCACCGCGCTCGGGCGCGCGGTCCAGCCGTCCTTGCTCACCCGGATCTCGTACCAGGTCGGGAGCCCCTGGATGTTCGACGGGAAGATGTTCTTTCCCGTGACCGGGATCCCCATCCGGAAGATCGCCTGCATCAGCAGGGCGTTGGCGCTCGCGGAGCCGGTGCCGTTCACCGTCCCCATCTTGAACGCGAAGTCGTTGATGCCGCTCATCGGGCCACCATCCCGGCGTAGGCCTGCTTGAGGTCGAAGGTGCGCATGTCCCACGCCGCCGTCGGGCACCGCTCGGCGCAGAGGCCGCAGTGCAGGCAGACGTCCTCGTCCTTCACCATGACGCGCTTGGTCTGGGGCAGGGCCTCGCTCACGTAGAGCGCCTGCTTGACGTTGAGCGCCGGCGCCGAGAGGCGGCCGCGCAGGTCGGCCTCGCCCGTGCCGTTCGTGGTGATCGTGAGGCAGTTCGTGGGGCAGATGTCCACGCAGGCATCGCACTCGATGCAGAGCGTGTCGGTGAAGTGCGTCTGGATGTCGCAGTTGAGGCAGCGGGCGACCTCGGTGGCCGCCTGCTCGGGGGTGTAGCCGAGCTCGACCTCCACCTTGAGGTCGGTGAAGCGCTTGGCGAGCTCCTCGTGCTGCATCTTCTGGCGCTTGGACGTGTCGTAGTCGTTGTCGTACGCCCACGACTGCATGCCCATCTTGGCCGAGACCAGCGTCATCCCCGCCGGCGGACGGTCGGTGACCGGGATCCCCTGGCAATGGTGGTGGATGGAGATCGCGGCGGCGTGCCCGTGCGCGACGGCCCAGATGATGTTCTCGGGCCCCCACGCCGCATCGCCGCCGAAGAAGACGCCGGGGCGCGTGCTCTGGTGCGTGGCCTTGTCCACCACCGGCATGTCCCACTTGGGGTCGAACGCGACGCCGAGGTCGCGCTCGATCCAGGGGAAGGCGTTGTCCTGGCCGATGGCGAGGATGACGTCGTCGCAGGGGATCGTCACGGTGCCGGTGACGGTGCTCACCTGCTTGCCCGCCGCGTCCTCGCTCCACGCCAGCTGCTCGAACTCCATGCCGACGAGCTTGCCGCCCTCGATCACGAACCGCTTGGGCGCGTGGTTCTCGACGATCTCGACCTGCTCCTCCTCGGCGTCCTCGAGCTCCCAGGGCGAGGCCTTGAAGTGCTTGCGGCCGCGGCGCGCCATCACCTTCACGTCAGTCGCGCCGACGCGCTTCGCGGTGCGGCAGCAGTCCATCGCCGTGTTGCCGACGCCGATGATCAGGACGCGCCTGCCGATCCGCTCCACATGCCCGAAGTGGACGTTGGCGAGCCACTCGATCCCGAGGTGGATGTTGTCCTTCGCGTCCCAGCGGCCGGGGAGCTCGAGCTCCTTGCCCTTGGGGGCGCCGGAGCCGACGAAGACCGCGTCGTAGCCCTCGGCGAGCAGCGCCTTCAGCGAGGTGACCGGGGTGCCGTACTTCATCGTCGCGCCCATCCGGATCACGTAGTCGCACTCCTCGTCGAGCACCTGCGCCGGGAGGCGGAACGACGGGATGTTGATCCGCATGAGGCCGCCGGGCGTCGCGTTCTTCTCGAAGATCGTGACGTCGTAGCCGAGCGGGAGCAGGTCGTTGGCGACCGTGAGCGAGGCGGGGCCGGCGCCGACGAGCGCGACGCGCTTGCCGTTCTTCTTCGCGGGCGCCTTGGGCAGCCGGTCGGTGATGTCGCCGCGGTGGTCGGCCGCGACGCGCTTGAGGCGGCAGATCGCGACCGGCTTCTCGTCCACGCGGCCGCGGCGGCAGGCCGGTTCGCACGGGCGGTCGCAGACGCGCCCGAGGATGCCCGGGAACACGTTGGACTGCCGGTTGAGCATGTAGGAGTCGGCGTACCGACCCTGGGAGATGAGGCGCAGGTAGCCGGGCACGTTCGTGTGCGCCGGGCACGCCCATTGGCAGTCCACCACCTTGTGGTAGTACTGCGGGTCCTTCACGTTCGTCGCGGCCATCGCGGGGGGAGTCTCCAAAGGGGGACCCGGCAAGGTTCGCTCAACCCGCGGCGCGTGGCAAGGCGGGGATTCGCTGGCGGCGTGTGGGGAGGGGCCCCACAGGGGCTAGCCAGCGGCAGGGCATCGGGTTACGAGGCGCTGGCGCGGGGCCGCGCAAGGCTGGCGGGCGGCGCCTTCGTGCGGGAAATTGCCGCAGCAGCAGGGCTGACGGACTCCCCCCACGCCGAGCCTGATGAGCGAGGATCCGCAGGGCAACGACCGGCGCCGGATCGAGGCGCTGGAGCAGGTGGTGCGGTCGTTGGTGCAGCAGGTGAACGACCTCCGCGCGGAACTGCGCTCGTCGCGGTCGGCCACGATCCCGAGCTGGGACCTCCCCGGTGCGCCGCCGGTCCCGCCGCCGCCCACGGCGGCCGAGCCGCTGGCGGCGGGCGCCGCCTCCGCCGCGGAGCGCAGCGCGGCATCCACCGGCGCGGCCCCGCCCCCGGCGGCGACGCTGCCGCCGGCGGCGAGCTGGTCGAGCTCCCTCCCGCCGATGCGACGCGGCCCGCCGAAGCCCGAGGAGTCCCTCGACTTCGAGAACCTCGTCGGCCGCTACGGCACGCTGGCAGTCGCGACGCTCGCCATCCTCCTCGGCCTGGGCGCGTTCCTCCAGTGGGCGATCGCGCGGAACCTGCTCGGACCCGAGGTGCGCGTGGGACTCGGCGCGCTCGCGGCCGCGGTGCTCACGGGCGTCGGCCTGCGGATGCGCGAGGGAAGCCCGAAGTTCAGCAGTGCGTTGCTCGCCATCGCGCTGGCGGTGGTGCACCTCGATGCTTGGGCGGCGGGGCCCCTGCTCGCGCTGGTCCCGCCGGGCGTGGCGCTGGGCATCGCGGCGATCGCCAGCGCGCTGCTCTCGGCGCTCGCATTGCGCGACGGCGAGCAGTTCCTCTTCTGCCTCGGCCTCGGCGGCGCGATGCTCGCGCCGTTCATCACGATGCCAGGCGCGGGCGACAGCAGCCAACTGCTGGTCTACGGCTTCGTCGTGCTCACGGCCGCGATCGTCGCGATCCGGGAACCGGAGTGGCTCGCGGCGCGGTGGCTCCTCTCCACGGCGGCGATGTGGTACGCGCTCGCCGCGGGCTGGGAGGGGCACGCGCCGACCGTGTACTGGCCCGCGCTCTTCGCGCTGCTGCTCGCCGCGGTGACGGTGGCCGTGGGGGCGGCCGGCGTGCGCCGCACGCTCGTCGGGTCGCTGGTGGTGGTGCTCTGCGCGACGCTCCTGCAGGCGGGCGACCGTGACGGTACGACGCTGCAGAGGACCGTCGCCTACGCCTTCACGGGCACGCTGTTGCTGCACGCGCTGCGCCGACGCTCCGCCGCGGCGGGTGACGGCGGCGAGTCCTCGGCGGAACCGGTCTGGCTGCCCTTCCTGCTGCTGCTCACCGCGCTGATCCCGGCGGACCTGCTCGACGAGCGGCGCGGGACGATGGTCGCCGCGCTCTGGGCGGCGCTCTCCGCGCTGTACGTCTTCGTGGACCCGCCGCGGCACCGCGGTCGGCATCTCGCCGCGGTGCTCAACGCGGCGCTGATCGGGGTGCTCGGCCTCTCCGACCCGCCGAGCGCGGCGGCCGCGGTGGGGATGGCGGCACTGGCCGCGACGGCGGCGCTCGCGATGTCGCGGCTCGGCGGGCGCATCCTGCTCCTGCCGCTCGGCCTCGCACTGCTCTTCGCGACCGTGTTCGGCTACCGCGAGCTCGACCTGCGGGTCGCGTACGCGTACACGCCCTTCCTGTCGCTCGCCTCGGCGGCCGCGTTCGCGGTGGTGCTCGCGTGGCTCGCGGTCTCGCGGCTGCTGCCGCCGCCGCTGCGGTCGCAGCCCGAGTCGTCGCACCCGGGGGACCACCTCGCCGCCCGCCTCGTCGCCGCGGCCGGACCGGTGGTCGCGTTCCTCTGGGTGCGCGAGGAGCTCTCGGCGGTCGTCTCGCGCGACCTCTCGATGTTCCTCCTCATCATCTATTATGCGGTCGCCGGGGTGGGCACGCTGCTGTACGGCCGCATGCGGCAGATGACCGCGACGCGGCAGGTGGGGCTCGCGCTCGCGCTGTACGCGGCGTTCAAGGCGTTCCTCGAGGCGAGCGACCTGCGGCAGATCGGGCTGCGGGTGGGGAGCCTGCTGGTGGTGGGCGTGTTCATCCTCGGCGTGGGCTACCTGTATCGCGTCCGGAAGGACGAGGGAGCGGCAGCGTGATCGGTAGGATGGAAGACGGGGCGCGGGCACGGGCGGTCGCGCGGCGCGCGCCGCGCCGCATCGGGGGAGCGGCCGCGTGGCTCGCGGGCGCGTGCGCGGTCGCCGGCGCGGCCCTGCTCGGCGCGGGGCCACTCGCGGCGCCACTCGCGGCGCAGGCCCGCGGCGCGCTGGTGATCGTCGGCGGCGGCCCGCAGCCCGATGCGGTGCGCGCGGAGTTCGTGCGGCTCGCCGGCGGGGCGGGGAAGGCGCGGATCATCGTGTTCGCGATGGCGAGCGAGGAGGGGCGCACGAGCGGCGAGGAGACCGTCGCCGAGCTCGCGAAGCACGGCGCGTCGGCGCGGAACGTGTACCTCACGCGCGAGGACGCGCTGACCGACAGCGCCGGCCGCCTCCTCGACGGCGTGACGGGCGTCTGGTTCGGCGGCGGCGACCAGGTGCGCCTCGCCAACGTGCTGAAGGGGACACCGGTGGAGCGCGCGATCCACGCGCGCTTCGCGGCGGGCGCCGTCATCGGCGGCACCTCGGCCGGCGCCGCGGTGATGTCGCGCGTGATGATCACCGGCGACGAGCGGCGCCCGGGCGGCATCCGCCCCGATTCCGAGGTGGTCTGGGGCACGATGGAGCGGGACAACGTGATCACCGCCGAGGGCTTCGGGTTGCTCCCCGATGCGATCGTGGACCAGCACTTCTTCCGCCGCAAGCGGTACGGCCGCCTGCTCACCCTCGTGGTGGAGCGGGAACCGCACCTCGGCGTCGGGATCGACGAGTCCACGGCGCTGATCGTGGGCGCCGACGGCCAGTGGCGGGTGGCGGGCGAGAGCGGCGCGGTGATCTACGATGCGCGGCGGGCCACGCGCGCCGCGGGGGGCCGCCAGGTGCAGGCCTCCGGCGTGACGGTGCATGTGCTCACGGCGGGCGGCACGTTCGACCCGCGCACGGGCCGGGTCGCACTCGGCACGCCCTGACCCGACGGGCCGCCGCGTGAACTCTGCCGTGATGCCGCTGCTGAGCGCGATCGCCCTCGCGCTCGTGCTCGCGCTGATGTGGCGGGACCACCGGGAGCGGTGGCTCGGGTACTGGGCGATCGCGGCCGTGCTCTGGGCCGCGCGTTACGGCTACGGCCTGCTGTCGGCGGACCTTGGCTACGCGACCGGCGCGCTGCTGCTCCCGCTGCTCGTCCTCGGCCGCGGCTACTGCCTCCTCGCGGGCGCGTACGCGCTGCTCGGTCGCGCGGTGCCGCAGGGGTGGCGCGTCTCCTTCTGGATCATCGGCGGCGGGGTGCTGTGGGACGTGTTCGTCGCGCCGATCGTGCTCTGGGACGCCCCCGGCGTGCCGACCTACCTGCATTTCGGCGCGGCGACGATGTGGAGTGCCGGGCTGGTCGCGCGCGAGCGCGCGACGCGCGGCGGCGGCACCTGGCTCGTCGCGGCCGGGCTCGCGCTCCTCGGGGCCGCGAACGCGACCTTCCCGTGGGCGTCGGACAGCGTCGAGCTGGCGCCGGCGCTCTTCCTCGTGGCCGGCGTGAGCCAGCTCGCCATCGGCTTCGGGACGCTGCTCGTGTACTACCGGCGCGCGCTCGAGGAGCGCGATCAGGCGGTCCTCCGGCTCGAGTCCGCCCTGGCGAAGGCGCTCACGGGGTACCTGCCGATCTGTGCGCACTGCAAGGCGATCCGCGCGACGACGGGCGCGTGGGAGAAGATCGAGCTCTACCTGATGACCCATCACGACGCCGCCTTCACGCACGGCATCTGCCCGTCGTGCGAGCGGGAGCACTACGGCGCGTCGCACCCGTAGCGGGCGGGGCGGCACGAGACGGGGCCGGGCGCTGGTGCGCCCGGCCCCGTGCCGTTCCCGCGAGGCCCGCGTCCGCCCCCTGCCGGCGCTGGCCGGCAGGCGACGTGCGTCGGGTCAATCCTCGTCGTCGAGGATGCGGCGGATCTCCGTCCGCAGGTCGCGCAGGTGGATCCGCGTCATGCCGTCGCCGGCCTTCGGGAGCGCCGCCGCGGCCGCCGCGTCGATGTCCTGCAGCGTCGCCCGCATCGCCGCGCGCACGTCGCTGAAGGCCGGGTTGGCCGGCGCCGCACCCGGGAAGCCCGCCGGGAGCCCGGCCGGTGCCGCCGCGGCCGCCGGCGGGTTGAGGCGCGCGTCCGCCGCGGCCAGGAAGGCGCGCTGCAGGTTGCGCCGGTACGCGTTCACGCGGACCGTCGGCGCCGCGAGCTCGCTGTAGATCCCCGTGCGGAGGTCCGTCATCAGGTCGGAGAGGGTGTACGCCTCGCGCGGGTTCGCGGCCAGCGCCTCGAACTCGACGAGCCGGTTGAGCCGCGCCTGCGACAGCAGCGAGTTCACCACCGCCGTCTGCCGCTGCCGGACGCGCTCCACCACGCCGGCGTTCTCGATGCGGCGGAGGATCGCCGGGTCGAGGAACATCGTCGGGACCTGGAACGCCGTCTGGTTGAGGTACCGGACCGCCTCCTGCTGGCGGGCGCGCTCGAGCGGGCGGAAGCGCGGGCCGGTGCCGTAGCGCTCCTGCGTGTACGCGCCGCCGATGATCGAGCCCACGTGGCCCATGTAGCGGCCCCACTGGCTCACGGCCTCGCCGTACAGCATCTCCAGTTCGTCATAGTTCTCGCCCGGCTTCTCGGCCACGCGGATGAGCGAGCCGACCACGCGCTCGAGGTTCTTCATGCCGAGCGTGGTGGCGCGCACCGCGTCGGCGTCGCCGACGGCCTCCGTCTGGTCCTCGGGATCGCCCTCGGCGTCCGAGGTGGAGAACCGCAGCCACGGGAAGCGGTCCTGCTCGCGGGCCCACTGGTCGAGCGTCGGCTTCTCCTCATCCGGCGTGCGCGCCGACGGGATGGGCGCGTAGCCCCAGTGCACCGCGAACTCGTCGTACGGCCCGACCTGCGGGATGAGCAGGTGCGGCGGGATGCTGTCCTCGGGCTGCGCGACGTAGTTGAAGCGCGAGTAGTCCATCAGCGTCGCGACGTGGCCGTGCATCCGCTCGAGGAAGGTGCGCGAGCGGATCGAGTCCACCGGGTACTGCGCCGACGACTTCATGTTGTGCGGGAAGCCGATCGAGTGGCCGATCTCGTGGGTCACGACGTACTCGACCAGGCGCCCCATCAGGGAATCGGGGAGGGGCAGCCGCTGGGCGCGGGCATCGAGCGGCGAGACCTGGATGAAGTACCAGTTCTTCTGCAACTCCATGATGTTGTGGTACATGTTGACCTCGCCCTTCAGGATCTGCCCTGAGCGCGGGTCCACGATCTGGCCGCCGGTCGCGTTGGCGACGGTGCTCGGATTCCAGTAGATCACCGAGCGGCGGGCGTCATACATCGAGAAGTTCGGGTCCTCGGCCGGCGTCGGCGCCACGCGTCCGAAGATGGCGTTGGAGAAGCCCGCCTTGCGGAAGGCCTCCTGCCACTTGTTCACGCCGCTCACGATCCACGGCTTGAGCCAGTCGGGCGTCGCCGGGTCGATCCAGTAGATGATCGGCTCGACCGGGTCCGACACCGCGGCGTTCGGGTCCTTCTTCACGAGCTTGAAACGGTGGATGAACCGCATCGCCTCGGCGCGGTGCACCGGGCGCGACATGTCGTACCACGAGCTCGAGATGAAGCCCACGCGCTCATCCTCCCAGCGGGGCATCATCGGCTGGTCGGGGAGCTTGAGCATCGAGAAGTGCACGCGCACGGTCTGCGAGCGCTGCGCACCGCCGCCGAAGCCGGCCGGCGCGCCCGGGGGCGCCGCCGCCGCACCGGCGCCGCTCTGCGTCACCTCGACGTCCACGTTGTCGTCGAACGCCCACGTCTGCTCCACCCAGCTCTTGTTGCGCTGGATGCCCGCGATCGGGCCGAGCTCGGGGATGTTGCTCAGGAAGAGGTCGGAGACGTCCACCACCGCGGCGCTGTCGGGGCCGTAGGCGGCCACGTTGTAGCTCGCCAGCACCGCGCCCTTCCGGAAGCCCTTCACCACGTTCCAGATCGCCGAGGTCGAGTCGGCCATCAGGTCGAAGTCCTTGGCGCGGAGCACCACGCGGTTCCCCTGGCGCTCCCACTGGACGATGTTGCGCGACCCGCCGCCGAAGAAGCCGCTCGGGCTCTGCAGCGTGCTCTCGACGTTGCGCGAGATGAGGAGCATCTCCTTGTTCAGCACGCGCGCCGGGATCTCGAAGAAGAGCTGCTCGCCCACGCGGTGGACCTTGAGCAGGCCGTTCTGCGTGACCGCGCGCTCGGTGATCACCGAGCGGTAGGGGCGCGGCTGGGTCGGCTGGCCTCCGCCGCCCGGGCCCCCGCCACCCGGACCGCCGCCGGGCTGTCCGCCCTGACCGCCGCCCTGGCCGGCAGGACCGCCCGGACCGCCGGGCGCGCCCGGCGTCGGGGTGGACGTGGGAGTGGCGGGCGCGGCCGCCGGCGCGGCGCCGGGGCGCGGCGCCGGGGCCGGGGCGCCCGGCTGCTGCGTCGGCGTGCAGGCCGCGAGCGTCGCCAGTGCGGCGAGGAGGACGGATCCGTGCTTCATCAGGTCTCCGTGGGAGTGAGGGCCGCGTGGGCGGCCGCGGGACCGCCGGCGATCGCCGCTGCGGTCAGTTGGGAGGTCACGTTCGCCAACGTCTTGAACATATCCGGGAGTACGTCCACCGCGATGAGGATGCCCACCCCCTCCGCGGGGAGTCCCAGCTCCACCAGTACGGGCGCGAGAAGGAAAAGGCTGGCCGACGGGATCCCGGGCACGCTGAAGCTGAGCAGGGTCGCCGTCACCACGAGCCCGGCCAGCGCGCCCTCGCCCACCGGGATGCCGTAGAGCTTGCCGAGGAAGACCGCGCCCACCACCCACGCCATCGGCACGTTCACGCGGAAGATCGAGACCGCGAGCGGCAGCACGAACCCGCTGGCCGCCTCGCTCAGTCCGAGCCGGGCGCGGGCTGCCGAGATCATCACCGGGAGCGCGGCCAGTGACGACCGGGTGCCCGCCGCGAGCGCCTGCGCCGGTGCGGCGGCGGCGAGGAAGCGCTGGAACCCCACGCGCCCCACGAACACCACCACCGGGTAGAGCAGCGCGGTGAAGAGCAGCAGCGTCATCGAGAGCGTCGCGATATAGCGCGCGAGCGCGCCCACCGAGCTGGCCCCCAGCCGCGCGCCGAGGGCGAGCGCGAGGGCGAGCACGCCCACGGGTGCCGCCGCGACGACCCAGCCCACGAGCACGAGGAGCGCGTCGGCGACGCCGCGCGCCGCCTCGACCACCGGGGCGCGCCGCTCCGCGGGCACCTGCTTCAGCGCGAAGCCCAGCGCGAGCGCGAAGACCACCACCGGCAGCAGCGCGCCGTCCACCGCCGCCTTCATCGGATTGGCAGGGACCATGTCGAGGAGCCGCTGGGCGAGCGAGGGCATCGCCGGGGCGGCGGCCGCGGCGCCGGCGCTCCCGCGCAGTCGCTCTGCCACCTCCGCGGGCAGCGCGTATCCCGCGAACGCGAACTCCGCCGTGACCAGCGCGAGCACGCCGCCCGCGAGGAGGAGCACGACGAACACCACCACGGCTCGGGTGCCCGCGCGCCGCAGCTCGGCGCTGCCGCCGCCGGCCGCGACCGCCCCGATGGTGAGCGCGAACACCAGCGGGATGACGGTCATCCGGATCGCGTTCGTCCACAGCGTGCCGACCACGTCGGCCGCGGGGAGCACGGATGCGACCGCGGCCGGGAGACGCCACTGCAGCGTCATCCCGGCCGCGAGGCCGACGGCGAGGGCCAGCAGGACCCGGACGGACTGGCTGCGGAACATCGCCCGTCCGGGGCCGACTCAGTGGATCGAGTCGAGCTTCGCCTTGAGCCGCGTGTTCTGCGGGAAGGCCTGCACCACGGGCTGCAGCGCGGCGCGGGCGCTGTCGGGCTGGCCGAGCGCGACGAAGGCGTCGGCGAGGAGGCCGGCCTTGCGGCTCGCCCAGCGCGGGCTCTTGTCGTCCACCGCCGTGGCGCGGGCCGCGGCGACGGCGCCCGCCGCGTCCTGCTTGTCGAGGAGCAGCGACTCGACGCGCATCAGCGCGATCGTCGTGTCGGCCGGGAAGCGGCGGGCCATCTCCTCGATGAGGCGCGCGGCATCCTCGTGCTTCTTCGCCTTCCGGTCGGCCATGGACTGGTGGTAGAGGCCGGCGAGGAGCAGCCGCTCGACGTCCTCGGGCTTGCCGGTGCGGAGGCCCGGGCCGCCCGCGTACTCATAGACGAGCTCGCCGCCGTGCTCGGCGGCCTCGTAGAGCACCGAGGAGCCGTAGAGGCCGATCACCGCCGAGGCGACGTAGGCCCACTTGGCGTGCTTCGACGCGCCGGCGCTGGCGCCAAGGCCTAGGGCGATGATCTCGAGCACCGCGACGGCGAAGAAGATGTTGCGGGTCGTGATGCCGTACTCCTCGTGCTCCTGCACCACCGACCGCGCACCCGGGATGCGCTCGGCGGGGCCGTGCGCGTCGAGGCCGGACTTCACGCTCACCGCGGCCGAGACCGTGCCGAGGAGGAGGAGTACCGCGGCGGCGTGCCGGGTGAAGGCGAGGCGGCCGGTGAGGGAGATGACGCGGAAGGCCGTGCCGAGCAGCAGCAGGGCGATGGCGAAGTGGACGACCTGCGGATGGTTGGCGGCGAGGTTCGGCATTGGGCGTGCAGGATGGGGGAATGGACCGTCGCCGGAATGTGCCGGTGGCTAGGCCCCTTCGCCACCCGCACGGTCCGGCTGGAGGAGTACGGCGAAGCGCACCAACCCGTTGGGCGAGTCCACGCCGAGCTTCTCGCGGATGTTCGTCCGGTGCCATCCGACGGTCCGCTCCGTGAGCCCCAGCTTCCGTGCGATCTCCGCCGACGTGAGCCCCTCGGTGATGAGCAGGATGATCTCGTGCTGCCGCGGCGAGAGGGCGGCCAGCGCCGGGTGCGACGCCACGAGGGAGACGCGGTTGCTCAGCTGCGGTACGTGGTCGGAGATGAAGGTCCCCCCGCGCATGACGGCCGTGATGGCGAGCTCGAGCTCGGCGAGGCCGGCGTCCTTGGGGACGAAGCCGGAGGCGCCCGCGGCGATGGCCCGGTCGGCGATGACGCGGTCGGCCATCATCGTCACCACGAGGATGCGGGTGCGCGGCGAGCGCTCGCGGAGCTCGGGGATGAGCTCGAGCCCGTTGCGCTCGGGGAGCGAGAGGTCGAGGAGCAGGAGGTCGGGGTGGTGGCGCTCCACCTCGTCGAGGATCCCGCGCGCGTGCTGCGCCACGCCCACCACGTCGTAACGGTCGGCGAGGGAGGTCCGCAGGGCGTCGAGGACGAGGTGGTGGTCGTCGGCGAGGACGAGCCGCCAGCGGCGCGCGGGCATGGTCAGGCAGGGAGGTGGGCGGTGATGGTCGTGCCCTGGCCCGGGAGCGCGGTGACCTTCACCTCGCCGCCGGCGATGAGGGCGCGCTCGCGCATCGAGGCGAGCCCGATGCCGTGGCGAGACTGCTCGGCCGCGTCGAAGCCCCGGCCGTCGTCACGGATGCGGAGGATCAGGGCGCCCGGGGCCGCCTCGAGCGAGACGAAGGCCGTGCGCGCCTGCGCGTGCCGCGCCACGTTGCGCAGCGCCTCCTGTGCGATGCGGTAGGCGGCGCGGGCGGTCTCGTGCGGGAGCCCCGACGGCGCACGGGAGGCGTCGAGACTGACCTCGACCTCTCCGGCCCGGTCGAACTCCTGCACCAGCGACTCGAGGGCGGGGACGAGGCCGACCTGGTCCACGACGGTCGGATGCAGGCGCGCCGCGATGCGTCGGACCGTGACCGCGAGGTCCACGAGCTCGGCGTTGATGCCGCGGAGGTGCGTGTCGACCGGCTCCGCCACCGCGCCGGTGCCGAGCCGCACGGTGACCTGCTCCACCTCCGCGCGCACGAGCGCGACCCGCTGCAGCACGTCGTCGTGGAGCTCGGAGGCCACCCACGCCCGCTCCTCCTCGTGCGCGCGCGCGACGAGCCGGGCCTGCTCGCGCCGCAGCCGCGTCCCCTGCCGCATGGCGAGGAGGGAGGCGGCGACCACGGCGAACACGAGGATCCCCAGCGTCAGCGTGCTGACGACGGTGATGGTCCAGAGGATGTCGCTGGTGTCGGCCAGAGGAGGAGCCAGGTGGCGGTGAGCGAGGCGGCGAACTGGAACCAGATGCGGAGCACGAGCGTGTCGGCCATCGCCAGCCACGCCGCGTGCCGCTGGTAGTAGGCGAGCACGGCGCTGGTGACGCCCATCATCCCATAGTAGAGGACGATCCAGCCGAGCGTGACCGCCTGCCGCGCGGGGAGGGCGTCCGGGGCGTCGCTGAATGCGCGCGTCAGCAGCGTGTACATCGCGAGGCCGGTCGCCAGCACGCCGAACAGCGGGACCGAGATCACCGAGAACTCCCGCGCGCTCTCGAACCAGCGCAGCGACGCGAGCATCGCGAGGTGATACGCGGGAATGGAGAACCGGACGGCGTTCCGCGCCCAGACCGTCCGCTGCATCCCTGCCACGATCCACAGCACCAGCACCGCATCCACCGCGATCCAGAGGTACTGCACCCAGAGGTTGTTGGTCCGATCCACCCAGGCCTGCCACGCGAGGCCGAGGAGCGAGTTGGTGATCCACCACGCGGGGATGACGGCGATCAGCCGCCACTCCCGCGCCAGGTGTCGCCAGCGCCAGGCGCCCACGAGCACCGGTAACGCCGAGCACCAGAAGAGGACGATGTAGAGCGCCGAGGGCCGCACGCCTCACCCCTTCAGCGCGGAGCCGTCCGGGCACCACGGCGGACACGGGAACGAGAGGTCGAGCAGCATCCCGTCGGTGAGGTCGTCGCCCCGGGCGTCCACGCCCACCAGCACGAGCGACGGATCGCCCGCGGCCGTGAGCCCCTGGTAGATGCGGAGCCCCACGCAACCAGGCTGCGAGAGCAGTGCCATCACCTGCGGCCCGTTGAAGGCCATCGCATCGCCGAGCCGCGACGGCCCGTCGTGGCGGAAGCGGCGGGTGAGGTCCACCGCCTCGGCGAGGGAGATGCGGTGGTCGCGAGCGGGATCCAGCGGGGTGCTCATCCGCGGCGGGGGCTCAGGTGCGGAAGACCTGCACGACCGTCATCGCGACGGCGCGGCAGCCTTGCTCGGCGGGACGGAAGCGCGCGTTCACGAGGGCACCGCGCACGGCGTCCACGATCTCGCGGTCGGAGGAGTCGAGGATCTCGACGCTGGAGGCGATCACCTGGCCGCCGGCGGAGACGTCGTACTTCACCGTGGCGTAGCGGCCGTTGCGCATCGCCGTCTCGGCCGAGCGCGGGACCTCGAACTGCAGCGCGCCGGGCATCGGCTCCACGCGCCGCTGACCGGTGGCGAAGTGCACCACGCCGGCGCGGACAGTGTCGGGGACGGCGCCGAGGTGGACGACCAGGACGAGGGAGTCGAGACCGGCGGGGACCCCCGGCAGGTCGGGCGACGCCGGGAGCGGATCCGTGATGATGGCGCGCAGGGAATGATCGAACAGCTCGTCGCCGGAGGCCGGCGCCGGGTCGCTGATGCGCGGCCGGCCGCGCCGCGTGAGGACGATGGTGAAGCGGGCGCGGAGCCCGGGGGCCGGTTCGTAGTCGTCGGCCCACCGCGGCTCGGGCGGGAGGATGCGGCGGCGGACACGGCGCCAGTTGGCGTAGCTGTCGCGCCGCTTGCTCGGCACCGGCCAGCGGTAGGCGAGGGCGCGCGCCGCGCCGGCGAGCCAGGCGGAGTCGGCGTCGGCGAAGTCCGGCGCTTCGACCGCGAACAGGTAGCCTGGCGGTCCGCAGGGGGCATCCGGCTTGGGGGCGTCCTGCGCGGCGAGCGGAGCGGCCGCGAGGGCGCCGAGCGCGGCACCGACGAGGGCGCCGAGGCGGAGGAGGGCAGGGCAGGAGCGCACCCCGCAACGCTCGTCGCGGGAACAAGGGGCGTCAATGGGGCTGGCGCTCCGGCGTCCCGGCGCGTCCGGGAGGCTCGGACGGCGGCTGGTGGCGCCGCCCGCGGCGCGACGGCTACCTTGCCCGCGTGCGCCTCGTCCGCCACGCCCTCACACTCGAGACCACGACCCCGATCGCGTTCGTGGACCTCAGCGACCGCGTCCGCGACTGGGTCGCCACGGCCGGCATCCGCGACGGGCTGCTGGTGGTCGGCACGCTGCACACGACCGCGCGGATCGCGATCAACGAGCGTGAGCCCAAGCTGCAGGGCGACATGACGCGCTTCCTGGAGCGGCTCGCCCCCAAGGGCGCGGGCTACGCCCACGACCATGGCGCGCTCGACGGGCGCGACAACGGGCACGCCCACCTCCTCTCGCTCTTCCTCAACACCACCGAGACGATCCCGGTCGTGCGCGGCGAGCTCGAGCTCGGCACCTGGCAGGCGGTCTTCTTCGTGGAGCTCGACGGCCCGCGGCCGCAGCGCGAGGTGCGGCTGACACTGCTGGGCGAGTCCCCGGCCGAGCGATGAGCGCCGGAGCGGGCCGATGAGCGTCGCCGGCGACGACGTCGCGGGGTTCTTCGCGCGCCGCGACACGCTCGACCCGGACGCGTACCTCGAGCTGGAGTTCACCTTCGAGTGCGCCGGCGACCCGCGCGTGGCGGCGGCGCACCTGTGCAGCGAGCAGTCCACCGCGCAGTGGAAGCGGAGCGGGGTCGCCGAGGACTTCCGCCCGGTCTACGGCGCGAAGGTCCTCGAGCTGGAGTCCACGCTCATCGGTGGCTTCTCGCTGGAGCTGCCGGGCGTTGGGAACACCGCCGGCGTGCACCGCTGCCGCGCGGTGGTCGCGCACCCGCACGGCAACTTCGGGCCGCGGATCCCCAACCTCCTCTCGGCGATCCTCGGCGAAGGCGTCTTCTTCGCCCCCGACATCCCGATCGTGCGGCTGGAGGAGGTACGGTTCCCCGACCCGTTCCTCGCGCACTTCCAGGGCCCGCAGTTCGGCATCGCGGGGTTGCGCGAGCGGCTGCAGGCGTTCCACCGCCCGATCTTCCTCGGCGTGGTGAAGCCGAACATCGGCCTCACGCCCGCGCAGTTCGCGCCGCTCGCGTACGAAGGATGGATGGGCGGGCTCGACATCGCGAAGGACGACGAGATGCTCGCCGACACGGCGTGGTCGCCGTCGGAGGAGCGGACGCGGCTGCTCGGCGAGCTGCGCCGGCGCGCCGAGCGGGAGACGGGCGTGCCCAAGTGCTACCTCGCGAACATCACGGACGAGGTGGACCGGTTGGTGCCGCTGCACGACCTGGTGACGCGGCACGGCGCGAACGCGGTGATGGTCAACGCGATGCCGACGGGGCTGAGCGCCGTGCGGATGCTCCGGAAGCACGCGACGGTGCCGCTCGTCGCGCACTTCCCGATGCTCGCGGGCCTCACGCGGGTGCCGCAGTACGGGGTGCATCCGCGGGTGTTCACGCGGCTGCAGCGCCTGGCGGGCTACGACGTGGTGATCATGCCCGGGTTCGGGCCGCGGATGTGCACGCCGGAGGCGGACGTGCGGGCGTGCCTCGCGGCGTGCACGGACCGGATGGGGCACCTGCGGCCGGCGCTCCCGGTGCCGGGGGGCAGCGACTCGGCGGCGACGCTGGCGGGCGTGCACCGGAAGGTCGGCTCGGTCGACTTCGGCTTCGTCCCGGGGCGCGGAGTGTTCGCGCATCCGGAGGGGCCGCGGGCGGGGGCGAAGGCCATACGGGATGAGTGGGACCGCATCAGTTCCTCCCTCTGAGCCAGGAGGCGAACGTGGCGAGATACTGGATGGTCACCAACCGCGCCGTGGGCGCGTCGGCGCTCTCCGAGAGCCGCGGCAGCGGCCTCACCTACTGGGTGGCGAAGGCGGGGCCGCTCGACAGGCTGTCGAGCTGGGCCCGGGTGACGGAGGACAAGTTCCGCACCATGCTGGTCGCCGCGGCGGACCGCTTCCCGGAGGTCACCGAGGACGCGCAGGGGGAGCAGCAGCACGTGACCGTGTTCATCCACGGGTACAACGTCTCGTGGAAGGATGCTGCCAAGCGCTACGCGCAGATCCACCGTGACCTCTACGAGGGCCCGGAGGGGCTCGGCGAGTGCGTGCTGTTCACCTGGCCGAGCGACGGCAAGGTGACCAACTACCTGCCGGACCGCCGCGACGCCCGCGCCTCGGCGGCCGACCTCGCCGAGCTGCTCGACGCCTTCTACGCCTGGCTGGTGCGCAAGCAGGCCGAGGCGGCGGCCGATGACGCGGCGGCGTGCAAGGCGAAGGTCTCGGTGATCGCCCACTCGATGGGCAACTACGTCCTGCAGAAGGCGGCGCAGCAGGTCTGGACGCGCCGCAACCAGCCGCTGCTGGTGAGCCTGATCAACCAGCTCGTGATGGTCGCCGCGGACGTGGACAACGACCTGTTCTCGGCGGGCGAGACGACCGACAAGAGCGACGGCGACGCGCTCGCCAACCTCACCTACCGCATCAGCGCGCTGTACTCGGGCCTCGACCAGGTGCTCGGCGTGTCGGCCGGGCTGAAGCACTTCGGCAAGCGCCGCCTGGGCCGCAGCGGGCTTGACCGGATGGTGCCGGCGCCGGACAACGTGTGGGACCTCGACTGTACGCCGTTCTTCGAGGACGGCACCCCGACGAAGAGCGGCATCCACTCGGCGTACTTCGAGCATCCGGAGGTGCGGGCGGCGATGCGGGCGATCCTGCGCGGGATGGACCGCAAGCAGGTGGCGCGCCGGGTGCCGAAGGAGCGGTGACGCCGCTGCGGCAGCCGCGCCGCGGGCTCGCGGCGGCGATCGCGTGGGCGAGCGCGTGGACGGTCGCGATGGCGACGACCCTCGCGGCGTCGGACCTCCGCGCGCAGGACGCCGGGCGCGTGCTGGTGGAACGTCGCGAGATCGCCATGGGGATGGAGGTCCGCATCACCGCGGCCGCCACCCCCGCCTCCCGCGACCGCGCCGAGGACGCGATCGCCCGCGCGTTCGCCCGCATCGACGCGCTGGAGGACGTCCTCTCCGACTGGCGTCCCGCCAGCGAGCTCTCACTCCTCGCCGACCGCCGCGTCGGCGAGGCGGTGCCGGTCTCGGGCGAGCTGATGGCCGTCCTGCAGGTCGCCCTCGACATCGCCCGCGCGACCGACGGCGCCTTCGACCCCACGGTGGGCGCGATCACGCGGCTCTGGCGCGAGGCGCAGCGCACCGGCGTTCCCGTTGACGAGGGCGCCCGCGCCGTGGCCCGGGCGAGCGTGGACTGGCGCGCCGTGGTGCTCGACACCGTCGCCCGCACCGTCGCCTTCCGGAAGCCCGGCCTGCATCTCGACCTCGGCGGGATCGCCAAGGGGTGGATCGCCGAGCAGGCGATGCTCGTGCTCGAGCGCGCGGGGGTGACCGACGCGCTGATCGAGGCGGGCGGGGAGATCGTCACCCGCGGCGCGCCGCCCGGGCAGGAGGGCTGGCGCATCGTCGTGGAGACGGCGCGGGGCGACACCACGCTCATGCTGCGCGATGCCGCGGTGAGCACGTCGCAGTCGGGCGCGCAACTCGCGCCGAGCGGCGCGGGAGGTCACGAAGGGCACGTCATCCGGCCGTCGACGGGCCGGGGGGAGACCGGGACGCCCAGGGTCACGGTGGTGGGCGCGGATGCGACGGTCACCGATGCCCTGGCGACCGCCCTCTCGCTGCTGCCGCACAGCCGTTGGGCGGCGCTGCTGGAACGCTACGCCGTGCAGGTGGTCCGCTAGCGCGGATCCACCGCCCGGTACGCCGCGACCACCGCCTGCTCGCCCTCGGCACCCGGCCTGGAGTTCCCATGCTCCATGCCGATCACGCCGGCGTACCCCTTCCGCTTCAGGTGCGCGAAGACGCCGGCGTAGTTGATCTCGCCGGTCGTCGGCTCCTTCCGCCCCGGGTTGTCGCCCACCTGCACGTACGCGACCTCACGCCACGCGGCGTCGAAGTTGGGGATGAGGTTCCCCTCGGTGATCTGCTGGTGGTAGATGTCGAACAGGATCTTGCAGCTCGGCGAGTCCACCGCGCGGCAGATCTGGAATGCCTGCGGGATGCGCGTCAGGAAGAGGTTCGGGTGGTCGCGCCGGTTGAGCGGCTCCAGCACCATCACGAGCCCCGCCTTCTCGCACCGCTCGGCGCCCGCGCGCAGGATCTCCACCGCATTCGCCGTCTGGTACTCCGGCTCCAGCCGCGGCGCGACGGTGCCGAGCACGACGGTCGCCCACTTCGCGTTCACGCGCTTGGCGACCTCGATGGAGGCGTCCACGTCCTTGAGGAACGACTCGCGGAACGACGCCTCGCCCGCGGCGAAGGTGGTGGTCCAGGCGGTCTCGGGGTTGAGCACGAAGACGCCCATCCGCATCCCCAGCCGCGCCATCTCGGCCCCGATGCGCTCCTGCTCGGCCACCGGCCGCCCGCGCATCCCGTTGTCCTCGAGCGCGCGGAAGCCGGCCTCGTGCATCCAGCGCAACTGCGCGACGAGGTCGTCGCCGGCGGAGCGCTGGAACATCCCGAAGTGCGGGGCGAAGTCGAGGCCGAAGGTCGGCGCCGGCGCACCACGACGCCCAGGGGCGGGCGCACCACGACTCGGCGGGACGGCCGCCTCGCGCGACTCCTGCGCGTCGCCGCCGGCGCGGGTGAGGGAGCGCGCCTCGTCCGTCACGCCGAGACCCGCCACGGCCGCCGCCGCGAGGAACTCACGCCGTTCCATCTCACCACCCCTCGGTGAAGGTGCGATCGAGCCGCGTCTCGCCCGGCGTCGGCACGGCCGGCACCGCGAGCGTGCCGAACTCCCACGCGGGCGGCAGGATGTTGAGCGGCGCCTTCATCAGGTCATCCATGGAGATGGTCTGGCCGGTGTACGCCGACTCGCGACCGAGGATGGCGGCGAGGTTCGACTTCACGATCTGGTGGCCCTCGTTGAGCGGCGCACCGGCGCGGATGCTGGCGACGAGGTCGCGGTGCTCCTCGACGTACGGGTTCACCTGCGGACGGGTGGAGGCGTACGCGTTGCGGCCCTCGATGCGGTCGGCGGCGTTGGTGCGGCCGAGCGTGCCGGTGAACTCCTCGCGCACGCGGCTCATCGTGCCGTCCTGCTGGCGGCACCACGAGGTGATCCGGCGGCCGTCGGCGTACTCGAACTCCACCGCGAAGTGGTCGAAGATGTGGCCGTAGATGGGATCCGTGCGGGTGCCGCGGCCGCCCATCGCGGTGGCCTTCACGGGGTACGCGCCGAGGACCCAGTTGGCGACGTCGATGTTGTGGACGTGCTGCTCGACGATGTGGTCGCCCGAGGCCCAGGTGTAGTAGAGCCAGTTGCGGAGCTGGAACTCCATGTCGCTCCACTCGGGCTTGCGCGGGTTGCTCCAGAGGCCGCCCTGGTTCCAGTACACGCTGCCGGTGATGACCTCGCCGATCGCGCCGTCGTGCACGCGCTGGATGATGTCCTGGTAGCGGTGGTCATGGCGCCGCTGCGTACCGGCGACGTAGCCGAGGCCCTTGGCCTTGAACAGGTCGGCGGCCTCCAGCGCGCGGACGGCCGTGGCGACGTCCACCGCGACCGGCTTCTCGGCGAAGACGTGCTTGCCGGCGTTCGCGGTGGCGAGGAGGTGCTCGGAGCGGAAGGCCGGCGGCGTCGCGAGGATGATGAGATCGCAGTCGGTCGCGAGGACCTTCCGGTACGCGTCCCAGCCGGTGAAGACGGTCTCGGGGGTGACCTTGTACGCCGCCTTGAAGCGCGGGTTCTCGGCAGCCGTCTTCTCGAACCCGGTGCGCGCTTCGGCCAGGCGGTCCGGGAAGAGGTCACCGAGGGCGGTGATGAAGACGTTCTCGCTGGCCTCGACGGCGTTGCGGGCGGCGCCCGTGCCGCGCCCGCCGCAGCCGATGACGCCGATGCGGATGGGATCGGCGTTGCGCCTGCGGCCGATGGCGAAAGCCTGCTGCGGGAGCGCGGCCGCGGCGGCCGCGGCGGCGGTGAGTTGCGCGAAGGTACGACGCGTGATGCTCACGGGGTCCTCGGGGCGTGTGATTGGGCGGCGCTACTGGATGCGGACGAGTCGGAAACCGGCGAAGGGGCCATCGGAGAGCCACCAGCGGCTCTTGGGGTCCTGCGGGTCGGTCTGGTTCCAGGCGGGTAGCTGCAGCTCGCGCCACGCGGGCGAGAGTTCGTCTGAGCGGGTGAGGAACGAGCCCCCGCGGAGGACGGGCGTGCCGTCCACGGCGGTGGTCCACTCGCCGACGTTGCCGAGCAGGTCGAAGAGGCCGAGCGCGTCGGGCTGCTTCGTGGCGACCGGGTGCGGTGTGCCCTCGGCGTTGGCGGCATACCAGGCGCGCGCGGCGAGCGCCTCGGCGAAGGCGGGCGACGCGGCGGCCGTCGTGGCGCGGCCTTGGCCGGCGGCTGCGGCATACGCGGCGTCCACGGCGCGCTGGAACTGCGCCTCGGTCATCACCACGTACTGGTTGCCGGTCTTCACGCTCAGCCACTCGGCGAAGCGCACGGTGGCGTTGTGCGTGAGCGAGATGGCGGCGTAGCCGCGGTGGCCGAAGCCGCGGTCGGGTGCGCCGTACGGGCGCGACGGCCGCGCGCGCGCTTCGGCGCCCTGGCGCTGGTCGCGCGGGATGTCGAGGCGGAAGTAGAAGACGTCGTAGAGGTCCCACGGGACCTCGGTGCGGCCGATGAGGAAGCTCTCGACCGATACCTGCCGCGGGCCGTCGGGGCCCGCGACGGTGGCAGTGCCGGCGGGGACGCGGACGAGCTCCCAGCGCAAGCGCTGGCCGGGGAGGGAGTCGGTGACGATCTCCTGCGCGCCGAGCGCGGGCGCGACGGCGGGCGCGAGGAGCGCAAGCGCGAGGAACGGGGCGGAACGGAGCAGTCGCACGGGTGGGACGGGGGAAGGGAAGCGCGGCACGGCGGGAAGCTACGGGGCGTTGGCGGGGCCGCCACCCCGCACGGTATCCTTCGGCATGACCGCGCCCCAGCAGAGCGTCCCGCCGGACCCGTCGGAGCAGGACACCGAGATCGAGACCCGCGACCTCGGCCTTGGCCGCGTCGTCGCGAACACCGCCCGCGGCCGGTTCGTGAACCGCGACGGCTCGCCGTCGAGCCGCAAGTACGGGCTCGGGTCGCAGCGGGCGGAGCGCTTCTACCTCGCCGCGCTCGACGCGACGTGGCCGCGGTTCCTCTGGTGGCTGGTGGGGATCCTGCTGCTCGTGAACGGCGTGTTCGCGATCGCGTTCCGTTCGCTGGGTCCGGCGGCGCTCGCGGGGACCGAGGCGCTCGGGCTCGACGACCCGTTCCTGCGCGCGCTGAGCTTCAGCGTCGGCACGTTCACGACGACGGGCACGGACGGCGTGCACGCGGTGGGGAGCACGGCGAACTGGCTCGTGATCCTGGAGTCCATCACGGGGATCCTGTTCCTCGTGACGGCGGGCGGACTGATCATCGCGCGGCTGATGCGGCCGCGGATCCGGCTGCGGTTCTCGGAGTCGGCGATCGTCGCGCCGTACGAGGGCGGGCGCGGGCTGATGTTCCGGATGGTGAACGAGCGGCCCGGCGAGCTGAGCGACGTGCGGGTGCGGGTGATCCTCAGCTGGTTCGAGCGGTTCGACGGGAAGCGGGAGCGGAACTTCCACTGGCTCGCGCTGGAGCGCGACCAGGTGGAGCTGTTCAACCTGCACTGGACGGTGGTGCACCCGATCGACGCGAAGAGCCCGCTGCGGGGGCTCACGCCGGACGACCTGCGGCGGGCGGAGGCGGAGATCATCATCTCCGTGACGGCGCACGAGGAGACGTTCTCGACGACGGTGCGGCAGCGGACGAGCTACACGTTCGAGGAGCTGCGCTGGGACGTGAAGTTCGCGAGCATCTTCACGAGCGCGCCGGACGACGTGATCGCGATCGACGTGGAGCGGCTGAGCCGGACGGAGCCGCTCGCGGAAGGGACGACGCGCGTGCCGGCCGCCGCGGAAGGGGCGCCGGCGGTGGTGCTGGGCTGACTACGCGCGCGCCGGCCCGGCGCGCCGCGCGGCGATGAGGCCGCCGAGCGCGCCGAGGGCAGGGCCCGCCGGGACGAGCAGGATCGCGAGCCCGCGCGGCAGCGGCGACACGGAGACGAAGGCGCTCCAGAGGGCCCACGGAAGCAGCACGGACGCGGCGAGGGTGCCGTGGAGGACGTGGCGCGCGCCGGCGATGCGGGCGGCGACCCAGCCGGTGGCGATGCTGCCGATCGAACCGGCGGCGATGCCGATGAGGGCGAGCGGGACGCTCTCGGCGAACGCGGTCGAGATGGCGCCGACCTGGTCGGCCCCGGGGTCGGCCTGCAGGCCGACGATGACGGCGGCCGCGACGGCCGCGATGAATCCGCCGAGCAGGCTCGCGAGGAGGTCCACGAGCGCACCGACGAGGATCGCCTTGATGGAGAGGCGGTCGCTCACGACTTGATGGAGCCGAGGCCGACGCCGAGTCCGGCGAAGAGGAGGAGGATGAAGGCGCCGACGCCGAGGAAGGCGGCCCCGCCCTGGAGGGCGCGCCAGAGCCCCTCGCGGGGGACGCGCTCGGGCCACGGGACGGAGAGGAGCTTGAGCTCGGCGAGGGCCCAGGCGCCATAGGCGACGAAGCAGGTGGCGGCGGCGGTGAGGACGACCCAGCCGCCGGGGCGGGCCCAGGCGGCGACGGCGGCGACGAGGAGGCCGCCGACGATGTCGAGGACGAGGCGGTCGCGCGGGGTGCGGCGGGCGCGGGCGCTCAGGAGTTCGGCGAGCGAGCTGTGTTCGCCGAGGTCGGCGGCGACCATATGGAAGGCCCTCCGGGGGCCGGCACTCGGTGTGCGACGACTGGGGGGAAGGGGAACCGTCCCCCGCAATGCTAGCGCGCCGGGACGGGGGCTGCGCAAGGGAGGCGCCATCACCGCGCCTCCCCACCCCCGACCCGTATCGCCTCCAGGTCCAGCTCCTGCTCCAGCTCCCGCAAGACCTCGTCGCTGATCGCGTCCTCGTTCCGCAACCGCACCAGCATCCGCCGCTGCGCCGCGATCGTCGCGAGCCGGAGCTGCCGCCGCCCCGCCTCGCTCCCGCCGTGCTGCTGCGCCTCGGCGAGGCGCTCCTGCATCTCGCGCTTGAGCCAGGTCACGTCCCGCGCATCCACGCCCGCCTCGCGCGAGAGGTCGTCCAGCGTCTCGATCGCCCGGCGGGTCGTCTCGCGCCGGGCGAGCTTCATCTCGTGATGATGCGCGGTCTCCGGCGTGAAGCGCATCCACCGGAGGATCGGCTCCAGCGTCAGCCCCTGCACCACGAGGGTGAGGCCGACGATCACCACCGTCATCAGCAGGATCTCGCCGCGGTGCGGGAAGGCGCTGCCGTCGGCGAGGGTGAGCGGCAGGGCGAGCGCCGAGGCGAGGGAGACGATGCCGCGCATCGCCGTCCAGCCGACCAGCACGACCGCCTTCGGGTTCGGCGCGGGCTCCTTCTGCCGGATCCGCGCGTCGAACCACCGGGGCAGCCAGGTGCCGAGCGGGACCCAGAGCAGCCGCACGACGATGGCGACGACGCCGAGGACGAGCCCGGCGCGCACGGTGGCCCAGAGCATCCCGGGGGGCACGTCGGCGACGAGCGCGGAGCTCTGCGCGCCGAGGAGCAGGAAGATCACCGCGTTGAGCGTGAAGACGAGGAGGTCCCACACCGCGCGGGCCTGGATGCGGGAAAGCGGTGCGACGGCGGTCGAGAGGTGCTGCCGCACGTACAGCCCGCCCGCGACGCAGGCCAGCACCGCCGACACGTGGAGCGTCTCGGCTGCGATCCACGCCACGTACGGCCCGGCGAGCGTCAGCAGCACCTCGGCGAGCGAGTCGCGCGTGCGACGCGCGGCCTCGATGACGAGCCAGCCGACGGCGAGGCCGATCGCGGCGCCGACGCCGGCATCGATGAAGAAGCGGACGACGCTCTCGCCCCAGCTGAACGCGCCGGTGACGGCCGCGGCGACGGCGGTGCGGTAGAGGACCAGCGCGGAGGCGTCGTTGACGAGCGACTCGCCCTCGAGGATCACGATGACGCGGCGCGGGACGGGGAGGCGCGAGACGATCGCGGCCGCGGCGACGGCGTCGGGCGGGGAGACGATGGCGCCGAGCGCGACGGCGACGGGCCACGGCATCCCGGGGATGAGCGCGCGGGCGACGAGCGCGACGACGGCGGTGGTGGCGACGACGAGCCCGATGGCGAGGAGGCCGATGGGGCGGAGGTTCGCGCGGAACTCGCGGAGCGACGTGAAGTACGCCGCCGCCCAGAGGATGGGCGGGAGGAAGACGAAGAAGACGACGTCGGGGGAGAGCGCCGGGATGGGGAGCCCGGGGATGACCGCGATCGCGGCGCCGGCGGCGACCTGGAGGATCGGCGACGGGATGGGCAGCCGCCGGGCGAGGGCGGAGAGCGCCACGACCAGCGCGGCGAGGGTGATGCCGAGCAGGAGTTGGGGGGCGGTCTCGTGCACGAGGGGAAGCTAGCGTCGGGGCCGGACGCGCGGACCCCGTCAGTCGCGGAGTTGCGCGTCCATCCACCCCACCCGCGCCGCCAGCCACTCGCGCATCGCCCACACCTCGCCGTCGTAGCTCCCCGTCACGACGCGGTTGGGCCAGACCCAGGTGGAGAGGATCGGCCAGCGCGCGAAGTTGCGCTGCTGCTCGGCGCTCATGTACTGCGCCCGCGTGACCAGGGAGAACTGCCAGGCGGTGATCGTCCCGTCGGCGCGCAGCTGCCGCCAACGGTCCTTCACGCGCTGCACGAACGCCGGGTCCTGCAGCAGCCGCGCGAACCACGGCGCCGTCGCCACCTGCCACCCCTCGGTCGCGTCAGCGCCGCCGTAGTTCACGTTGCCGAGCGTGATGTCGAAGTCCCAGAGCGGGCCGAAGGTGAGCGGGCCGCCGCGCGGCTTGGTGAGGTAGGTGCTGAGCCGCAGGTTGCCGTCCACGTTCTTCACGAGCTCGTTGACGAGCAGGTAGTCCACCGCCGATGGCACGTCGAGGTAGGCCGCGTAGCCGGTGGCCGGGTCGGCGAAGCCGGGGCCGTAGAGCGCGTCCTCGAGTTCGCGGAGGTAGCCGGTGATGTAGGCCTGCTGGCGCTCCCATCCCGGCCGCGCGAGGGTCTCGGGGCTCTTCGCGCAGACGGCCATCGCGGCCCGCGGCGTCCGCCAGCAGAACTCCTCGCCGAAACGCTCGTCCACCTCCAGCAGGTACCCGCCGGTGATGACGGCCGCGGTGGTGTCGCCGATGCGGAGCTCGGGGATGTTGACGCGCACCGGGTCCACGCGGATGTGCTCGGTGAGCTGGTACACGCCATCATACGATCCGTTGAGCTCGAGGTGGACGAAGCGGGCGCGCGGCACGTAGGCGGCGCCGAGGCGGCGGCCGAGGTCGAAGACGAGGTCGTTGCGGAGGAGCGTCTTGTCGGCGTAGTTGGCGAGGAGCGCCCAATGGCGGTTGCTGGGCATCCCGAGGAGCGCGGCGCCGGCGGCGAGCCGCACGCGGTACGGCTTCTTCGGCATGTCCCAGGTGGAGTTGCCGCGCCCGCGGATGTCGAGCGCGCCCTCGGCGAGGAGCGTGGCGTTGGTGTCCACGAGGCGCCAGGTGCCGGGCACGTAGGTCTCGCGCGAGGTGATCGCGGCGCCGCCCGCGGTGGTGACGACCAGGGTGGGGAAGCGGCCGATCTCGGCCGGCGGCGGGGCCGCCGGCGGCGTGACGCCGTCGGCCCCGAAGCAGGCGGCGAGGAGGACGAGGAGCGCGAGCGCGCCCGCGGGACGGCGGAGGACCATCCCGGGGCAAGATAGCGGCCGGGTGCGCCGCCCGGACGGCGTGGCATCCGAGGGACCGTGCGCGCGGATCAGTGCCATGCCGGTCCGTCCCCTCTCGCCCGACGCCAGCCCTGCGTTCGCGGCCCGCCAGGTCGAGGTGTCGGAGCGCCAATGGCGCGACATGCGGGTGATCATCGCCTCGCAGGGGGCGGCGCTCGATCAGGGCCTGATTCGGGCGTGGGCGGACCGGCTCGGGATCCGCGACCTCCTCGATCACGCCCTCGCCGGCGATCCCCGCTCGGCCCGTCGCGTCAGGCCGCCGCCGCGGCCGCCGCGAACCAGACGCGGACCGTCGTGCCCTGACCGACCGCACTCTCCACCGCCACGTCGCCCCCCGTCGCGCGCGCGATGTGCTGCACGGTCGCGAGCCCGAGCCCCGTGCCGCCGCGGGCCTCCTTGGTGGTGACGAACGGCTCGAAGATGCTCGGCAGCAGCTCGGCGGGGATCCCGCAGCCCGTGTCGGCGACCGAGAGCCGCACGTAGGCGCCCGGCGCGAGGCGCGCCGGGGCGCTGCCGGTGCCGACGGACTCGTCGGCCAGCGACACCGTGATGGTGCCCGGGGCGGCCTCCATCGCGTCGCGCGCGTTCACGACGAGGTTCATCACCACCTGCTCGAACTGCGACGCGTCCATCTGCAGCGGCGCCGTCGCGGAGAGCATCCACGCGATGCGCCCCGGGGCGGTGACGAGGCGGTCGCAGATCGGTGCCATCGTGCGGACGACATCGGCCGGGACGAACCGGCGCGTGCCGGCGGGGCGCTGGCGCGCGTAGTCGAGCAGCTGCCGCGTGAGCGCCATCCCCTGGCGGCCGGCAGCCTCGATGGCGTCGAGGTCGGGGCGGATCGGCGCGTCCTTGGGGAGGTGGCGTGCCGCCTCGCCGGAGGCGCCGACGACGACCGCGAGGACGTTGTTGAAGTCGTGGGCGACGCCGCTGGCGAGGCGGCCGAGGCTCTCCAGCCGCTGCGAGTGCGCCGCGCGCAGCTCCGCGGCGTGGAGCGCCGCGGTCTGGCGCATCACGGCGGTGCGCTCGTTCTCGAGGGCGACGAAGAGGAGGATCGTCCCGAACGCGACGAGGCCGACGAGGTTGCTGAGGACGACGAAGACGGTGAGGCCGTCGGCCATGCTGTCCTGCCAGGGGATCACGCGGACGACGAAGTCCACCCCGATGACGACGGCGCGGAGGCCGAGTGCGAAACGGAACGCCTCGGCGGCGAACCCCGCCTCGCGGGCCGCGGCCTCGCGTTCGGCCGTGTCCGGCCCGCCGCCGGCGCGCGCCGGGCGCGGCCAGAGCGCGTAGAGGTAGGGCACCACCGCGATCGCGCGCGAGACGCTGAAGGTGAGCGTCGTCGCGGCGTCGGGCCACGCGGAGCGGGCGAGTTCGAAGAGGACGGTGGTGACGGCACCGGCGAGCGCCCACGGCGCGACGCGCACCGGCGCGCGGTCGAGGAACTCCTCGCCGTCCTCGAGCGTCTCGCGCAGGCGGCGGAGCAGGGGCGCCATCACGAGCGACGGCAGGTGCAGCGCGAGGGTGCCGAGGACGCGGATGGGGACGTGGTCGGTGAACCAGGTGCGCCAGTAGAAGTAGGCGACGAGGTTGAGCGCGATCACGAGCTGCCAGACCCAGACGGCGGCGATGGTGCGCATCAGCGGCCGCCGCAGGCGCAGGGCGAGGAGGCCCATCGCGAGGGCGAACGTCGCGGCGCAGGCGGCGTGCAGGATCCAGCGGACCTGCGCGGCCTGGTCGTACAGCGTGACGATGATGGGCTGGTTCACGGGTGCTGGGGCGGCGTCCCTGCGCTGATGCTACGCGCGACGGGTCCGGAGCGCTATGCAGGGGACGGCCGCTCTCGCGCGAGCGCCCGGACGCGGGGCCGGGCGCCGACCCCAGTATCGTCCGCCGCATCGAAACGGGAGAGCGATGGAACGAAACGGAGGTGGCGAGATGCCGCGCAGGAGATCCACCGCGTTGCGGTGCAAGCGGTTAGGTGACTGCGGCCCGCGGCGGCGTTCTTGCCTTGAGGGGTGGCACACCGCAGGACCCCTCACGCACCACACGGAGCTCCACACGATGTCGCGCACGCCGATCCTCGCCCTCGCCACGCTCGCCCTCCTCGCCACCGCCTGCGCCGAGCCGGGCACACCGTTCGGCCCCGACACGCAGGGGGCGGCGACGGTCGCCAACGCCAAGGGGGCGGGGACCCCGGAGGCCGCGGGCCCCTTCGACGGGCTGTGGGTGGAGAGCCCCACGTCGCGCTTCCGGCTCCCGGACGGGACGTTCCAGGAGGTGTGGGTGGAGTTCACGCTGGTGACGTCGAAGGGCGCGATCGGCGGGTCGGCGATCCGCTACGTGAGCTACTACGCGGCGGACGGCACGCCGGTGGTGGTGCGGCGCAGCCTCGGGACGCCGGGGCGGGTGTCGGCGACGATCACGGCCGCGGGCGTGGACGTGGGGATCACGAAGCTGGCGGAGCCGAAGCTCACCATCGGCTACCAGCTCGCGGCGAACGCGGAGCGAACAGTGTTGACGAACCTGCGGGTCGGCGGGACGGCGACGGCGGTGGGGTTCGTGCGGGGCGGGAACTGACGCACCGGACGCGCGGCGGTCTCCCCCTCCGCGCGTCAGACGATTCCTTGGCGCTGCCCTCCTAGGATGGTGGCCGATCGCCGCGGACGCTCCGCGGCGATCGGCCACCCTGGTGCGTGAGGATGCCATGCGCCGTTCGTTCGTCGCCGCGCTCGCGGCCGCCGTCGTCGCCTGCGGCGGCGGCAAGGAAGTCCCCGTCACGGGCCCCGTGGAGCCGCCGGTCCCCGGGCCCCCGCGCGGCACGCAGGTGGCGCACCTCGAGATCATCGGCGCGCCGGGGGCGGACCAGCGCTGGGTGGTGGGGGCGCGGCACTGGATCGCCGTCGCCGCGCGCGACGCCTACGGCGACGCGATGGACCCGACGGGCGTGCGGCTCGCGCTCTCCGACACGCTCGTCGCGCGGCTCGATGCGGTGCAGGTGGTGGACGTCACCCGCGGGACGCCGGTGTCGCGGAAGGAGCTCCTCGCGCAGATCACGTTCACCGGCCCCGGCACGCTGACGCTGCGGGCGTCGGCCGGAACGGTGAACGCCGAGGCTTTTTTCCCGGTGGACGCGGTGCCGCCGGCGACCGACGCCGCGGTGATCGAACGGTTCGAGGTGATCGAGCACCGCGTGGGCTGCGTGTGGGACTGCCCATACGTCGCGTACACGCCGGCCCTTGAACTGCGCGTCCCTGACGGACATCCGGCGGTGCGCGTGCTCGCCGTGGAGGTGACGATGGGCGACTGGCGCTCCGGCCTTTGCCTCGGGCGGGTGGACCTCGCGGGCGGCGAGCGGAAGCACCTGCTCCCGTGGGAGGAGTACCTGTGGAGCAACCAGGTGTTCGTCGTCTCGCTCGACGGGACGCTCATCACCGACGCGACCGCCGGCGTGGAGGTGGTGCTGGAGGACGCGGCCGGGCGACGCGGCTCGCTGCGGGCGACGGGCCCGGTGCGGCGGATGGCGGAGAAGGCACCGCTGCCGCCGAGTGCGGGCGGGATCGAGTACTGGACCTGCTGAGCCGACCCTTCACACGGAGACCTCGATGAGCCGAGCGTTCTACGACTTCACGCTGGGCGGCTATGCGCCCGACGTCGCGCCCTCCCCGGGGATCGCGCTGCAGGAGGGCGCGAGCGCGTACCGGCATCCGTACACGCAGACGAAGTTCTGGCAGGGGATGACCCTCACCGTGGTGCGCCCCGCCACGGTGTCGCCGCCGGGCGGCGGCGCGCCGCAGCCGTTCGCCGACCCGGTCTCCCTCGGCGCGTTCCTGGTGGACCCGATCCCGGCGGGCGGGCAGGTGCGGCTGCGCGCGGTGTTCGAGCGGCCCTACGCGAGCTTCGGCGCGCCGGTGACGCACCCGCCGCATCACGGGCCGCACCTGCCGCCCGTCGGACCGGGGACCGGCACGTGGGCGGTGGGCGTGCTGCTCAAGTCGGGGACGGCGGCTGACGTGAAGGCCGACGTGCGATGCGCGGCGACGTGCCAGTTCCGCCCGACGGGCATCCGGCTCAACGCGCCGGGCAGCGGCGTGAACCACGCGGAGGTGGATCACCGGTCGTACGCGGACCTGTCGCCGTGGTCGTCGCCCCCGGTGCCGTTCGTGCTCGAGATCGAACTGGACCGGCGGCCGACGGCGCCGCCGATGAACGCACGGGCCCGGCTCGCGATCGGGGAGGTCACCGACCACTTCGAGTTCGCGTTCACGGGGTTCGCGGCCGGGCAGGCGATCGACGCGGCCGGCGTGTCGGTGGCGATCGTGAACGGGGACGGGCTGGCGATGGTGCGCGTGCGGTCGTTCGAGGTGCTGGTGCTGCCGTAGGCGTCAGCGCCCGCCCACGAGGTCTGCTCCGTTCCCTGATCTGTCTCGAACGTGCATCGCCGCATCGACGGACGTTCGGCCGGCTAGCGAAGGAAGGAACATCATTGCCTCGAGGATACTGCTCGTTCCCACGGCCTATCGGCCGGCAAAGCAAGTCAGCGCACCGAAACGTATCGCAGTGTCCACGAGACTCTTGAAGCCGTCCACGCGCGGCCGCGTGCGCACGACTAGATCCTCGGCAACGTCACCCCGACCTGCCCCTGGTACTTCCCCTTCTTGTCCCGATACGAGACCAAGGGCCCTTCATCCCCTTCAAAGAACAACACCTGCGCGATCCCCTCATTCGAGTAGATCTTCGCCGGCAACGGCGTCGTATTGGAGATCTCCAACGTCACGTACCCCTCCCACTCCGGCTCGAACGGCGTGACGTTCGTGATGATCCCGCACCGCGCGTACGTGGACTTGCCCACCGTGATCGTCATCACGTTCCGCGGGATCCGGAAGTACTCCACGCTCCGCGCCAGGGCGAACGAGTTCGGCGGCACGATGCACACGTCCCCCTCGAACTCCACGAACGACTTCGGGTCGAAGTGCTTCGGGTCCACCACCGAGCTCAGCACGTTGGTGAAGATTCGGTACTCCGGCGCCACCCGCATGTCGTAGCCGTACGCCGACACCCCGTACGACACCACCCCGTCCCGCTTCTGCGAGGACTCGAAGGGCTCGATCATGCCGTGCTTGGTGGCCATCTCGGTGATCCAACGGTCGTTCTTGATCGACACGGGCGGGCAGGGAAGAGGGTGACGGTGGCGGTCGCGCCGATAACGTAGCATCCGGCACCGCTCCCCTCAATCCGAATCTTCGTCTCGGGATTGACGCCCCATCTCGTGACACCCCACGCACTTGCACCCACCGGCCGATACTCGTTCGTGGTTGCTTCGGGGACCGCGCGCCGCTACCTTCCCCACCCGAAAGTATGAAGTTCGTGAAATCTTTCACGAACTCACCCGTCTCCCTCCCCCCCGGAAATGGAACGGACGTATCTCCCCGTCCTGCTCCTCGTCGGCTTCGTCGTCGCGAATGCCGTCCTGATCCTCGGGCTCGCGCACCTCATCACGCGCCCTCGCCCGACGCCGGTCAAGCAGCAGCCCTACGAGTCAGGCATCCCGGTCATCGCCGACGCGCGCGAGCGCTTCTCGGTCAAGTTCTACATGGTGGCCATGCTCTTCATCGTCTTCGACATCGAGACGGTGTTCATGATCCCCTGGGGCGCCTACTTCCGGCAGCTCTCCTGCGCCGTCCCCCTCGTCAACGGCGCCTGCCCCGCGGCCTCCATCTCGTTCTTCGGCCTCGGCGAGATGCTCGTCTTCGTCGCCATCCTCCTCGCCGGCTACGTCTACATCTGGAAGAAGGGAGCCCTCCAATGGGATTGAAGCAGTGGCTCGCCAAGGGCAGCGGCTCGGACCCGAAGCTGGTCTATGAGTACGATCCCAACGGGGACCAGCCCTTCGTCACCACCTCCCTCGACTTCCTCGTCAACTGGGGCCGCGCCAACTCCCTCTGGCCGATGCCCTTCGGCACGGCCTGTTGCGCGATCGAGTTCATGGCCTCCGCCGCCTCGCACTACGACCTCGCCCGCTTCGGCATGGAGCGCATGTCGTTCTCGCCGCGGCAGTCGGACGTCCTCATCTGCGCCGGCCGCGTCCCGTTCAAGCTCGCCCCGGTCATCCGCCGCATCTACCAGCAGATGCCCCAGCCCAAGTGGGTCATCTCGATGGGTGCCTGCGCCTCCTCGGGCGGCATGTTCGACTCCTACGCCGTGGTCCAGGGCATCGACACGATCATCCCGGTGGACGTCTACGTCCCCGGCTGCCCGCCGCGCCCGGAAGGCCTGCTCTACGGCATCATGATGCTCCAGAAGAAGGTCATGGAGGAGCGCATGGCCAAGGGCGAGCTCCGCGACGAGCTGATGCCCGACCCGACCTCGCAGCTCTACATCCCGCCGAGCCGCATTGACGAGCTGTCGGAGCCGTTCGGCAACTCGGTCCACCAGACCCGGTCGGCCCCGTGAGCACCCCCATCCCGCACGACCCGGCCGCGCCCCTCTTCGACATCGTGGTCGCCGGCCACGGCGCGCCCGGCCAGCCCACGACCCCCAAGCAGCTCCCCCACAAGGGCGGGGCGGTGAACCCCTCCGTGGACGCCCTGCGCGCCAGGTTCGGCAGCGCGATCGGCCGCCATGAGGTGGTCTGGGGCGAGACGACGGTCTACGTCGAGCGCACGAAGGTCGCCGAGGTCTGCGCCTGGCTCCAGTCGGACGCGGCGCAGTCCTACGAGTACCTCTCGGACGTCACGGCGGTGGAGTACCGCGACCACGTGCGGGCGATCGAGGTGGTCTGGCACCTCCGCTCGATCAAGTTCCGCCGCTTCCTGCGCCTGAAGGCCGAACTCCCGAAGGACGGCAAGACGCCGCTCGAGGTGCCGAGCGTGTGGCCGGTGTGGAAGGGCGCGGATTGGCTGGAGCGCGAGTGCTTCGACATGTTCGGCATCACGTTCACGGGCCACCCGGACCTGCGCCGGATCCTCCTCTGGGAGCAGTACAAGGAAGGACACCCGCTCCGGAAGGACTTCCCGCTCCGCGGCCGCTTCTCGCGCGCGGAACAGCTCAAGAACGCCCTCGCCGCCGACCCCGAGGCCCGCTACTCGATGGAGGAGCTCTCGGTGGTCGAGGCCTTCGCGTCGCTCCCCGCGGACATGCGGCAGCGGCTCGGCGGCGGCGAGAAGGTGGGAGAGTAACGATGGCCGCCACGAAGACGATCGAAGTCGCCCTCTCCACGACGGGCCTCGGGCCCGACGGCCGCCCGCAGCGCATCCCGCTGGGCGCCGAGGGGCTCATCTCGAGCCGCCCGTCGCTGGAGCCGGAGCTCGAGGGCGAGCACATGCTGATCAACATCGGGCCGCAGCACCCGGCGACGCACGGGGTGCTCCGCCTGGTGCTGGAGCTCGACGGCGAGACGGTGGTGCGCTGCATCCCGCACGTCGGGTACCTGCACTGCGGGTTCGAGAAGATCGGGGAGTACCGCCAGTACAACCAGATCATCCCGTGGACGGACCGCGAGGACTACCTGAACTCGATGGGGAACAACGTCGCCTACGTGCTCGGCGCGGAGCGGCTGTTCGGGATCGAGATCACGGAGCGCTGCACGGTGCTCCGCGTCATCGCGATGGAGCTGAGCCGGATCATCTCGCACCTGGTGTGGCTCGGCACGACCTGCATCGACATCGGCGCGTTCACGCCCTTCCTGTGGAGCTTCCAGGAGCGCGAGAACGTGTACAAGCTCCTCGAGGGATGGACGGGGGCGCGCCTGACCACCAGCGGCACGCGCGTGGGCGGGATGATCGCCGACGTGCCGGACGGCTGGGTGGACGGGCTCAAGGGGTTCCTCGCGAACTTCCCGAAGACGCTCGACCAGGTGGACCGGATGCTCACCCGGAACGCGATCTGGGTGGGGCGCACGGTGGGTCTCGGCGTGATGACGCCCGAGGAGGCGCTCAACTACGGGCTCTCGGGCCCGATGCTCCGCGCCTCGGGCGTGGCGTACGACGTGCGCAAGGACTTCCCGTACCTCGACTACGAGACGTACGACTTCGACGTGCCGGTGGGGACGAACGGCGACGTCTATGACCGCTTCCTGGTGCGGTTCGAGGAGCTGAAGCAGTCGGTGCGGATCCTGGAGCAGGCGGTGAAGCGCCTTCCGGACGGCCCGGTGAACGTGGACGACCCGCGCGTGATCCTGCCGCCGAAGCACAAGGCGACGAGCGAGATGGAGTCCATGATCCACCACTTCAAGGTGGTCATGGAGGGCCCGCGGCCGCCGATCGGCGAGTGCTACGTGCCGATCGAGAGCCCGAAGGGCGAGAAGGGCTACTACTTCGTCTCGGACGGCACGGCGAAGCCGGTGCGCTGGCGCATCCGGCCGCCGAGCTACGTGAACCTCTCGGCGATCCCGAAGATGGTGGAGGGGCATCTGCTCTCCGACGTCATCGCGATCAACGCGTCCATCGACATCGTCATGGGGGAGATCGACCGGTGAGCCACGGACCCTCGGCGCCGGCGCGCCCGCACTCGCCGCACGCGCACCACGAGCCGTACGCGCCCGTCTTCACGCCGGGCTCGGCGCGGAAGGCGGAGCTCGACACCATCATCGCGCGGTACCCGGAGAAGCGCGCGGCGCTGCTGCCCGGGCTGTGGATGATCCAGCAGGAGCGCGGGTGGATCAGCGAGGAGGCGATGACGGAGATCGCCCAGCAGCTCGACCTCACCGCGGCCTACGTGAAGGGCGTGGTGAGCTTCTACACGATGTACCACCAGCACCCGGTGGGGCAGCACTTCATCCAGGTCTGCACGACCTCGCCCTGCCTCTGCGCCGGCGCGGACGACGTGGTGAAGGCGTTCCTCGAGCACACGGGCTGCAAGGAGCTCGGGCTGACCTCACCGGACGGGAAGTTCACGGTGATCGAAGTGGAGTGCCTCGGCGCGTGCGGGTTCGCGACGCCGGTGCAGATCAATGACGACTACGTCGAGTCGGTGACGCCGGGGAAGGTGCCGGGCATCCTCTCGTCGCTGAAGTAGTCACCCGCAGACCCATCAATCCCCCAGCAGGACGACGAGCCAGCACATGGGTTATCCCCATAAGTCCCACCCGCGCGAGACGCCGATCCTCTCCAAGCACTTCGGGGAGCCGGAGGCGCGCACCCTCGAGGGGTGGAAGGCGCGCGGCGGGTACAAGGCGCTACAGCAGGCGCTCTACCTGGAGCCGACGGCGATCCAGGACCTCGTGAAGGCCTCGGGGCTCCGCGGCCGCGGCGGCGCCGGGTTCCCGACCGGCCTCAAGTGGTCGTTCATGAAGCCCGACGGCAAGCAGCACTACCTCTGCTGCAACGCCGACGAGTCGGAGCCGGGCACGTTCAAGGACCGCGAGATCATGCGGTGGACGCCGCACGCCCTCATCGAGGGGGTGGCGATCGGCGCGCTCGCCATCTACGCCGACACGGCCTACATCTACATCCGCGGCGAGTTCACGGAACCGATCCGGGTGATGGAGGCGGCGCTGGCGGAGGCGCGGGCGGCCGGGATCATCGGCCCCAACGCGATGGGCTCGGGGAAGAAGCTCGAGATCTTCGTGCACCGCGGCGCGGGCGCGTACATCTGCGGCGAAGAGACGGCCCTGATGAACTCGATCGAGGGCAAGCGTGGCAACCCGCGGATCAAGCCGCCGTTCCCGGCGGTGGCGGGGCTCTTCGGCAAGCCGACGACGATCAACAACGTCGAGACGCTGGCGGCGGTGCCGCACATCCTGAACAACGGCGCCGAGTGGTACAAGGCCATGTGCCTGTCGTCGCCGAAGAGCACGGGGTCGAAGCTGATCTCGGTCTGCGGCAACGTGGCGAAGCCGGGCAACTACGAGATCACGCTCGGGTTCCCGTTCAAGGAGTTCCTGTACGACCTCTGCGGCGGGCCGCCGGCGGGGCGGAAGTTCAAGGCGATCATCCCCGGCGGGTCGTCGGTGCCGGTGATCACGATCGAGGAGGCCGAGTCGGTGCGGATGGACTACGAGGGCTTCCTCGAGGTCGGCACGATGCTCGGGTCGGGCGGCTGCATCATCTTCGACGACGCGCAGAACATGCCGCGGCAGCTGGCGCGGCTGGCGCGGTTCTACGCGCACGAGAGCTGCGCCCAGTGCACGCAGTGCCGCGAGGGCACGGCGTGGATGACCAAGATCCTCGAGCGGATCGTGGCCGGGCAGGGGACGTTCGAGGACCTCGACACGATCTTCGAGCTCAGCGAGAACATGACCGGCAAGACGATCTGCGTGCTGTCGGACTCGTGCGGCGCGCCGGTGACCTCCGGCATCAGGAAGTTCCGCGGCGAGTTCGAGGCGCTGATCACCGGCCGCCGGTCCTCCACCATCGCGATGGCGGGTGCCGCCGTGGGGGCGCGCTGATGAGCGAGCAGAAGCTGGTGAACCTGACGATCGAGGGCCGCCAGGTCGCGGTGCCCGAGGGGACGATGATCCTCGAGGCCGCGAAGCAGGCCGGCGTGCTGATCCCGCACTACTGCTACCACCCCGGGCTCCCCGTGGCCGGCGTCTGCCGCATGTGCCTGGTGGAGGTGGAGAAGATGCCGAAGCTCGCCCCGTCGTGCGCGACGGCGGTGGGCGAGGGGCAGGTGGTGCACGTGTACTCGGAGAAGGCGCTCGAGGCCCGCAAGGGCGTGCTGGAGCTCCTGCTCATCAACCACCCGCTCGACTGCCCGATCTGCGACCAGGCGGGCGAGTGCGAGCTGCAGGACTACACCTTCCAGGAAGGGCGCGCCGACTCGCGCTACCGCGAGCCCAAGCGCTTCAACCCGGTGGAGGACTTCGGCGGGGACGTCCTGTACGTCACCAACCGCTGCATCCTCTGCACGCGCTGCGTGCGGTTCATGGACGACGTGCACCAGGACCCGGTGCTCTGCGTCTCGGAGCGCGGCGACCGGGCGATGATCGCCAAGGCGCCGGACGCCGACCTGACGCAGCCGTGGGCGGCGAACGTGATCGACCTCTGCCCGGTGGGCGCGCTGGTCTCGAAGGACTTCCTGAACAAGGCGCGCGCCTGGGAGCTCGACCGCACGGCCTCGGTCTGCACGGGGTGCTCGCAGGGGTGCAACAGCATCCTCGAGACGCGCGACAACGTGGTGGTGCGGCAGAAGCCGCGCTCCAACGAGGACGTCAACAAGTTCTACCTCTGCGACGCGGGGCGGCTCGACTACCGCTGGATGAACCGCGCCGACCGGCTCGAGGTCCCGAAGATCGCGCTCGCGGGCGCGCTCTCGCCGGTGGACTGGGAGATCGCGTACGCCGAGGCGGCGAAGGCGCTCGCGGGGAAGCGGGCGTACGTGGTGGCGAGCCCGAAGCTCTCCAACGAGGCGCTCTTCCTGCTCAAGCGCCTCATCACGAAGACGGGGGGCGAGGGCGCCTTCCGCTGCGCGACGGGCCCGGAGGCACCGCTGCCGGGGGTGAAGGACCTCGCGCTCCGCGCCGACCGTGCCCCGAACGTGCAGGGCGCCGAGCTCCTCGGCTTCGCGCGGCGTGATGCCGACGTGCTCAGCGGGCTCAAGGACGGCGACGTCCTCGTGCTGGCCGATGACGTGCTCGAGGGCGTGGACGCGGCCGCGTCCGCGGTCGCGAAGGCGAGCGCGGTGATCGTGGTCGGCACGACCCTGCCGCTCCACCTGCCGAAGGTCGCGGCGGCGCTGCCGATCGCGAACGTGGCGGAGGAGGAGGGGACGTTCACGAACCTCCGCGGCCGGGTGCAGCGGTACCTGCAGGCGAAGGCGGCGCCGGGGCTGGCGCGGCCGAGCTGGTACGCGCTGGCGGACCTCGCGACCGCGGTGGGGGCGGATTCCAACGCCTGCACCCTGCCGTCGGCGACGTTCGCGGAGCTCGCGGCGAGCGAGCCGGCGTTCGCCGGGCTCTCCTATGACCTCATCGGGCTCCGCGGCGCGACCGTCGCCGGGGCCGGGGCGGGGGCCGCCTGATGCCGCTCGATCCGATGCAGCTGCCGCCGTCCACGATGGTGTTCCTCCTGGCGACGGTGATCAAGATGCTGTTCGTCTTCACCATCTACATGGTGGTGGTGGCGTACACGACGCTGGCCGAGCGGAAGGTGTCGGCCTGGATCCAGGACCGGCACGGGCCGAACCGGGTGGGCCCGTGGGGCCTCCTGCAGGTGGCGGCGGACGGCGTGAAGAACTTCCTGAAGGAAGAGACGATGCCGGGGGACGTGAACAAGCCCCTCTTCGTGCTGGCGCCGGCGCTCTCGTTCTGCACGGCGATGATCGCGTGGGCGGTGATCCCGTTCGGCGCGCCGCTGCCGACGCCGTGGGGGCGCATCGACCTCGTGGTGGCCGACCTGCCGGTGGGCTTCCTCTACCTGCTCGCGATCACGTCGCTCGGCGTCTATGGCATCGTGCTGGCGGGGTGGTCGTCGAACAACAAGTACGCGCTGCTGGGCGGCCTGCGGTCGTCGGCGCAGATGGTGAGCTACGAGATCGCGATGGGGATGAGCCTGGTCTGCGTGCTGCTGGTGGCGGGGAACGTCTCGCTGCCGGCGATCGTGGCGCAGCAGCAGGCGGGGGCGTACAACGTCGTCCTGATCAGCGTGGCGGCGTTCATCTTCCTGGTCTCGGCGTTCGCCGAGACGAACCGGGTGCCGTTCGACCTGCCGGAGGCGGAGTCGGAGCTGATCGCCGGGTACCACTCGGAGTACTCGGGGATGAAGTTCTCGATGTTCTTCATCGCCGAGTACGCGAACGTGATCACGGCGAGCGCGATGTTCGTGACGCTGTTCCTGGGCGGGTGGGACATCCCGTTCACGAGCTGGGACGACACGGGCCCGGCGACCGTGCTGAAGACGCTGGCGACGTTCGCGATGTTCGCGGCGAAGCTCTACGCCTTCGTGTTCTTCTTCATCTGGATCCGCTGGACGCTGCCGCGGTTCCGGTATGACCAGCTGATGTCGCTCGGGTGGAAGATCCTGCTGCCGACGGCGCTGGCGTACATCGTGATCGTGGCGAGCGCGATCCTGGCGCTGGACGCGTCGGGGGCGTCGCGCACGGGCTGGGCGTTCAAGGGCGCGCTGCTCGGCATCAACCTGGTGTGTCTGGTGATCCTGTTCGTGCTGATCGACCGCGGGCGGCTCATCAGCCCCGCGTACTCGCGGCTGCACAAGGAGCGGGTGGCGCAGCTGCGCCGTGCCGCCGAGCTCCGGTCCACCCTCGCCTCGGGGGAGTCCCGCTGATGGCGATCAACGTGAAGGTGATGGAGCGCCCGGTGGGCGAGGTGAGCTACGTGCGCGCCACGCTGAAGGGCATGATGCTGACCCTGAAGCACCTGGTGGACCCGCACCGGGTGACGATCCAGTACCCGGAGGAGAAGTGGGACCTCTCGCCGCGGTGGCGGGGGACGCACCGGATGCTGACGACGGAGGACGGCAAGGCGAAGTGCGTGGCCTGCGGCCTCTGTCCGACGGTCTGCCCGGCGAACTGCATCAAGCTGGTCCCGGGCGAGGACGAGGAGGGGAACCGCTACCCGCTCGTGTTCGAGATCGACGAGTTCCGCTGCATCTTCTGCGGCTACTGCCAGGAGGTGTGCCCGGAGGAGGCGATCCACCTGGGGCGGCACTACGAGAACGCGGAGTTCCGGCGCGACCGGTTCGTGTACGACCTCGAGCGGCTCACGGCGCAGACGCACCCGGTGAGCGAGCTGTGGGATCCCGCGCATCCGAAGGGGGAGTGAGGCCATGCGCCACGAGTTCTTCCCCCTGTTCTACTCGTTCCACTTCTACCTCTTCGGGCTGCTGGCGATCGCCTCGGCGCTGCTCTTCGTCACGCGGAAGAGCCCGGTGGCGGCGGCGATGTGGCTGGTGAACGTGATGTTCTGCCTGGCGGCGGAGTACGTGCTGCTCGGCGCGCAGTTCATCGGCGCGATCCAGGTGCTCGTGTACGCCGGCGCGATCATGGTGGTGTTCCTGTTCGTGGTGATGCTGCTGAACCTCGGGCACGCCGAGGCGGTGACGGACCTGCGGGGGAACGCGGGCCGGCTCGCGGCGGGGTTCGTGGGGCTGGCGATGCTGGCCGAGGTGATGGTGCTGGCGCAGAGCGAGTTCGCGGCCGAGCTGACGCCGAAGGCGGCGCTGGCGCGGCAGGCGGCGGAGGCCATCGACGGCCCGGGCGGGGTGATCGGGCCGATCGCGGCGCCGCTCTTCCGGGAGCACCTGCTGGCGTTCGAGCTCACGTCCATGCTGCTGCTCACGGCGATCGTCGGGGCGGTGGTGATCGGCAAGAAGCGGGAGGGCGGCGATGCTCGCTGAGTCCCTGGCCCTCTCGGCCGTGCTGTTCACGATCGGCGTGATCGGCGTGCTGACGCGCCGCAACGCGATCATCCTGTTCATGTGCGTGGAGCTGATGCTGAACGCCGTGAACCTGTCGTTCGTCGCGCTCTCGAAGCTGTACGGGGCCACCGGCCAGGTGTTCGTGGTGATGGTGATGACGGTCGCGGCCGCGGAGGCGGCGGTGGGGCTGGCGATCATCATCGCGATCTTCCGGCACCGGCAGTCGGTGGACCTCGAGGACATCAACCTCCTGAAGGGCTGATGCAAGTCGAACACGCCGCCACGGGGCACCCCCTGGCTGACACCGTCGCCCGCTTCGCGTGGGCGATCCCGGTGTTGCCGCTCCTTGGCTTTGCGGTGAACGGGGCTTTGGCGCTGCGGGCCGCGGGGACGCCCGGGCCGGCGGACCCCTCCGCGGCCGGGCATCACGGTGATGCGGGGCACGGGCACGATGCGGGGCACCACGGAGCGCACGACGCCCACGGGGCGCACGCTGACCACGAGGCGCACGACCACCCGGCGCGGCACCCGGCCGCAGGGCTGGTCTCCATCATCGGGCCGGCGGTACTGGCGCTCGCGTTCGGGCTGGCCGTCGCGGTGTTCTCCGCGATGCGCGGGGCGGGCGAGGGGATGCACGCCCCCTACATCCTGACGCTCTTCGACTGGCTGCCGACGGGGAAGCTCGACCTCGCGGTGGCGTTCCAGCTGGACCAGCTCTCGATGCTGATGATCCTCATCATCACGGGCATCGGCACGCTGATCCACCTGTTCAGCGTCGGGTACATGCAGGACGACCCGGGGTACCCGCGGTACTTCGCGTACCTGAACCTGTTCGTGTTCTTCATGCTCATCCTCGTGATGGGGGCGAGCTACCCGCTGATGTTCGTGGGGTGGGAGGGGGTGGGGCTCTGCTCCTACCTGCTCATCGGCTTCTGGTTCTCGGAGCAGGCGAACGCGGACGCGGGCAAGAAGGCGTTCATCGTGAACCGGATCGGCGACTTCGGGATGCTGGTGGCGATGTTCCTGATGTTCGCGAACTTCGGGACGCTGACGTACACGGGCGTGGCGGCGTCGCTCGGCGACGTGGCGGTGGGCGGGGCGCTGGTGACGGCGATCTGCCTCTTCCTGTTCCTGGGCGCGACGGGCAAGTCGGCGCAGATCCCGCTCTTCGTCTGGCTGCCGGACGCGATGGCCGGCCCGACGCCGGTCTCGGCGCTGATCCACGCGGCGACGATGGTGACGGCGGGCGTGTACATGATCGCCCGCAGCGCGTCGCTCTTCTCGCTGGCACCGGCGGCGCAGCTGACGGTGGCGCTGGTCGGGGCGCTCACGGCGGTCTTCGCCGCGACGATCGGCCTCAAGCAGTGGGACATCAAGAAGGTGCTCGCGTACTCCACGGTCTCCCAGCTCGGCTACATGTTCGTGGGCGTGGGCGTCGGGGCGTACACGGCGGGCGTCTTCCACCTGATGACGCACGCCTTCTTCAAGGCGCTGCTCTTCCTCGGGTCGGGCTCGGTGATCTACGCGATGCACCAGGCCTACCACGCGACGCACAACCACGCCGACGCGCAGGACATGCGCAACATGGGCGGGCTCAAGCAGTACATGCCCGTGACGTTCGGCCTGATGTGGATTGCGACGCTCGCGATCGCGGGCATCCCGCCCTTCTCGGGCTTCTTCTCCAAGGACGAGATCCTCGCCTCGGTCTTCGCCCGGACGCAGCACTCGACGCTCGCCGAGGCGAGCTGGCTCGGGGTACCGGGGAGCGTGGTGCTCTACGCCGTGTACGCGCTGGGGCTCATCGCGGCGCTGATGACGGCGATCTACATGACCCGGATGATGCTCTACACCTTCCATGGCCCGAACCGCACCGGCGAGGCCGAGCGCGGGCACCTGAAGGAGGCGCCGTGGATCATGACGGGCCCCCTCGTCGTGCTCGGCCTGCTCTCGGCGTTCGGCGGCTTCCTGAACCTGCCGGCGCTGGTCAATGTCGGATGGAACGAGGGGCTGCACCACTGGCTGGAGCCGGTGGTCGGCGAGGGGACGCTGCGCGTGACGCACGGGGAGGCGGCGCACCTGTCGCACGCGACCGAGTACGCGCTGATCGGCACGGCGATCGCGATCGCGGTGGCGGGCATCGCCTACGCCTTCGCGCGGCTCAAGCCGGAGGCGCTGACGCCCGCGGCCGAGGCGCCGGCGGAGCAGGGGATCGCGAAGACGCTGCTCGACAAGTGGTACGTGGACGAGCTCTACGGGAAGGTCGCGGTGCGGCCGACGCTGGGGCTCTCGCGGGTCGTGCTGTGGAAGGGGATGGACGTGGGGCTCATCGACGGGGTCCTGGTGAACGGCAGCGCGCTGCTCGCCCGCACGCTCGGCTGGATCGGCTCGCAGCTGCAGTCCGGGCGCGTGGGGACGTACGCCTGGGTGCTGGTGCTGGGGCTGATCAGCGTGCTCTCCGCCTTCACCTTCCGCTGAGGAACCCGCCATGACCCAGTTCCTCGACGGGATCGGATACGCCGGCTGGATCCTGCCGGCCCTGCTGCTGCTCCCGCTGCTCGGCGCCGTGCTGGTGGTCGCGCAGGGCGCGATGCACAAGGGCGACGACGCGTCGGCGATGCCGGCCGCGCGCCAGCTCGCGCTCGGGATCTTCCTCGCCGAGGCCGTGCTGTCGCTCGGCCTGTGGTGGGCGCTCGACCCGGCCAGCCCGGATTGGTACGGCAAGGTGGACCTCGCCTGGATCCCGCAGTGGGGGGTCCGGTTCACGATCGGCATCGACGGCATCGCGCAGATGCTGATCCTGCTGACGACGCTCATCATGCCGCTGGCGGTGCTCGGCAGCTGGACGAGCGTGCGGGAGAAGACCCACAGCTACTACGCGCTCCTCCTGATCCTCACGACGGGCATGCTCGGCGTCTTCATGGCGCTCGACCTGGTGCTCTTCTACGTGATGTGGGAGGTGATGCTGGTCCCGATGTACCTGATCATCGGCGTGTGGGGCGGCCAGCGGCGGCTCTACGCCTCGCTGAAGTTCTTCCTCTACACGATGGTCGGGTCGCTGCTGATGCTGGTGGCGATCGTGTGGCTGGGACTGCAGGCGGGGCGGGGCGGCCCGCCGGTGTTCGGCTACGACGCGATCATGGTGATGACGAAGGCGGCGCCGGTGACCGGGGCGATGTGGGTCTTCCTCGCGTTCGCGATCGCGTTCGCGGTGAAGGTGCCGATGTTCCCCTTCCATACGTGGCTGCCCGACGCGCACGTCGAGGCGCCGACCGCGGGGTCGGTGATCCTGGCGGCGATCATGCTCAAGATGGGCACCTTCGGCTTCGTGCGGTTCGCGGTGCCGCTCTTCCCGGAGGTCGCGATGCACCCGACCGTCCGGATGGTGATGCTGGTGCTCGCGGTGACCGGGATCGTGTACGGCGCGCTGGTGGCGCTCGTGCAGCCCGACTTCAAGAAGCTGGTCGCGTACTCGTCGGTCTCGCACCTCGGCTTCGTGATGCTCGGCATCTTCGCGATGACGGTGGAGTCCCTGCAGGGGGCGCTGGTGGTGACGATCAGCCACGGCGTGTCCACGGGCGCGCTGTTCCTGCTGATCGGGATGATCTACGAGCGGCGGCACACGCGGCAGCTCGAGGACTTCGGCGGGATCGCGAAGGTGATGCCGATCTTCGCGACCTGCCTGACGATCGTGGCGCTGAGCTCGATCGGCGTGCCCGGCACGAACGGATTCGTCGGCGAGTTCCTCGTCCTGCTCGGCTCGTTCCCCACGCAGCCGTGGTTCAGCTTCGTGGCGGCGACGAGCGTGATCTTCGCCGCCGCGTACCTGCTCTGGGCGGTCCAGCGCATCATCTACAACCCGCTCGTGAAGCCCGAGAACCAGGCCCTCAAGGGGCACGACCTGAACTGGCGCGAGATCGGGCTGCTCGTGCCGCTCCTCCTCGCGATCGTGTGGATGGGGGTGTATCCCAAGCCGGTGCTCACGCGCACCGAGGCGGCGGCGGATCGGCTGGTCCGCGGCGTCGAGGCGGCGCGGCTGAGCACGCTCCGCAAGGCGGACGGCACCGGCCTGAACGGGGAGGGGCGCTGAGATGCTCTACGACCTCGCGATCCCGGCCCAGCTGACCGCGGCGCTGCTCCCCGACCTCCTCCTGATGGGCGGGGCGATGTGCCTGATGCTCCTCGCCGCGTGGAAGCGCGACTCGGCGCACCACCAGCGCACGGTGGGCTACGCGTCGCTCGGGCTGCTGACGGCGGTGTTCGGCACGGTGGCGTGGATGGCCCTCCGGCATGACGCGACCAACACCGGCGGCGTCATCGCGGTGGACGGCTTCCGCTTCCTGGTGGACCTCGTGGTGCTGCTCGGCGCGGCGGGCACGATCGCCCTCGCGATCGAGCACAACGACCGCGACGGCATCACGCAGGCCGAGTCGCACGTGCTGGTGCTGTTCGCGGCGAGCGGCATGATGATCCTCGCCGCCGCGCGCGACCTGATGGTGGTGTTCCTCGGCATCGAGATCATGTCGGTGGCGGTGTACGTGCTGGCGGGGCTCGACCGGCGCAGCCCGCGCTCGGCCGAGGCGTCGCTCAAGTACTTCCTGCTCGGCGCGTTCGCGACCGGGTTCCTGCTGTACGGGATGGCGCTGATCTACGGCGCGACCGGCGAGACGCAGCTCAACCGGATCGGCAACGCGGTGGGCTCGCTGCAGCTGGCCAAGGACCCGATGTTCCTCGTCGGGTGCGGGCTGCTGCTGGTGGGGCTCGGGTTCAAGGTGGCGGCGGCGCCGTTCCACATGTGGGCACCGGACGTCTATGACGGCGCCCCGACGCCGATCACCGCCTTCATGGCGGCGAGCGTGAAGGCGGCGGCGTTCGCGGCGTTCCTGCGGATCTGGTTCGAGGGGTTCTACTTCGGCTGGGCCGGCTGGGCCAATGCGACCTGGTGGCTGGCGGTGGTGACCATGGTGGTGGGGAACGTGGTCGCGCTGCAGCAGAAGAACATCAAGCGGATGCTGGCGTACTCGAGCATCGTGCACTCGGGGTACCTGCTCGTCGCGGTGACCGCGGCGTCGGCGTTCGCCTCGACGGCGTTCACGTTCTACGTGCTGGCGTACACGCTGGCGACGTTCGGCGCGTTCGCGGTGGTCGCGACGATGCAGCCGGCGGGGACGACGGACGCGCGGATCGCCGACTACGAGGGGCTCTGGCACGTGCGGCCGTGGCTGGCGACGGCGATGGGCGTGTACCTGCTGGCGCTGCTCGGCTTCCCGGTGTTCGGCGGGATCGGCTTCTTCGCCAAGTGGTACCTGGTGCAGGCTGCGCTGGCGTCGCCGTCGCGGCTCTCGGCGCTGGCGGTGATCCTCGTGGTGACGTCGGTGATCTCGGCGGGCTACTACCTGCAGGTGGTCCGGGCGATGTTCATGCAGCCGCGCCCGGCCGACGCGCCGGCGCCGCCGGCGGCGGGCGTGCTGACGCGGACGGTGATGGTGGTGACCGCGGCGCTGATCCTGGCGCTCGGGCTCTTCCCGTCGCAGCTGGTGGCGATCACGAAGGACAACGGGTTCCGCCCGTACCCCTTCTCGCCGGCGCTGCAGATGGGGCTGCCGCAGATGGACCCGCTGGCGAACAAGTAGGGCCCGGCGCGGCGGCGGGCGCGCGCCCGTAGCGCGGCGGACGCCGGCACCGGAGATTCCACGGGGCGCCCGCTGCGGCGCCCCGTGTCACATCCGCCCCCAACGCTCCCATGATCGCTCCCGGCATCTTCCGGCAGTACGACATCCGCGGCATCTACGGCAAGGACCTCACGGTGGAGGCGGCCGAGGCGATCGGCCGCGGGTACGCCATCATCCTCAAGGAGCACGGGCTGAGCGGTGCGGTGGCCGTGGGGCGCGACAACCGGCCGAGCGGCCACGCGTTGCGCGACGCGCTGGTGAAGGGGCTCACGGGGGCCGGGCTCGACGTGATCGACATCGGGACGGTGCCGACGCCGCTGCTCTACTGGGCGCTGCACAACCTCCCGGTGGTGGCGGGCATCCAGATCACCGGCTCGCACAACCCGCCGGAGTACAACGGTTTCAAGTGCTGCGTGGGGACGGGCTCGCTGCACGGTGAGGGGATCCTGCACCTGCGCGACCTGATCGCGACGGGCGTCTTCCCGACCGGCGCGGGCACGGTGCGGCACGAGGCGGTGGTGGACCGCTACGTGGCCGACATCGCGCAACGGATCGGCCCGCTGCCGCAGGACCTCAAGGTCGTGATCGACTGCGGCAACGGCGCCGGCGCGATCGTCGCGCCCGCGCTCTTCCAGGCGCTCGGCGCCGACACGACGCTGCTCTTCGCCGAGAGCGACGGCACGTTCCCCAACCACCACCCGGACCCGACGGTGGTCGAGAACCTGCAGGACCTGATCCGCGAGGTACGGCGCACGGGCGCGCAGCTCGGCATCGGGTTCGACGGCGACGCCGACCGGATCGGGATCGTGGACGGCGACGGGACGATCATCTGGGGCGACTACCTGCTGCTGCTCTACGCGCGTGACGTGCTGCAGCGGACCGGGGCGGGGCAGTCCATCATCTTCGACGTGAAGTGCTCGCAGGCGCTGCCGGACGGGATCGAGCGGGCAGGCGGCCGCGCGGTGATGTGGAAGACCGGACACTCGCTGATCAAGGACAAGATGAAGGAGCTGCAGGCGCCGCTGGCCGGTGAGATGTCGGGCCACATGTTCTTCAGCGAGGGGTTCTACGGCCACGACGACGCGCTCTACGCCGCGGCACGCCTGATGCGCATCGTCGCGTCCGCGGGGCGGACGGTGAAGCAGCTGCTCGCCGACGTGCCGCGCTTCGTGTCCACGCCGGAGCTGCGCATCGACTGCCCGGACGACCGGAAGACGGCGATCGTGCAGGCGGCGCTGGCGCACTTCAAGGCGAAGTACGAGGTCAGCGACGTGGACGGCGTGCGGATCCTGTTCGACGGCGGGTGGGGGCTGATTCGCCAGTCGAACACGCAGCCGATCCTCGTGATGCGCTTCGAGGCGGACTCGGAGGCGCGCCTTGCGCAGCTGCGCGGCGAGGTGGAGGGGTGGATGCACGCGCAGGGGATCGACACGACCCCCGGCACCGGGCACTGATGCGCGGGCGGCGCGGGCTCCTCTGGCTCGTCGCGGGGCTCGCGCTCGCCCTCCTCACCGGGCGCTGGCTCGCCGGGCTCTACGGCGACTGGGCGTTCCACCATGCGCTCGGCGCGGACGCGGTGTGGCGGGAGCGGCTGCTCGCGGGCGCGCTCTGGCGCGCGGCGGCGTTCTCGCTCGCGTTCGGCTTCCTGTTCGCGAACCTCTACGCGGTGCGGCAGAGCATCGTCGCGCTGGTGCTGCCGCGGTCGGTGGGCGGCGTGGAGTTCGGCGAGGCGATCCCGCCGGCACGGCTCACGGCGCTCGCGCTACTCGCGTCGCTGGTCGTCGCCGCGATCTTCGCGACGGTGGACCACGAGTGGATGCTCGTCTCGCAGGCGCTCCACGGCGTGCCGTTCGGCGAGATCGAGCCGTACCTCGAGCGCGACCTCGGCTTCTACGTGCACACCCTGCCCCTCGAGCGCGAGGCGTTCGAGGTGGCGTCGGTGCTGGTGGTGGTGACGGGGGTGCTGGTGCTCACGGCGTACGTGGTGACGCCGAGCGTGCGGTGGGACGAGCGAGGGCTGTACGTGTCCACGTGGGTGCGGCGGCACCTCGGCGTGCTGGGCGGGGTGGGGATCGCGCTCGTGGCGTGGAACTGGCGGCTCGACCGGTTCGGGCTGCTGGTGGCGGGGAGCGGGCCGAGCCGGTTCGTGTTCGAGGTGCGGCCGTTCAGCATCTTCGACCACCGGATCCTGCTGCCCTACCTCGCGGTGATCGCGTTCCTCGCGCTGCCGGTGGCGGTGGTGTTCGCGATCGCGACGTGGCGCGGCAACCTGCGGATCGCGTTCGGGCTGGTGACCGCGGTGATCGTCGCGGGCCCGGTGGCGCGGATAGTCCTGCCGCTCACGGTGCCCGAGCGGTTGCGCGGGCTCACGATCGAGCGGCCGTACGCGGCGACGCGGATGCTCTACACGCGGCGCGCGTTCGGCGTGGACCAGGTGGAGACGGCCGAAGGGGCGCGGCTGGGCGACCGCGAGGCGCAACGCTGGGTGAGCGCGTGGGACCCGGCGGCGATGACGCGGTTCCTGGAACTGGAGCGACGCGGGACGGACGTGGCCGCGTTCGCGTGGAGCGCCGGGGCGGCGGGGCTCGAGGCCTCCCTGCTGCGCGCGGCGCCGCGCGGGGCGCCGCCGGGCACGTACTGGCCGGGCGACCGGCTCCGGACGGACCTCGCCGACGCGACCGGGCTCCCGCGGGCGGGGATGCTGCCCACGCCCGGCGGGGACGGCGTCACCGGCGTGAACGGGGTGCTCGTGCACCCGGGCGCGGCGCGCTACGCGGTCGTGGCGGACCCCACGGGACGGCTCGCCGCGCCGCCGTTCGAGACGACGCCGCAGCGGGTCGCGCTCGCGTGGGACCAGCAGAACCCGCGGCTCCTCGCGACCGACCTCCCGGTCCCGCGGACGAAGCTCGTCAGCGCCCGCGACGTGACGGAGCGGCTCGCGCGCCTGGTGCCGTTCCTCGCGCAGGGTGAGACGGTATTGCCGGTGGTGCGCAGCGACTCGCTCTACTGGGTGGTGGAGCTGTTCACGACCTCCGAGTCGTACCCGCTGAGCGAACGGCTCTTCCTCGACGACCGGGCGGTGCACTACGCCCAGCACGCCGCGACGGCGGTGGTGCAGGCGCAGACGGGGGCGGTGACGCTGCTGCCGGTGGAGCGGCCGGACCCGGTGATGCGCACCTGGCTGGCGCGCTTCCCGGCGATCTTCACGCCGCGCAGCCGCGCGCCGCGCTGGATGGCGACGGGGCTGCCGCCGGCGGTGGACTGGGCGCTGGTGCAGGGCGCGATGATGGGGCGGACGGGCGTCCACGGCGACACGCTGCCGGTGGGCCAGCTCGCGCGGGTGGATGATGCGGACGCGGACCTCGTGGCGGGGCCGCCGACGCTCTTCCAGCTCGACTCGAGCGGCACCCTGGGCTGGGGCGTCCCGGTGGCGACAACGGACCGGCTGGCCGGGGTGCTGCTGGCGTCCGGTGGGCTCCGCCAGCGCACGACGCTGCTGCCGCCGGGTGGGGACCGCGACTGGACGGCGATCCTCGAGGACCTGCAGGAGGCGGCGGACCGGGCGGGGATCGGGCGGGTGCTCAAGGACTCGCGGCGCGGCCGGGTGCAGACGATCCCGACGGCGAAGGGGCCGCTCTTCGTGCAGAGCTTCTACGACTGGCCCGCTGACGGTCCGCCGCGGCTTGCCGGGGTGGTGGCGCTCCGGGGGAGCGAGCGGCGGGTGGGGCGAACGCTGGCGGAGGCGCTGTCGCAAGGGCTGCCGGATGCGGGGCCGGCACCGGCGGGCGACGCCTTCCGGGCGCAGGTGGGGCAGTTGTACGACGCCATGGGGGCCGCGCTGCGGGCCGGCGACTGGCGGGCGTACGGCGATGCGTGGGCGGCGCTCGGGCGGCTGCTCGGCCGACCGCGCTGACGGGGGCGCGCAGGGCCGCGCTGAGCGGGGCGCTGCGGGGGGCACCGACGGGCCGACCTCGCGCGCGCGGCGCCGGCGGCGTCGCCCTTTGGGACGCTCGGGCGATGCCTTAGTTTTCGTGGGCTGGACCCGAGCAGGAACGCACCACCACCCCCCTTGGAGACCGTGTGAACCTCCACGAATACCAGGCGAAGGAGATCCTTCGCGGCCACGGCGTGCACATCCCGCCGGGCAAGGTCGCGACGACGCCCGCCGAGGCGGAAGCGATCGCGAAGGAATACGGCACCGCCGTGATGGTGAAGGCGCAGGTGCATGCCGGCGGCCGCGGGAAGGCCGGCGGCGTGAAGTTCTGCAAGACGCCGGCGGACGCGAAGGAGAAGGCGACCGCGATCCTCGGGATGCAGATCAAGGGCCTGACGGTCGAGAAGGTGCTGGTCACCGTCGCGGCGGACATCGGCAGCGAGGCGTACGTCGGGATCATCGTGGACCGGGCGACGAAGAAGCCGGTGTTCATGGTGTCGGCGGCGGGCGGGATCGACATCGAGGAGGTCGCGGCGAAGACGCCGGAGAAGATCCTCTACGTGCCGGTGGACCCGCGCTACGGGCTGCCGAACTACGACGCGATGCGGATGGGCTTCTTCCTGTACGAGGACGTGAAGCTCGCGCGCGGCGCGGCGGCGATCATGCAGAGGCTCTACGCGGCATTCATGGCGAGCGGGTGCTCGCTGGCCGAGATCAACCCGCTCGTGGTGACGCCGGCGGGGGAGCTGGTGGCGGTGGACGGCAAGATGGTGATCGACGACAACGAGCTCGACCGGCTGCCGGCGATCGCGGCGCTGCGGGACGAGTCGTCGGAGGCGCCGAGCGAGGTGGACGCGCGCAAGGCGAACCTCACCTTCATCAAGCTCGACGGCAACGTGGGCTGCGTGGTGAACGGCGCCGGCCTCGCGATGGCGACGATGGACCTGGTGAAGTACTACGGCGGCGAGCCGGCGAACTTCCTCGACATCGGCGGCTCGTCGAACCCGGAGAAGGTGGTGAACGCGCTGCGGATCATCACGGCCGACCCGAACGTGAAGGCGATCCTCTTCAACATCTTCGGCGGCATCACGCGCACCGATGACGTCGCGAACGGCATCGTCACGGCGACCAAGGCGAACCCGCTCAAGGTGCCCATCGTCATCCGCCTGACGGGGACCAACGAGGAGATCGCGATGCGGATCCTGCAGGAGAACGGCTTCACCGCGTCGAGCGACATGGACACGGCGGTCCAGCAGGCGGTCGCGCTGGCCAAGGGAGGGAAGGCCGCGTGAGCATCTTCATCGACAAGGGCACCAAGCTGGTGGTGCAGGGCATCACCGGGCGTGACGGCTCGTTCCACGCCAAGCAGATGATCGAGTACGGCACCAACGTCGTGGCCGGCGTGACGCCCGGGAAGGGCGGCCAGCGGTTCGAGGGCACGGTGCCGATCTTCAACACGGTGCTCGACGCGGTGCAGGCGACGGGCGCGAACACGTCCGTGATCTACGTGCCGCCGCCGTTCGCCGCCGACGCGATCATGGAGGCCGCGGCGGCCGGGGTGCAGCTGATCGTCTGCATCACCGAGGGCGTGCCGGTCCTCGACATGACGAAGGTGTACCCGTTCGTGAAGGAGAAGGGCGTCCGCCTCATCGGCCCGAACTGCCCTGGCCTCATCACGCCGGGGGCGTCGAAGGTCGGGATCATCCCCGGCCGTATCTGCACGCCGGGCCCGGTGGGCGTGGTGTCACGCTCGGGCACGCTGACGTACGAAGTGGTCTACCAGCTCACGCGGGCGGGGATCGGCCAGACGACCTGCGTCGGCATCGGCGGCGACCCGATCAACGGCACGAACTTCATCGACTGCCTCGCGGCGTTCGAGAAGGACCCGCACACGAAGGCGGTGGCGATGATGGGCGAGATCGGCGGCACGGACGAGCAGGAGGCCGCGGCGTTCGTGCAGCAGCACATGACGAAGCCGGTGGTGGGCTTCATCGCCGGCCAGACGGCCCCGCCGGGGCGCCGCATGGGCCACGCCGGCGCGATCATCTCCGGCTCGGCCGGCACGGCGGCGGAGAAGATCGAGGCGTTCAAGGCGGCCGGCATGGGCGTCGCGGCGCGGCCGATCGACTTCGTGGAGCTGATCCGCGCGCGGTTGCAGTAGCAGGACCCGACAGACCATCCAACCCAGAGACCGACACGAATGGCGCTCAACTATACGTTCTCGATCATCAAGCCCGACGCGTTCAACACGGGCAAGGCGGGGAAGATCCTCGCCCACCTCGAGGCCCAGGGCTTCGTGGTGAAGGCGGCCCGCGTGATCCACATGTCGAAGACGCAGGCCGAGGAGTTCTACGGCGTCCACCGCGGCCGCCCGTTCTTCGGCGAGCTGGTGGAGTTCATGAGCTCGGCGCCCTGCATGCCGTTCGTGGTGCAGAAGGACAACGCGGTCAGCGCGCTCCGCGACGCGATCGGCGCGACCGACCCGGCCGAGGCGGCCGCAGGCACGGTGCGGAAGCTCTACGCCGAGTCGAAGGGCAAGAACGCGATCCACGCCAGCGACAGCGACGAGAACGCGGTCCGCGAGTCCCGCTTCTTCTTCGCGGAAGTGGACGGCCTCTGAGCCCCCACCTCCCGCCGGTCTCCCGGCGGGACGAGCGGCCGGCAGGCAGAGCGGGGGGAGTCCAGCGTGGACTCCCCCCGCTCATTTCCCCCCCAGCACCGAATCTCCCTCCCCCCGGCCCCCATCCCTCTCCCCGTTCCGGGGGTCGCCCCGCGTCGGTCGTCCCCCCGCCTCCCGCCTCCTCCCTAAGTGCCGGAGCCAACGGGACTTGCCCCTTGAAGCCCCCCACCGACCGCGATACGTTTCAGTGCTATGCTGTCGTTTGACATCCGCACGCTCAGCCAAGGCGCCGTCCAGGTCCACGGCGACCTGTCCGCCGAGGACGACGTGTGGATGGAAGGCGACGTCCGCCCCGTGGGCGCGGTGCACGTCACCGGCCGCATCTCCGGAGCGGGGCAGGGTCGGTACTACTTCAGCGGCGGCCTCACGGGCATCGCCGCCGGGGAGTGCCGCCGCTGCCTGGTGGCGGTGGAGAGTGCCGTGAGCGCCGAGGCTCACTTCCTCTTCGCCGATGCCGACGACGAGAACGCGGACGAGCCGGACGTCTTCCCGATCGGAGAGCTCGGGACGATGCTCGACCTCCGGCCCGCGATCCGTGAGCAGTGGCTCCTCGAGGCGCCCGCGTTGCCGCTGTGCCGTCCCGATTGCCGGGGACTGTGCACGGCGTGCGGGGCCGACCTCAATGCGGGGCCGCACGCCTGTCCCAAGTCCTGACCTTCCCACACCGAGTGCCCGATGGCCGTCCCGAAGCGCCGCACCTCCAAGCGCAAGAAGCGCGCGCGTAACACCCACAAGGCCGCCCCGAAGATCGTGATGCAGGCCTGCCCGAAGTGCGGCGAGATGAAGCGCCCGCACCATGTTTGCGAGAGCTGCGGCTTCTACGCCGGCGAGCAGCGGGTCGCGGCGCGCGACGCGTAACCATGGCGCGCCTCGCGCTGGACGTGATGGGGGGCGACCACGCCCCCGCCGCGCCGATCGCGGCCGCCCTCCTCGCCGTCCAGGAGCTCGGATCGGAGCACGTGATCCAGCTCGTCGGCCGTGAGGCCGTCATCCGGGAACAGCTCGACGACCAGCTCCGCGGCGCGGCGCCCCTCGTCCGCGAGGCCGCCGCGCGGTTCGAGGTCGTGGACGCTCCCGACGTGATCGAGATGACCGACAAGCCGTCGGTCGCGATCCGCGGGAAGCCCAACAGCTCGATGTCACTCGGCATCCGCCTGCAGGCGGAGGGCCGCTCGGACGCGTTCATCTCGGCCGGCAACACCGGCGCGCAGATGGCCGCGTCCACGTTCATCCTGAAGCTCCACGAGGGGCTCTCGCGGCCGGCGATCGGGACCGTGTTCCCGACCGCGCGGCAACCGGTCGTCGTCCTGGACTCGGGCGCCAACGTGGACTGCTCGGCCGCCGAGCTCGTGCAGTTCGCACGGCTCGGCCACGTGTACGCCCGCGACATCCTCGGGCGGGCGAACCCGGCGGTGGGGCTCCTCTCGATCGGCGAGGAGCCGGAGAAGGGGAACGCCGCGGTGAAGGAGGCGCACCAGCTGCTGCTGGGGGCGGGGCTCCATTTCATCGGCAACATCGAGGGGCGCGACGTGCCGGTGGGCGCGTGCGACCGCGGACCGGTGGACGTGGTCGTCTGCGACGGCTTCACCGGGAACGTGCTGCTCAAGTTCTACGAGTCGGTCGGCCCGATGCTGTTCGGGATGATGATGAAGAACGGCGTGACGAAGGAGCAGATCGGCGCCATCGTGCACGCGCTCGACTACGCCAAGTACGGCGGCGCGCCGCTGCTGGGCGTGAGGGGCGTGAGCATCATCTGCCACGGCAAGTCCAGCCCCGAGGCGATCAAGAACGGCCTGCTGGCCGGGCTGCGCGCCGTCGAGACGCGGATGAGCCACCACATCGGGGAGCAGCTCGCCAAGTGAAGCGGCCCATCGCGATGCTCGCCGCCACGGGACATGCCGTCCCGAAGCGCGTCTTCACCAACCACGACTTCGCGTCCATCGGGATCGAGACGTCGGACGAGTGGATCCGCGAGCGCACCGGCATCGGCCAGCGCTACATCGCGGGCGAGGGGGAGAACCTCACGACGCTCTGCACCGAGGCGGCGAAGGTCGCGATGCAGCGGGCGGGGGTGACGGCGAGCGAGCTCGATGCGATCGTGCTCGGGACCGCGAGCCCGGACCGGTTGCTGCCGTCCACCGCCGTCGAGGTGCAGGCCGCGCTGGGCGCGTCGCGCGCCGTGGCATTCGACCTCGACGCCGCCTGCTCGGGCTGGCTCTACTCGGCGCAGGTGGCCGAGGGGCTGATGGCGACGGGGACGTTCGAGACGATCCTCGTGATCGGCGGCGAGGTGCTGAGCCGGATCATCAACTGGAAGGACCGGAACACCTGCGTGCTGTTCGGCGACGGTGCAGGCGCGACCGTGATGAAGCGGAGCACGCGGGGCCGCGGGATCCTGTCGGCGTACATGCGGTCGGACGGCACGCTGGCCGACCTGCTGCACCGGCCGAAGGGCGCGGGGAACGCGCCGGTGACGCCGGAGATCATCCTCGAGGGGTCGCACTACATCCAGATGGCGGGCCGCGAGGTGTTCAAGAACGCGGTGCGCTCGATGGCCGACGCGGCCGACCGCGCGCTGGACGGTGCCAAGCTCTCAGCGACCGACATCGACCTGCTGATCCCGCACCAGGCGAACATCCGGATCATCGAGGCGACGGCGAAGCACGCGAACATCCCGATGGAGAAGGTGTTCGTGAACGTGGACCGGTACGGCAACACCTCGGCGGCGTCCATCCCGATCGCGCTGAGCGAGGCGCACGAGAAGGGCCTGATCAAGGACGGGACGACCGTGATGTTCGTGGCCTTCGGGGCGGGGTTCACCTGGGGCTCGATGGTGGTGCGGTTCTAGGCGACCCCCGCTCACTCCCACTGCTCCGACCATGTTCCTGATGTTCCCCGGCCAGGGCTCGCAGAAGCCCGGCATGGCGAAGGACCTCGCCGCGGCGTTCCCGGCGGCCCGTGAGGTGTTCGCGCGGGCGGATGCGGCGCTCGGCGCCCCGCTCAGCACCCTCTGCTTCGAGGGGCCGGCGGAGGAGCTGACCCTCACGCACAACGCGCAGCCGGCGCTGCTGGCGCACGGCGCGGCCGTCTGGGCGGTGGTGAAGGACCACGTGCGGGCCAAGGTGGTGGGCGCGGCGGGGCACTCGCTCGGCGAGTTCTCGGCGTACCACGCGGCCGGCGCGCTGCCGCTGGAGGACGCGGTGCGGCTCGTGCGGCGGCGCGGCGAGCTGATGTATGAGACGGGCGTGCAGGTCCCGGGCGCGATGGCGGCGATCCTCGGGACGCTCGCGCGGCCGATCGAGGAGCTGTGCGCCGAGGCGAGCGCGCAGGGCGTGGTGGTGCCGGCGAACTACAACAACGTGGACCAGATCGTGATCTCGGGCGAGGTCGCGGCGGTCGAGGCGGCGATGGAGCTGGCGAAGGCGGCGGGCGCGAAGCGCGCGCTGCGGCTCCAGGTGAGCGGCGCCTTCCACAGCCCGCTGATGCAGCCGGCGCAGGCCGGGCTCGGCGCGGCGCTCTCGGCGGCGCAGTGGCGCGCGCCGGAGGTGCCGGTGTGGAGCAACGTGACGGCGGAGGCGGTGGGGGACGCGGCGACGGCGCGCGAGCTCCTGCTGCAGCAGCTGACGTCGCCGGTGCGCTGGGTGGAGGTCGTGCGGCACGTGGCGGCGCGGTTCCCCGGCACGACGTTCGTCGAGATGGGCCCCGGGGCGGTGCTGTCGGGGCTGGTGAAGCGGCTGGCGCCGGACTGCACGGCGGTCACGTGCGGGACGGTGGCGGAAGTGGAGCAGCTGCTCGCGCGCTGACCGGTGCAGGTCCCCTCTCCCTCATCCCCGGATCCCATGAAGCTCGACCTCAGCGGCAAGGTGGCCCTCGTCACCGGTTCCACGCGCGGCATCGGCCGCGCCATCGCGCAGTCGCTGGTGGACGCGGGGGCGAAGGTGGCGGTGGTGGGGCGCGACCTCAGCAGGGCGGAGCAGGTGGCGGAGCAGCTGGGCGAGGCCCGCGGCTTCGCCTGCGACATCAGCGTGCCGGCCGACGTGACGATGCTGGTGCAGTCGGTGGAGGACGCGTTCGGCTCGTGCGACATCCTGGTGAACAACGCAGGCATCACGAAGGACAACCTGATGCTGCGGATGAAGGACGAGGACTGGGACGCGGTGCTGGAGACGAACCTGCGGTCGGCGTTCATCGCCATCCGGGCGGCGCAGCGCGGGATGATGAAGCGGCGCTGGGGGCGGATCATCAACATCGCGTCGGTGGTGGGGCTGATCGGGAACAAGGGGCAGGCGAACTATGCGGCGAGCAAGGCGGGGCTGATCGGGCTGAGCAAGAGCGTGGCGAAGGAGCTCGCGAGCCGGAACATCCTGTGCAACGTGGTGGCGCCGGGGTTCATCAAGACGGACATGACCGACGCGATGACGCCGGAGGCGGTGGCGGCGCTGTCGGCCCAGATCCCGCTGGAGCGGTTCGGAACGCCGGAGGACATCGCCGGGTTGGTGACGTTCCTGGCGTCGGACCGGGCGGCGTACATCACCGGGCAGGTGTTCGCCGTGGACGGCGGCATGGTGATGTGAAACGGGGGCCGCGCCGGGCGCCCCGAGGGCGCCGCGCGGCCGGTGGTGGCGGGGCCCGGACGGGCCCCCCGCGGCGTGGCCTTGGCCCTTCCGCCGCATATATTTAGCGCACGTTCCGCAGTCCCACCCCTACGGAGTCCATTCGCATGGCCGACCATTCCGCGAAGGTCAAGGATATCATCGAGAAGGAGCTCGGCGTCGAGCGCGAGAAGCTGACCGACGGCGCGAGCTTCATCGAGGACCTCGGTGCCGACTCGCTCGACATCGTGGAGCTCGTGATGGAGTTCGAGAAGGAGTTCAACATCGACATCCCGGACGAGGACGCCGAGAAGCTCCGGACGGTCGGCGACGCCATCACGTACCTGAACGGCAAGATCGGCGGCTGAGCGATGGGATCCCTGAAGCGCCGGGTGGTGATCACGGGGGCCGGGTGCGTGACGTCGATCGGCACGGACGTCGCGAGCACCTGGCAGGCGCTGCTCGACGGGAAGTCGGGCGGCGGACCGATCACGCGGTTCGATGCCTCGGCGCACAAGGTGCGGTTCGCCCATGAGGTGAAGGGGTTCGACGTCGCGCAGTACATGGACCGCAAGGAGGCGAAGCGGGCGGACCTGTACACGCAGTACGCGATGGCGGCGGCGGTGCAGGCGATGCGCGACGCGGGGTTCGGCGAGGGCACCGGGTACGTGCGGGAGCGCACCGGCGTGATCATCGGCTCGGGGATCGGCGGGATCGAGACCTTCGAGGCGCAGTGCAAGGTGCTGTTCGAGCAGGGCCCGGGGCGGATCTCCCCCTTCTTCGTCCCGATGTTCATCGGCGACATCGCGGCGGGCGTGGTCTCGATGCGCTTCGGCGCGAAGGGCCCGAACTACGCGACCCAGTCGGCCTGCGCCTCGTCGGCGCATGCGATCGGGGACGCCTTCCGGCTGATCGCGTACGGCGACGCCGACGTGATCGTGGCCGGCGGGACCGAGGCGGCGGTGTCGCCGATGGCGATCGGCGGCTTCGCGAACATGCAGGCGCTGTCCACGCGGAACGAGTCGCCGGAGACGGCGTCGCGGCCGTTCGACCAGACGCGGGACGGGTTCGTGCTGGGCGAGGGGTCGGGCGTGGTGGTGCTGGAGGAGCTCGCGCACGCGAAGGCGCGCGGGGCGCGCATCTACGCCGAGGTGGTGGGGTACGGCGCCACCGGCGACGCGTACCACCTGACGGGGCAGCCCGAGGACCACGAGGGGCTGCAGCGCGCGATGCGGCGGGCGCTGGAGGACGGCGGGCTCTCGCCGGCCGACGTGCAGTACGTGAATGCGCACGGCACCTCGACGCCGCTCAACGACCCGAACGAGATCCGCGCGATCAAGAAGGTCTTCGGCCCGCACGCGACGGGGCTCAACGTGAGCTCGACGAAGTCGTGCACCGGCCACATGCTCGGCGCCGCCGGCGCGGTGGAGGCCATCTTCACGGCCCTCGCGATCACGCACGGCATCATCCCGCCGACGATCAACCTCACGACCCCCGACCCCGAGTGCGACCTGGACTGCACGGCGAACGTGCCGGTCCGGCGCGAGGTGCACGCCGCCCTCTCCAACTCCTCGGGCTTCGGCGGGCACAACGCCAGCCTCGCGCTGCGACGGCTCACGGACTGACCCAGTGACGGCGACCGCGCTGAACATCCCCTTCGAGCGCATCGCCGACCCCGCGGTGCGTGCCGTCGCGGAGAAGGTCGCGAACGGCCACCGCCTCTCGCAGGCGGATGGCGTCGCCCTCTTCGCGTCGCCCGACCTCACCGGCGTCGGCCTGCTCGCCGACGCGGTGAACCGGGCGAAGAACGGCGACCTGGTCACGTTCGCGTCGAACCAGCACATCAACCCGACGAACATCTGCACGCTGCGCACGACGTGCGTGTTCTGCGGCTACGCGCGCCTCCCGAAGGAGGAGGGCGCCTACCGCTACACGCTCGACCAGGTGCTGGCCGAGGCCAAGTCGGGCAACGACGGGATGACGAAGGAGTTCCACATCGTCGGCGGGCTCGACATGCAGGCCGGGCTCGAGTACTACACGACGATGTTCCGCGCGCTGAAGCGCGAGCTGCCGCACGTGCACATCAAGGCGCTCACGGCGGTGGAGATCGCGCACATCGCGCGGATCGAGAAGCTCGGGTGGAGCGAGGTGCTCAGCGCGCTGCGCGAGGCAGGACTCGACACGCTCCCCGGCGGCGGCGCCGAGACCTTCTCGGCCGCCGTGCGCGAGGAGATCGCCCGCAAGAAGCTCGGCGCGGCCGACTACGTGGGGGTCCACCGGGCCGCGCACCAGCTCGGCATCCGCTCCAACTGCACGATGCTCTACGGGCACGTGGAGAGCTACGCCGACCGGATGGAGCACCTGCAGATGCTGCGCGATCTGCAGGACGACACCGGCGGCTTCCTCGCCTACATCCCGCTCGCCTACCACCCCGACGACAACGAGCTCGGCAAGAAGCTCGGCCGCCAGGGGATCGCGACGTCGGGCGTGGACGACCTCAAGAACCTCGCGGTCGGGCGGCTCTTCCTGGACAACTTCCAGCACGTGAAGAGCCACTGGATCATGGTCACGCCCTCCATCTCGCAGGTCGCGCTGCACTACGGCGTGAACGACCTCGAGGGGACGGTGGTGCGCGAGAAGATCTACCACGCGGTCGGGGCGAGGACGCAGCAGCGGATGACGCTCCCCGAGCTGCTGGCGCTGATCCGCGGGGCGGGGAAGGTGCCGGCCGAGCGCGACAGCTTCTACCAGGTGATCCGGCGCTTCGACGACCCGGCCCAGGACCCGGTGGTCACCGCGCCGCGGACCCTGCCGCTGGCCGTCGGGGCCTGACGTGCGCCTCGGCCGCATCCCCTACATCAACTGCTTCCCCGTGTACGGGGCGGTGGACCGGGGGATCGTGCCGATCGATGCCACGCTGGTGGACGGCGTACCGACCGCGCTCAACCGGATGATGGCCGAGGGCGCGCTCGACGTGTCGGTGGTCTCGGCGGTGGAGTACGCGCGCGACAGCAACCGCTACCTGCTGCTCCCCGACCTCGCGATCGCGTCCAACGGGCCGGTGCGGAGCGTGATGCTCTTCTCGCACGAGCCGGCCGAGCGGCTCGCCGGCAGGCGGGTGCTGATCAGCCGGTCGTCCATGACGAGCGTGCACCTGCTGGAGCTGCTGTTCGAGCACGTGTGGAAGGCGCGCCCCGACTTCGTGCCGGGGGACGCCGAGCGCGACACGCTGGGCCGCGACGGCGACGACGTGGCCGGACGGCTCGTGATCGGCGACGCCGCACTGATGCTGCAGAGCGCCGAGCACCCGCTGGCGCAGAGCCACGGCGCGTTCTACCGCCACGTCTATGACCTGGGCGCGGAGTGGAAGGCGTGGACGGGGCTGCCGTTCGTGTTCGCGGTGTGGGTCGCGCAGCGGACGACGCCGGTGGCGGACGCGCTGGCGCTGCACGCGAGCCTGATCCGCAGCCGCGACTGGGGCCTCGCGCACCTCGATGACCTCTCGGCGCAGGCCGCCCGGGCGACGGGCGTGCCGGTGGCCGAGTGCCGCCACTACTTCGACGGGCTCGACTGGCGGCTCGGGCTGGCGGAGCTGGAGGGGCTGACGGAGTTCTTCCGCCGCCTCGAGCTCGCCGGCCGCGTGCCGAAGGGCAAGCTCGCGTTCCTGCCCGCCGTCGCCCGCAGCTGACGCCCGACGACCGACCCACTCCTCCTGCCTGACGACCGATGTCGCTCGAAACGGACCTCCTCGACTACTACACGAAGGCGCCGCTGCTGGAACTGGCGTCGGATGCGGACCGCATCCGGCGGCGCCTGCATCCGGACCCGGTGGTGACGTACATCGTGGACCGGAACATCAACTACACGAACGTGTGCGTGGCCGACTGCGGCTTCTGCGCGTTCTACCGGCGCCCGAAGCACGGCGAGGGGTGGACGCTCTCGTACGAGCAGATCGGCGCGAAGATCGACGAGGTGAAGGCGCTGGGCGGGGTGCAGATCCTGATCCAGGGCGGTCACAACCCGTACATCCCGTTCGAGTGGTACCTGGAGCTCCTCAAGTACATCAAGCGGCACCATCCGATCCACGTGCACGGGTTCTCGCCGAGCGAGGTGGACTTCTGGAGCACGCTGTACCGGATGGACGCGCGGACGGTGATCCAGGAGCTGGTGAAGGCGGGGCTGGACTCGATCCCGGGGGGCGGCGGCGAGATCCTCGTGCAGCGCGTGCGGGACAACGTGGCGAAGAAGAAGGCGGGCGCCGACCGGTGGCTCGAGGTGATGGAGATCGCGCACCAGGAGGGGCTGAAGACCTCGTGCACGATGATGTACGGGATCGGCGAGACGAAGGCGGAGCGGGTGGAGCACCTGCTGCGGCTGAAGGCGGTGCAGGACCGCACGAAGGGGTTCACGGCGTTCATCTGCTGGCCGCTGCAGCCGGAGAACACGCCGGAGATGAGCCACATGCCGAAGACGGACGCGGCGGAGTACCTCCGCACGACGGCGTTCGCGCGGACGGTGCTGGAGAACATCCCGAACATCCAGGCGAGCTGGGTGACGATGGGGATGAAGGTGGGGCAGACGGCGCTGCACTACGGGTGCAACGACTTCGGCTCGCTGATGCTGGAGGAGAACGTGGTGTCGGCGGCGAACACGACGCACCGGACATCGATCGAGGAGATGGAGATGCTGATCCGCGAGGCGGGGTTCGAGCCGCGGCGCCGCCGGCAGGACTACACCATCATCGAGGCCGCCCCGGCGGCGGCCTGAGGCGCGCGTGACCCTCGCCCACCGCGTCGGCATCGGCTACGACTCGCACCGCTTCGCCGAGGGCCACGGCGTGATCCTCGGCGGTGTGCTGATCCCCGCGGCGGTGCGCTGCACCGGGCACAGCGACGCCGACGCGGTCTGCCACGCGCTGACGGACGCGATCCTCGGCGGCGCAGGCGTCGGCGACATCGGGGAGATGTTCCCCGAGACGAAGGCCGAGAATGCGGGCCGCGACAGCATCGAGATGCTGCGGCTCGCGGTCGCGCGGGTGCGGGCGGCGGGCTGGGCGCCGGCGCAGTGCGACATCACCGTGATCGCGGAGACGCCGAAGCTGGGGCCCCACCGGCCGGCGATCCGCGAGCGGCTGGCGGCGGCGATCGGCGTGGCGCCGGAGCAGGTGATGGTGAAGGGGAAGACGAACGAGGGGATGGGGTGGATCGGGCACGGCGAGGGGCTCGCCTGCGTCGCGGTCGCCACCCTCGTGCGCGTCGCGCCGGGCTGAATGGAGCGCTTCCTGGGCTGGCTCTCGAGCGCGCCGCTCGGGACGCTCTATCTGCTCATCTTCCTCGCGTCCCTCATCGAGGGCGTGGTGCCGATCATGCCGGGCGACCTCGCCGCGGCGCTGCTGGCGTTCTACGCCGCGCGCTCGGGCGGCGAGCTGGTCCCCACGATCGTGATGGTGACGAGCGGCAGCGTGCTCGGCGCGCTGCTGATGTGGTGGATCGGGCGCCGGCTGGGCGCGGAGTGGGTGGCGAAGCGGATCGGCAAGTTCCGGTTCGGCGGGGGCGAGGCGAAGCTGGAGGCGGCCGAGCACCGGGTGGAGGACGCGTATCGGCAGTACGGGTGGGTGGCGCTCTTCGTGAGCCGGTTCGTGCCGGGGATCCGGGCGGTGGTGCCGGCGGCGGCGGGCGCGCTCCGGGTGCCGCTCTGGGAGGTGACGCTGATCTTCTCGGTCGCGTCGGGGCTCTGGTACGGGCTGATCGCATGGATCGCGTTCCGGGTGGGAGCCGACTGGGCGACGGTCCGGCAGAGCCTGGAGCGGCTGGCGCGCGACGTCGGGATCGGCGCGGTGATCGCGGCGGTGGTGCTGGCGGCGGTGGGGTGGCGGCTCTGGAAGCGGCTGCAGGCGGCGCGGGCGGCGCGGCGGAGCGGGGAGCATGCGCGCGTGCGGACGCCGCCCGGGGGCACGCCGCCGGTCGCGTGACGGGCGTCGGCGTGAGCGGCGCGCCGCTGGGCTGGATCGGTCGTCGTAGATTCCGGCCGTGACCTCGCCCCTGACCTCGCCGGTGGACCTCGGGCGCGCCTTCCTGCTCGAACGCTTCGACGAGTTCCTCTCGCTGGAGCAGGGGAGCAGCGCGCGGACCAACGAGGCGTACGGGCGCGACCTGGCGCGGCTCGCGGCGTGGGCGGTGACCAAGGGGGTGCGCGAGCCGGGCGGCCTGACGCCGGCGCACCTGCGCGAGTTCGTCTATCACCTGAAGGACCTCGGGCTCGCGCCGAGCAGCATCCGGCGCGGCCTTTCGGCGGTGCGGACCTGGTACCGGTTCCTGCTCGCCGAAGGGGTGGTGGAGAAGGACCCGAGCGAGCGGATCGAGACACCGCGGAAGTGGCGCGTGCTGCCGGAAGTGCTCACCGCGACCGAGGTGGACCGGCTGATCGGGGCGGTGTCGCTCGACGAGCCCATGGCGTTCCGCGATCGCGCGATGCTCGAGCTGGCCTACGGCGCCGGGCTGCGCGTGAGCGAGTGGATCGGGATCGAGGTGAAGGACGTGCTGTTCGAGGAACTCGTGGTGCGGGTGTTCGGCAAGGGCGGGAAGGAGCGGCTGGTGCCGATCGGCCGGCAGGCGGCGGGGGCGCTGGCGATGTACCTCCGCGAGCTGCGGCCGCGGCTCGAGCAGGGGAAGGGCAAGGGGAAGCTCTTCCTGAACGCGCGCGGAGGCCCGCTGAGCCGGATGGGGGCGTGGACGATCCTGCGGAAGTACGTGACGCAGGCGGGGATCGAGAAGCCGGTGACGCCGCACACGCTGCGGCACTCGTTCGCGACGCACCTGCTGGAGGGCGGGGCGGACCTGCGGGCGGTGCAGGAGATGCTGGGGCACGCGGACATCTCGACGACGCAGATCTACACGCACGTGGACCGCGAGCACCTGCGGCAGGTCCACAAGCAGTTCCATCCGCGGGGGTGAGGGGCGCGCGGCACAGGGCGCGCCGTGCCGACGGCCGCGCGACGCGACCACTAGATTGCCCGCATGCTGCTCGTGATCGACAACTACGACTCCTTCACCTACAACCTCGTCCAGTACCTGGGCGAGCTGGGGGAGGACCCGCACGTCGTGCGCAACGATGCGGTGGGGCTCGACGACGTGGCGGCCCTGCGGCCGGAGGCGATCGTGCTCGGGCCCGGGCCGGGGACGCCCGCCGACGCGGGGATCACGATCCCGGTCATCCGGCGGTTCGGGGCGACGGTGCCGATCCTCGGCGTGTGTCTCGGGCATCAGGCGATCGGCGAGGCGTACGGCGGCCGGGTGATCCGGGCGCCCCGCGGGGTGATGCACGGCAAGACCTCGCGCATCCGGCACGACGGCACGGGGCTCTTCGCGGGGGTGTCGAACCCGCTCGAGGTGATGCGCTACCACTCCCTCGTGGTGGAGCACGGGACGCTGCCGGCCGAGCTCGAGGCGACCGCCGTGGCGATGGACGACGCGACGGAGATCCACGCGCTGCGGCACCGGACGCATCCGGTGGTGGGGGTGCAGTTCCATCCGGAGTCCATCGGGACGCCCGAGGGGAGACCGCTGCTCGTCAACTTCCTGACGCAGGTGCGCGCGGCGCGCTGAGGCGCTGGCGGACACCACGGCCCCCGACGGCCGAACGCCGGACCCACCGTGGTCTCGGCAGGTCCGGCGTCGAGCTCCCGGCGGGCCGGGAGCAGCCCCCCTTCACGGGGCTTACTTGTACACGATCGGCAGCATCACGACCGAGGCGACCGGCTTCCCGCCGATCTCGCCCGGCCGGAACCGGATTTCGGGGACGACGCCCTTGGCGGCCTCGGCGAGCTGGGCCGGCGGGGTGCCGACGATCTTGATGCTCGTCTGGTCCACCTTGCCGGTGGCGTCCACGACGAACTGGACCTGCACCGTGCCGGTGACGCCGGCGCGCTGGAGGTCGGAGGGGTACGAACGCGCGAGCAGCCGGGCGGTCATCTCCTGCGAGGAGAGGCGGGGCTGGACGTCGAGCTCCGACGGCGAATAGACCGTCGCGCCCTGCGCCTTGACGGACAGCGGGGCGAGGAGGAGGAGGGCGGCGAGGGCCCAGGGGCCGGAACGGAGACGGAACGACATGACGGGGACTCTCCCGAGTGAAGGTGGTGGGATTACCCCTAGAGTGTCGGTGGCAGGCTGGCAGACTTGAGCGGGCGGCGCGCCCCGTTCCGCTGTGATACCGGCCGCCCCGGCGCCAGCCCTTGTTTGGGCCGCGGCCGGGCTTAGATTCGCTTGGCGTGGATTTTGCGTCCGCCGCACCCGATCCGGTGAGCCCCAAATGAGCGTGCTCGCCGTCATCCCCGCCAGGCTCGGGGCCACCCGCCTCCCCCGCAAACCGCTCCGCGACCTGGGCGGCGCCCCCCTCGTGGTCCGCGTGCTCGAGCGCGTCCGTTCGCTCGCGCTCGCCGACGAGGTGGTCGTCGCGACGGAGGCCGAGGAGGTCGCCGCGGTGGTCCGCGCGGCGGGCGGGCGGGCGATGCTCACGAGCGACCAGCACCCGTCGGGGACCGACCGGGTGGCCGAGGTCGCCCGGCACGCTGACTTCCGGCACCACGACGTGGTGGTGAACGTGCAGGGGGACGAGCCCTTCATGCGGGGCGATGCGATGGCCGGGGCGATCGCGATGGTGCGCGACCACGGCTTCGCGCTCGGCACCGCGGCGGGGAAGCGCGGGCCGGCGATCATGAACGACCCGAACTCTGTGAAGGTCGTGCGCGCCGACGACGGGCGTGCGCTCTACTTCTCGCGCGCGCCGATCCCCTTCCTGCGCGACGCGGCCGACGCCGGCCTGCGCGACTCGCTGGTGCTGCAGCACATGGGGATCTACGCCGCGCGGCGCGAGGCTCTCGAGACCTGGGTCTCGCTGCCGCCGCACCCGCTCGAGCTCGTCGAGAAGCTGGAGCAGCTCCGCGCCCTCGCCGCCGGCCTGGCGATGGGCGTGGCGATCGTCGACGCCCCCTCGTGGGGTGAAGTGAACACCGAGGACGACCTCGTCCGCGCCAACGCCCACTGGACCGCCACCGGAACCGGCCGATGACCCCCACGACCCCGCACTCCTCCCCGAAGTACATCTTCGTCACCGGCGGCGTGGTCTCGTCGCTCGGCAAGGGCATCGCCGCCGCCTCGCTGGCGCGGCTGCTCGTCGAGCGCGGGCTGCGGGTGACGATGATGAAGCTCGACCCGTACCTGAACGTGGACCCGGGGACGATGTCGCCGTTCCAGCACGGCGAGGTGTACGTCACGGACGACGGCGCCGAGACGGACCTCGACCTGGGGCACTACGAGCGGTTCATCGACCGGCCGCTGACGCAGGCGAACAACATCACGACGGGGCGAATCTACTCCAACGTCATCACGAAGGAGCGGCGGGGCGAGTACCTCGGCTCGACGGTGCAGGTGATCCCGCACATCACCGACGAGATCAAGAGCGCGGTGCGCCGGGTGGCGCCGGAGAACGATGTGGTGCTGGTGGAGATCGGCGGCACGGTCGGCGACATCGAGTCGCTGCCGTTCCTCGAGGCGATCCGCCAGTTCCGCCACGACGTGGGGCGCGAGAACACGCTGTTCATCCACCTGACGCTGGTGCCGTGGATCGCGGCGGCGGGCGAGGTGAAGACGAAGCCGACGCAGCACTCGGTGCGCGACCTGATGGAGATCGGCATCCAGCCCGACGTCCTGATCTGCCGCACCGAGCGGCCGCTGGCGGAGGACGTGAAGCGCAAGATCGCGCTGTTCTGCAACGTGGAGTTCGGCGCGGTGATCGAGAGCCGCGACGTGCGGACGATCTACCAGATCCCGCTCTCGTTCCGCGACCAGGGATTCGACGAGCTGGTCTGCCGCAAGCTCGGGCTCGCGACGAAGGAGCCGGACCTCACGGCATGGAAGTCGCTCGTGGACCGCGTGATCGACCCGAAGCGGAAGGTGCGGATCGCGGTGGTGGGCAAGTACACCGACTACGCCGACTCGTACAAGAGCGTGCAGGAGGCGCTCATCCACGGCGGCATCGCGAACGACGTCGGCGTGGAGATCGCCTGGACGTCGAGCGACCTGTTCACGGACGCGGCGCGGGCGACGGAGCTCGTGCGGCAGTTCGACGGCGTGCTGGTGCCGGGCGGGTTCGGCGTGCGCGGCGTGGAGGGGATGGTGGAGTGCATCCGCGCCTGCCGCGAGACGGGGACGCCGTTCTTCGGCATCTGCCTCGGCATGCAGGTGGCGATCATCGAGTTCGCGCGGCACGTGTGCGGGCTGGACGACTCCAACTCTAGCGAGTTCGCGCCGGAGTGCTCGAACCCGGTGATCTCGCTGCTCGAGAGCCAGCAGAACGTGAAGGACATGGGCGGCACGATGCGCCTCGGCGCCTACGCCTGCCGGCTCAAGCCGGGCTCCAAGGCGGCGGAGATCTACGGGCAGCCGGAGATCAGCGAGCGGCACCGCCACCGCTACGAGGTCTCCAACCAGTACCGCGAGACGTTCCAGCAACAGGGGATGCGCCTCTCCGGGCTCTCGCCCGACGGGTCGCTGGTGGAGATGATCGAGCTGCCGTCGCACCCGTACTTCGTGGCGTGCCAGTTCCATCCGGAGCTGAAGAGCCGGCCGACGCGGCCGCATCCGCTCTTCTCGGGCTTCGTCGCGGCCGCGGCGCAGAAGGGCGCCGGCCCGACGCCGCCGCGCGGCGCGGCGCAGCTCGCCGAGGCGAACTGATGCCGGCCTGCTTCCCGCGCGACCAGCTGTTCCTGATCGCCGGCCCCTGCCAGGTGGAGGGGGACGACCTGATGTTCCGCGTGGCGGACCATCTCGCGAAGCTCGCCGAGAAGGTCCCGGGCGGGATCATCTTCAAGTCGAGCTTCGACAAGGCGAACCGCTCGAACCCGGGCGCGATGCGCGGCCCGGGGCTCGAGGCGGGGCTGGCATCGCTGGTGCGGGTGCGCGAGCGCAGCGGGCTCCCGGTGCTGACCGACGTGCACCTCCCGGAGCAGTGCGCCGCCGCGGCGCAGGCGGTGGACGTGCTGCAGATCCCGGCCTTCCTGTGCCGCCAGACGGACCTCCTCGAGGCCGCCGGCGCGACGGGGAAACCGGTGAACGTGAAGAAGGGGCAGTTCCTGCACCCCGAGGGGATGGCCGGCGCCGTGGCGAAGGTGCGCGGCGCCTACGCGGCGGCGCAGCGGCCGGGCGCCGCGGAGCTCGCGGTCACCGAGCGCGGCTCGTTCTTCGGCTACGGCGACCTGGTGGTGGACATGCGCAGCTTCGTGCGGATGCGCGCGGCCTGCGATGCGCCGGTGATCTTCGACGCGACGCACTCGGTGCAGAAGCCGGGCCAGGGCTCGGGGGGCGCCTCGGGCGGCGCGCGCGAGTTCATCCCGCCGCTGGCCCTCGCGGCCTGCGCCGCCGGCGCCGACGGGCTGTTCATGGAGACGCACCCCGACCCGGACCGCGCGCCGAGCGACGGCCCGAACATGGTGCCGCTCGACCAGCTCGACGCGCTCGTCGAGCGGTGCGTCGCGACGTGGGCGCTCGTCCGCGCATGACCGGCGCGCCCGTGCTCGACGCCGCGCGCGCCCGGCGCGTGAAGCTCGTCTGCTTCGACGTGGATGGCGTACTCACCGACGGCGGCATCCTCCTCGGCGATGCGGCGGGCCAGCGCGTGGAGCTCAAGCAGTACGACATCCAGGACGGCCTCGGCATCGTGATGCTGCGGCAGGCCGGGATCCTCACGGCGATCGTCACCGGCCGCGAGTCGGTGAGCGTGGCGTTGCGGGCGCAGGAGCTGCAGGTGGACGACTGCGTGCAGGACAACCAGGCGCGGAAGGTGAAGGCGCTGCTGACGCTCCTCGACAAGCACCGCCTCGGCTGGGACGAGGTGGCGTTCGTCGGCGACGACCTGCCGGACCTCGGCGTGCTGCGGCGCGTGGGCCTGCCGGTGGCGGTGGGGAACGCGACGGCCGAGGCGCGGGCCGCGGCGGCCGTGCAACTGACCCGCACCGGCGGGCGCGGCGCGGTGCGCGAGTTCTGCGAGGTGCTGCTCCGGGCCCGCGGCGAGTGGGACACGCAGGTGGAGCGCTACGTCGCCAGCCGCTCGGAGGTCGCGTGAGCGCGGACCCGGGGGCGGACCGGATCATCGAGCGCGGCCGGCGCGTGCTCCGGCTGGAGCAGGAGGCGCTGGGCGCCGCCGTGGAGCGCCTCGGGGCCGAGTTCGCGCACGCGGTGGCCCTCATCAAGGCGTCCACCGGCCGGGTGATCGTGGCGGGCATCGGCAAGTCGGGGCTCATCGGCCGGAAGATCGCGGCGACGATGACCTCCACCGGCACGCCCGCCTACTTCCTGCACCCGACCGAGAGCGTCCACGGCGACCTCGGCATCGTGACGGCGCAGGACGTGGCGATCCTGCTCTCCAAGAGCGGCGAGACGGCCGAGCTCTTCCCGCTGCTGGAGCAGCTGGTGCGTCTCGGCGTGCCGCGGATCGCGATCACGGGGGAGAAGGAGAGCTCGCTCGGCCGCGCCTGCACCGTCACGCTCGACGGGTGGGTGCGCGAGGAGGCGTGCCCGCACGACCTCGCCCCGACCACGAGCACCACGCTCGCGCTCGCCCTCGGCGACGCGCTGGCGGTGGCGCTGCTGGAGGAGAAGGGGTTCCGGCGCGAGGACTTCGCGAAGTTCCATCCGGGGGGCTCGCTGGGCCGGCGGCTGCTCCTCCGGGTGCGCGACGTGATGGTCACCGACCCCCTTCCGCTGCTGCCGCCGACCGCCACGATGCGGGAGGCGGTGGTGCAACTCGCCGAGCGGCGGGGTATCTGCATGGTCACCGCGGGGGACGGCCGGCTGGCGGGCGTCATCACCACCGGCGACCTGACGCGGCTGATGGAGTCGCAGCAGGACGTGTTCGGGGTCCCGGCGGCGCAGGCGATGACGCGGTCGCCGAAGGTCATCCACGCCGACGAGTTGGGGAGTGCCGCCGTGCACCTGATGGAGACGAAGGGGATCATCGCGCTGCCGGTGCTGGACGCGGACGAGCGGATCGTCGGCGTGGTGCACCTGCACGACCTCATGCGGGCGGGGGCGGTCTGATGCGGCGCGTCGTCCTCGCGGCATCCTTCGTCGCGGCGGCGCTCGGGGCCGGCTGCAGCCGCACCGAGCAGGCGCCGCCGCTCGCCGGCACCACCAACCCGATGCTCGACTCGGCCGACCAGGTCGCCTTCGGCTTCCGCACGCTCGTGACCGACGGCGGGCTGCTGCGCGCCGAGGTGTTCGCCGACACGGCGCTGTTCCTGGACCAGAACACGCGCGCCTCGCTGCGCGTCGTGCACGGCGACTTCTTCGGGGCGACCGGCGCGAAGGAAGCCACCCTCGTGGCCGCGATCGGCAACCTGAATACGCGGGCGAACGTGCTCGAGGCGTGGGGGAACGTGGTGATCACGTCGGTGGATGGCCGCGTGCTCAAGACGCCGATGATCCGCTACATCCAGTCGCAGAACCTCGTGACCTCCGACTCGGCGTTCGTGCTCACGGAGCCGGGGGAGAAGGAGATGCGCGGGATCGGCTTCCGGACGGACCCGAGCCTCAATGCGGTCGAGGTGATCAAGGTGCAGAAGGCGCGCGGCGGCACCGTGCGGCTCCCCGAGGGCTGATGCGGGCGCTCCCCGCGCTCGCCGTCCTCATCGCCCTGCCGATCGCCCCCGTGGCCGCGCAGGGCGGGGAGCCGTGCCTGGTGGAGTTCACGGGCGTCGTGCGCGGCGGGATCGAGACCACGTCCACGCGGATCATCACCACGCCGACCGGCGCCAAGCACTCCTTCGTGAGCGGCGGCGTGGACGCGACCTGCGTGGGGCAGGGGAACCGGCTGCTGGCGGACAGCGCCGAGTACTACCAGGACCGCGGCGAGCTGATCCTGATCAACCGGGTGCGCTACACCGACCCCAAGATGGCGATGCAGGGCGACCGGATGATCTACTACACGAACGAGGAGCGGCTGATCGCGACGGGGAGCGTGCGGGGCCGCACGAACACCGGGACGCGCTTCACGGGGCCGTCGTTCGAGTACTTCCGGGCGAAGCCGGGGGTGCGTGACACGCCGAGCTGGCGGGCGCCGGGGCGGCCGTTCGTGCGGATGGCGCCGCAGGACTCCGGGGCGAAGCGCGACGAGCGGCCGGGCCGGGCGGGGCGGGCACCGACGGCGCCGGCGGCCCCCGTGCGCGCCGACCAGCCCCCTGGCGAGCGGGGCGACTCGGTGGACCTCACCGCGGACGTGGTGACCTCGCAGAACGACTCGCTCGTGTGGCTGAGCGGCCAGGTGGTGATCGAGCGGAGCGACATGGTCGCCACCGGCGACTCGGCCACGCTCGACCAGGGGACCGGCTACGCGCGGCTGCTGCGCACGCCGCGGATCGTGGGCCGCGGCGAGCGGCCGTTCACGATGCTGGGCGTCGAGATCGACATGTGGTCCCGCGAGCAGAAGCTGGAGCAGGTGCGGTCCTCCGGGGAGGCGAGCGTCGAGAGCGACTCGCTCGACCTGAAGGGCGACACCATCGACCTGCGCTTCAAGGACCAGCTGATGCAGCGGGTCTTCACCTGGGGCGGCCGGGCGATCGCCGACACGCCGGACCAGCACATGGAGGCCGACTCGCTGGACGTGCTGATGCCGGGCCAGCGGCTCTCCGAGGTCCACGCCGTCGGGAAGGCGGTGGCGCAGTCCACCGTGGACACCGCCCGCATCGTCTCGGAGGAGCGGGACTGGATCGCGGGGGACACCATCGTGGCCCACTTCGACACCGTGACGGCCCCCGGGGACACCGCCCAGCGGACCCGGATGAAGCAGGTCACGGCGTCCGGCAGCGCACGCGCCCTCTACCAGCTGGCCCCGGCGGGTGGCGGCCGGGGGATGCCCAACCTCTCGTACAACCGCGGGCGGGAGATAGTCGTCCTATTCGAAGGCGGTCAGGTGGACCGGGTCGACGTGAAGGACCGCGCGTCGGGCCTCTACCTGGAGCCGATCGTGGCGCCGGACAGCACTACGCCCCGCCCCGTGAAGCCCGACAGCACCACCGCCCGCCAGCCCAAGCCGGACCCCAGCAGGGACCCCAAGCGCCCGTGACCGACACCCCCACCCCCGCCACCCCGGACCACGCGCTCGTCGCCCGCCTCACGGGCGGGGACCGCTCGACTGCGCTCTGCCTCCTCGCGCTCTGCCAGCGCGCGGACGCCGAGGGGCGGGCGCCGTTCCATGAGGTGGCCATCGCCTACCGCGACGACCACCTCGACGCGATGCGCGCCGAGGGGCGCGACGTGGAGACGGAGGCGGGGCGGCTGTCGCTCGACGAAGTGCGGGCGCACCTGTCCCGGAGCGTGCTGCCGCGGCTCGTGGCGGCGGGCGCGATCGAGGGCGTGGACCCGGTGGGCGGCGCCGAGATGGCGCTGCGGCTGGGGACCGAACTGCGCGACCGGCGCGCGGCGGACCCCGGGGCGCTCGAGGCGCTGCTGCGGCTGACCGGTGAGCACGCCGCCCCGGTCCGCCGCGCGGCGCCGGCGCCCGCCCCCGCCCAGGTGAGCGTGCTCTCGGCGCACGACCTCGTGAAGACGTACCGCAAGCGGAACGTGGTGAACCACGTCACGCTGGAGCTGCGGCAGGGCGAGATCGTCGGGCTGCTCGGCCCGAACGGAGCGGGAAAGACGACGACGTTCTACATGGTGTCGGGGCTGATCCCGCCGGCGGCGGGCGCGATCCGGCTCGACGGCGAGGACATCACGCGGATGCCGATGTTCCAGCGGGCGCGGCGCGGCGTCGGCTACCTGTCGCAGGAACCGTCCATCTTCCGGAAGCTCACGGTCGAGGAGAACATCCTCGCGATCCTGGAGACGCTGCCGCTGGCGAAGGCCGAGCGCGAGGCGCGGCTGGAGGCATTGCTCGACGAGCTGAGCATCAAGCACCTGCGGCACTCGCGGGCGTACGCGCTCTCGGGCGGCGAGCGGCGCCGGCTGGAGATCACGCGGGCGCTGGTGACGCGGCCCAAGTTCATGATGCTGGACGAGCCGTTCGCTGGCGTGGACCCGATCGCGGTGCACGACATCCAGCAGATCGTGGCGTCGCTGAAGGACCGCGGGATCGGCGTGCTGATCTCGGACCACAACGTGGAGCAGACGCTCGACATCGTGGACCGCGCGTACATCCTGTACGACGGCTCGGTGAAGGTCTCGGGCTCGGTGCGGGACCTGGTGTTCGACGAGACGGCGTCGAAGGCGTACTTCGGCCCGACGTTGACCGCGCGGCTCCGCGAGCGGTTCCTGAACGAGCATCCGGAGCTCGGCGCGCCGGGACAGGCGCCGCTCGAGACGCCGCTCGCGCCGACGGCCGGTCCCCCCTCGTCGGAGGACGCCGCGTGAAGGCCGGGCTGCAGCAGTCTGCCCGGCTGGGGCAGGAGCTGAAGGTCAATCCACGCCTGTACCAGGCGATGGACATGCTCTACATGCCCCTGCTCGACCTGCAGCAGCACCTGAAGCAGGAGCTGATGGTGAACCCCTTCCTCGAGCTGGTGGAGCCCGAGGAGGAGGAAGAGGAGAACGCGGAGTCGGGGGAGGAGACCGCGCAGGAGGCGGAGGCGCAGGGCGAGGCCGAGGCGGACCAGACCGCCACGCCGGCGGACAGCGACGACGAGTCGCAGTGGGAGGAGATCCTCCTCAACGGCTTCGACGTGGGCGGGATGCGCGAGGAGCGGGAGGACCGCGAGCACTTCGAGCCGACGACGGTCGCCACGCGCGGCCTCGACGACCACCTGCGCGACCAGGTGCGGCTGCTCGACCTCTCGGAGCGCGACGAGCTGCTCGCCGACGAGTTCATCGGGAACATCAACGAGGACGGCTGGCTCGCGGCGTCGCTCGACGAGATCCTGACGGGCATCAACGCAGTGATCGAGAAGGCGGCCGAGGACGCGGAGGACGAGCGGGAGGTGCCGCTCTTCACGCGCGAGGATGCGGAGCGGATGCTCCGGATCATCCAGGCGCTCGACCCGCCGGGGATCGGGGCGCGGGACCTGCACGAGTGCCTCGTGCTGCAACTCAAGGATGCGGGGCTCGAGGGGACGCTGGCGGCGACGCTCGTGCGCGACCACTTCCCGGAGCTGATCGCGCACCGGTGGGTGGAGATCGGCCGCAAGCTGGGCGTGCCACCGGGCGCGGTCCAGACGGCCGCCGACGCGCTCGCCAAGCTCAACCCGAAGCCGGGCCGCGCCCACTCGGAGGGCGGGGACAACTACGTCGTGCCCGACCTCATCGTGGAGAAGGTCGAGGGCGAGTACCTCGTGTTCATCAACGACGCGAACCTGCCGCGGCTCAAGCTCTCGAAGTCGTACCAGGAGATCGCGCGGGACAAGAAGAAGTTCGACGCCGAGTCGAAGGAGTTCATCACCAGCCGGCTGAGCGCGGCGCAGTGGCTCGTGCAGGCGATCGAGCAGCGCCGCCAGACGATGCTCAAGGTGATGCACTTCATCGTGGACCGGCAGCGCGAGTTCTTCGAGAAGGGGCAGCAGGCGCTGCGGCCCCTGACGCTGCGCGAGGTCGCCGAGGCGATCGGGATGCACGAGTCCACGGTCTCGCGCGTGACCAACGAGAAGTTCGCGCAGACGCCGCGCGGCGTGCTGCCGCTGAAGTTCTTCTTCTCCTCCGCCCTCAAGTCCTCGGACGGCGAGGACGTCTCGGCCCGCGCGATCCGCGCGACGATCGAGAAGCTCGTCGCCGAGGAGGACCCCAAGAACCCGCTCACCGACCAGGCGCTCGTGGAGCTCCTGGAGCGCGACGGGGTGCAGATCGCCCGCCGCACGGTGGCCAAGTACCGCGACCAGCTCGGCGTCCTCCCGGCGCGGATGCGCAAGCGGCTCTGACCCCACGATGACCGCCATCCGCCCCAGCGCTGCCGCGCGCCCCGTCGGCCTCCCCCGCGTCTCGGTCCTCGTCCCGGCCAAGGACGAGGCGGAGAACCTGCCGCTCTTCCTGTCCTTGTGCGCCGAGATGATCGCGGGGCAGGCGGTGGGCTACGAGGTCATCGTGGTGGACGACGGCTCGCGCGACGCGACGCCGGCGGTGCTCGCCGAGGCGGCGCGCGTCTACCCGTTCCTGCGGACCGTGCGGCACCGCGCGCAGCGGGGCATCGCCGATGCGCTGCGCTCGGGCTACCTGGCCGCCCGCGGCGACATCCTCGTCTTCTACCCGGCCGACCTCCAGTTCAAGCCGGAGGACATCCCGCGCCTCGTCCAGCCGATCCTCGACGACGCGTCGGACATGGTGACCGGCTACAAGCAGGGGGTCTACGAGAAGGCGTTCGTCTCGGGGATCTACAACAAGCTGTCGCGCTCCCTGTTCGACGTGCCGGTGAAGGACCTCAACAACGTGAAGGCCTACCGGCGCGTGATCATGGAGGAGCAGCCGGTGCGGCCCGACTGGCACCGGTACATGATCGTGCTCGCGCACGCCAAGGGGTACACGGTCTCCGAGGTGCCGGTGCCGCTCTATCCGCGGCACGCGGGGAAGTCGAAGTTCGGGCTCAGCCGGATCCCGATCGGCGTGCTCGACATGCTCGCCGTGTGGTTCGAGCTGCGGTTCGGGCAGAAGCCGCTGCTCGCGTTCGGCATGCTCGGCGCGGGCCTCTTCGCGCTCGGCGTGCTGAGCGGCCTGGTGGCGGTGGTGCTGCTGCTGACGCAGGGGATCGGGCTCCGCTGGGTGTGGACCCTCATCCAGACCTGCCTGCTCCTGGGCTCCGTGTTCTTCGCCACCGGCCTCCTCGGCGAGCAGATCGCCGTGATGCGCGCCGAGCAGCGCGAGGTGCGGCGGCTCATCGAAGAGGCGATCGCCGAGCGCCGGAAGTCGTGACCGACGTGCGGGTGCTCTTCGTCACCCACGCGTACCCGCGCCACCCGGGCGACGCCGCCGGCTCCTTCCTGCACCGCCTCGCGCTCGCGCTCACCGCAGGCGGCACCGCGGTCCGCGTGCTCGCGCCGGCCGGCACCGACCTCGCGCGCGCGGAGGTGCTCGAGGGCATCCCGGTGCATCGGTTCCGCTACGCGCCCGGTCCGTGGGAGACGCTTGCCTACACCGGCACGATGGCGGAGCAGGTGCTCGGCAGCGTCCGTGGCAAGGTCGCGCTGGCGGGGATGCTCGCGGCCGGCACGCTCGCCCTGCGGCAGCAGGTGGCGGAGTTCCGGCCGGACGTGGTGCACGTGCACTGGTGGTTCCCGGGCGGGCTCCTCGCGCTCGGCGGAGCGCGGCGCGTCCCCCTGCTGCTGACGATGCACGGCAGCGACGTGCGGCTCGCGCGGAAGGTGAAGCCGGCGCACGCGTTCCTGCGCCGCGTGCTCGCGCGCGCCGCCGAGGCGACGGCGGTGTCGGGGTGGCTCGCGCGCGAAGCGATGGCGATGGCCCCCGGCGCGGCGGTGGACGTCGCGCCGATGCCGGCCGACGTCTCGGCGTTCCGCGCGGACGCGGCGGCGCGCGTGCCGGGGCGGTTCCTGTTCGTCGGACGGCTCAACGCGCAGAAGGGCGTCGCCGACCTGCTGGACGCGTTCGCCCAGCAGCCGGCGCCGGCGACGCTCGAGGTGATCGGGGAAGGCGAGCTCGGCCCCGCGCTGCGCGCGCAGGCCGACCGCCTCGGCGTTGCCTCGCGCGTGACCTGGCGCGGGCCGGTGTCCCGCGACGCGCTGCCGGGGGCGTACGCCTCGGCCGCCGCCGTGGTGATCCCCTCGCTGGAGGAGGGCCTCGGACTCGTGGCCGCGGAAGCGCAGCTGTGCGGCACGCCGGTCATCGGCTACGCGTCGGGCGGCCTGCCGGACGTGGTGGACGCGGCGACCGGCGGCACGCTCGTGCCGCCCGGGGACATCGCGGCCCTCGCGCAGGCGATGCGCGCGCGGCTCGCCGCGGGCGCGCCGGATCCGAAGGTCACCGCTGCGGCGCGCGCGCGGATGCTGGAGCGCTTCAGCCCGGACGCGGTGGCCGCCGGCTATCGCGCCCGCTACGAGAGGCTCGCGACGCGTGGCCGGTAAGCCGGGGCTCCGGACCGTCGTGCAGGTCGCCTTCGCGGCGGCCGTGCTCTGGTTCGGCGGGCGGACGCTCGCGGCGCAGTGGGATGCGGTCCGGGACCTGCGCGCGACGCTCCACACCGACTGGCGCGGCGTGCTCCTGGCCTCGCTGGCCGTGCTGGGCAGCTACGCGGTGCTGATCGCCACCTGGCAGGCGACGGTGCGGGCCTGGGGCGCCCGGCTGGCCGCGGCCGACGGCGCGCGCATCTGGTTCATCTCGAACCTCGGCCGCTACCTGCCGGGGAAGGTCTGGCAGATCGGAGCGATGGGACTGATGGCCCGGCAGGCCGGCGTCGCGCCGGAGGCGGCCGTGGGCTCGGCGGTCGTCGTGTCGCTGGTCCACCTGCTCGTCGGCTTCGCGGTGGTCGCGGCGACCGGCGGGGAGCTCCTGCGCGTGTACGTGCCGCCCGGCTCGCCGCTGCCGATGGTGATCGCCGCGCTCTCGGCCGGGGTGCTGGCGACGCCGTGGATCCTGCCGCCGCTGGCCCGGCTGGCGAGCCGGCTCACCGGGCGGACGATCGAGCCGCCGGCACTCCCGCCGCGGGCGATCTGGATCGCGGCGGCGGGCTCGGCGACCGCGTGGACGCTGCAGGGGCTCGGGTTCCACCTCCTCGCGGGGGCGCTCCTCGGCCACGCGACTGGAGATGCGGCTGCATCCGTCGCAGTTTTCACGCTGTCCTACCAGCTGGGGTTCGTGGCCCTGTTCGCGCCGGGAGGCATCGGCGTGCGCGAGGTCTCGATGCACGCGCTCCTCGTCGGCGCGGCCCTGGCGACCCCTGCCGAGGCCACGCTGCTCATCGTCGGCTCACGGCTCTGGCTCACCGTCCTCGAGATCCTTCCGGGCGCGCTCCTGCTCCTCGCGGGCGCGTCCGTGCCCCGTCCCGATCCCCCGTCCTCCTGATGACCAGCCACCCGACGCCGCCGGCCGCGCCGCGCTTCGCCCTCGCCTGGGCCGCGCTCGCGTGCATCCTCGCCGGCCTCACCCTGGGGCACCCGGCCCTCGCCGGCCAGTTCCTCGTCTCCCCGGTGAGCGACCAGATGATCGCGGGGTACGCGTTCCGCGACTTCGCGGCGCAGTCCCTCCGCGCCGGGGACGGCGTACCGCTCTGGAACCCGTACCTGTTCGGGGGCCTGCCGTACGTCGCCGCCATGCACGGCGACATCTTCTACCCGACCGCGTGGCTGCGTGAGGTGCTGCCGACCGACGCCGCGATGACGTGGGGGCTGATCCTCCACCTGATGCTCGCGGGGATCGGGACCTACGCGTTCCTCCGTGCCGTCGGGCTCGGGTTCCACGGCGCGCTCGCCGGCGGCCTCGCGTACATGATGAGCGGCCCGATCGCCGGCCTCGTCTCGCCGGGGCATGACGGCAAGATCTTCGTCTCGGCGCTGCTGCCGTTCGCGCTGCTGCTGCTCACGCGCGCCATCCGCGACGGCCGGCACTGGGCCTGGGGGATGCTGGCGATCGTGGTCGGGCTCGGTGTGCTCTCGCCGCATCCGCAGCTGCTCCAGTACCTGCTGCTGACGGCGGGGGCGTGGGCGCTGATGCTGGCCTTCGGTGGGGCGGGGGAGGAGCGGCTGGCGCGTCCGCAGGCGGTCTCGCGCCTCGGGCTCGCGCTCGCGGCCGTGATCGTGGGCGGCGCGATCGGCGCCATCCAGTACCTGCCGGTGAGCGAGTACGTGGACTGGTCGCCGCGCTCGGGCGGGAAGGGGTGGGAGCACGCGGTGAGCTACTCGATGCCGATCGAGGAGATCCTCAACGCGTACCTGCCGCAGTTCTCGGGCATCCTCGACCGGTACTGGGGCCGCAACGGCATCCACTTCCACTCCGATTATGTGGGCGCCAGCGTGCTGGTGCTCGCGGCGCTCGGCCTCGGGGCCGTCCGCGGCGCCCGGCGCCACCTCACGTGGTTCTGGGTCGGCACCGGCGTGATCACGCTCCTGTGGGCGCTCGGCGGCAACACGCCGTTCTACCACCTCGTCTACTGGCTCGTGCCGGGCACCAAGTTCTTCCGCGCGCCGAGCACGATCATGTACGTCACGACCTTCGCCGTGGCGGTGCTGGCGGGGCTCGGCACCGAGCGGCTGCTGCTGGCCGAGGTGAACCGGAGGACGCTCGCGATCGCCGGCGGCTTCGGCGTGGCGGTGGCGCTGCTGGCGACGGTCGGGTTCTTCGAGAAGATGGCGTTCGGGCTGTCGCAGATCCCGCAGACCGAGGGGAACATCACCGAGGGGAAGGGCGCGGTGATCCTCGGCGCGTGGCGCTCGATGCTCTTCCTCGGCGCCGTGGTCGGCATCGCCTACGGCGTGGCCGCCCGACGGATCACGGCCCCGCTCGCCGGGGCGCTGCTCGCGCTCACGATCGTCGCGGACCTGTGGAGCGTCGAGCGGCTCTACTTCCGGTTCTCGCCGCCGGCGGCGGTGACCTTCGCGTCCGACCCGGCGATCGAGCACATCAAGCAGGAGAAGGAGCCGGTCCGCGTGATCGCGATCGACCTCACGGGAACCGGGGTGCCGCGCGACCCGAACCTCGCCGGGGACGGGCTGATGGCCCACGGCATCCGGCTCGCGTTCGGCTACCACGGCAACGAGCTGCGCTACTACCAGGAGCTCGATGGCGAGGCCCGCGGCCGCGACCAGATGGGGAATCCGGCGTTCTGGGCGCTCGCCAACGTGAAGTATTTCTATACGACGGCCGACTCGTTGCCCGTCCCGGGAGCCCGGAAGGTGGTCGGGCCGGTGCGGAACGCGGCTGGGAGCCAGATCTCGCTGTTCGAGCTGCCGGAGGCACACCCCTACGCGTGGGTCGTCCCGGCGATGGCGAAGTATCCGGACCAGGCCGTGGCGGATGCGGTCCGCGCCCCGAACTTCCCGGTACGGAACGTCGCGATCCTCGCCGAGGACTCGAAGGTGGCCGCCCCGAAGCTCGAGGCGATCCCGGCGCCGCTCGCCATCACGGCGAAGGTCGAGGCGTACGGCCCGGGGCGGGCGACGATCGCGCTCGAGGCGCCGGCCCCCGCCGGGTCGGCCCTCGTGGTCTCGGAGAACTACTATCCGGGGTGGAGCGCGTCGGTGGACGGCCAGCCGGTGGCGCCCGAGCGGGCGAACCTCTCGCTGATGGCGGTCCCGCTGCCGGCCGGCGCGCGAAAGGTCGAACTCTCGTTCGACTCGCCGGCATACCACACGGGGCGCACGGTGACCCTGGCGGCGCTGGGGCTGGCCGTGCTGGCCTTGATGGCGGGGTTCTTCGTGGGCCGCCGGCACCGCCCGGAGCTGGCGAATGGCTGAGCGGGCCCTCGTCATCACCCCGACGTACAACGAGAAGGCGAACGTCCCGACCCTCGTTGAGCGGGTGCTCGCCCAGGACCCGCGGATCGAGATCCTGTTCGTGGACGACAACTCCCCGGACGGGACCGGTGACCTGATCGCGGACCTCGCCTCCACCAACACCCGGATCCATCTGCTCCGGCGGCCGGGGAAGCTGGGACTCGGCACGGCGTACCGGGACGGATTCCGGTGGGCCCTCCAGCGGGACTACGAGCTGATCTTCGAGATGGACGCGGACTTCAGCCATGACCCGAGCCACCTCCCGCAGTTCCTGAAGGCGGCCGAGTCGGCCGACTTCGTGCTCGGCTCGAGGTACCTCAACGGAAAGGTCACGGTCGTGAACTGGCCTATCAGCCGGCTCATGCTGAGCTACGGGGCCAACATCTACGCCCGCTGGGTGACGGGGATGCAGCTATGGGATGCGACGGGGGGCTTCAAGTGCTTCCACCGGCGCGTGCTGGCCGCGATCGACCTGGATGACGTGCGGTCGAACGGCTACGCCTTCCAGATCGAGATGTCGTTCCGGGCGATGAAGAAGGGGTTCACCCCCGTGGAGATCCCGATCGTCTTCGCCGACCGGACGGAAGGGGAGTCCAAGATGAGCGGCCACATCGTCCGCGAGGCCATCCTGATGGTCTGGCGGCTTCGGTGGTGGGCGCTGACCGGGCGCCTATGAAGTTCTGGAAGATGTCCGGCTCGGGCAACGACTTCGTGTTCGTCGACGCCCGGGGCGACGACCTGCTCGCCAAGCGGGCCTCCGACGCGGAGTTCGTGCGGACGGTCTGCGCCCCGCACACGGGCGTAGGTGCCGATGGAGTTGCCATCATCCAAACGGCTCATGCGCATGACTTTAGGCTCACGTACCTCAACCGGGACGGGAGCTTCGGCGAACTGTGCGGGAATGCGAGCCTCTGCGCGACCCGACTCGCGGTCGAACTGGCGATCGCCGACCCGGCAGGACTGATGTTCGCGACCGATGCCGGCAGCGTCCGCGGCCGCATCCGGGAGGGACGGCCGGAGGTGGATCTCCAGCCGCCCCAGGGGCTCCGGCCCGACGCCGGGATCAGCCGCCTGCACGGCGAACAGCGGATGGGCTTCGTGACCGTGGGGGTCCCGCACCTCGTGGTCCGGGCCGCCGACGCGGAACTGGCGGAGGTCGCGACCCGTGGGCCGGAACTGCGGTACCACTCGAGCCTTCAGGCGGGCGCGAACGTGAACTGGGTGTCCCCGGACGACGACGGTGGCTGGCGGATCCGGACCTACGAACGCGGCGTGGAGGCCGAGACGCTGGCGTGCGGCACCGGGGCAGTGGCGTGCGCCTTCGTGCTGGGGGCCTGGGGCGAGGCCGGCGGCGTCACCAAACTCCGCACCCGATCCGGCCGGACGCTGACCGTGACCCTCAGACCTGGGCCGGACGGCACCACGCCGTCCTTGGCGGGCGAGGGACGCATCGTGTTCGAGGGTGTGCTGCGGGAGCTGTGACGCTGTGGCGGCGAAGCGGCTCGAGTCGGGAAGGCGTAGATTCAATCGAGGACTAACGGTTTCCCACACCCGTTCCACTTCGCTACTTTACATAATACATATTATACGGGTATTGCCGAGAAGGCGGAGTGGCGTGATGCGCGTCCAAGTCGGAGGCCAGCAAGGCGCCACTTCCCGACAAACGAAGAGGCCCGGCGTCCGGCGCCGGGCCTCTGGACCTCACGTAGTACGTGAGGTCTTCACTGCTTGGCCGTCACCTCGCCGAGCCGGACGCGAGCCTCACCGGCGTAGGGCGAGTCCTCCCGGCCGGCGATCTCACGCAGGATCTTCTCGCCGGCCGGCTTGTCGCCGGCGGCGACCAGGTTCCGGGCCTGCTCGATCAGCTGCATGTCCTTGTCGGCCTGGAAGGCCGCGGCCGCCGCGGCGCGGCCGAACGCGTCCGCCGCCTCCTTGGGCTTGCCGGACCCTTCGTACGCGGCCCCGAGCAAGGCGTAGAGGCCGGACTTCATCGGACCGGGCGCGGACGACAGGACCCCCTCAAGCTGGGCCACGGCCTCCGTGTTCTTGCCCTGTTCCATCTGCGACTCGGCGATCAGCATCGCCGCCTGGGTACCCGCCGTGGTGCCCTGATACCGGGTGGCGACCTTCTCGAGCTCGGGTACCGCGAGCGCCTTGTTCCCGGCCATGTAGGACGCCTCGGCGGCCGTGTAGGCCTGATCGGCCCGCAGTTCCTTCTTGGCCGACGTGCTGCGCCACATCCAGACCCCGCCCCCGACCACCGCGAGCGCGATGACACCGATGAGGATGGGCTTCTTGTAGAGGATCCAGGTCTCGGTCAGGCTCTCGGGCTCGATCGCCGGCGTCGGACGCGCGGCATCTCCGGTCTTCGTCATCGCTCAGGGGTCTGCGGGAGGTGCGCCGCGCGGCATCCGCGCCGGGCGGCAAGCCGGGAAAGCTAGCAGGCTCCGGCCCGGCCGTGTAGCCACGAGTGCCCCCGGGCGGACTCGAACCGCCGACCTGCGGTTTAGGAAACCGTCGCTCTATCCACCTGAGCTACGGGGGCGCGACCCACAAGGTAATCGAAGGGGCCCGTCCGGCGGACGGGCCCCTTCGGCACCTGCGGCACCCTGCGGTCACCTCGCGGCGTCGCGCCTCAGGGGTCGCGCCTCAGGGGTCGCGCGGCTTCGCGGTGCGCGGCGCCGGCGCACTGCTCGCCCCGCCAGCGCTGCTGCCGGCGCTGCCGCCGCTCGAGCCTCGTGCGGCGGCATTGCCGCCGGTGTTGCTCGTGCCGGCGTTCCGGGGTTGCGCCGTGCTGCCGTCGCCGGCGCCCGTCTGCGTGTAGCCGCGGCCACGCACGGCGCGGCCGCCCGCACCGCCGGAGGCCGGATCGCTCGGTGCGACCGGCCGGACGACCACGGGGATGGTGTACCCGCCGAAGCCCCAGCCCGGATACGCGCCGTAGTTGTAGTAGCCGAATGGCCCGATGCCTCCGTAGGCGTACGCGCTGCACGACGCCGTGGCGAACCGCATGCAGTACGCCAGGCGCTGCCAGTCGTACGCCGACATCATCGGATAGCCCCAGAGGCCTGGATCGAAGTAGCCGTAGGCCGAGACGGGCGCGGCCGACTGGGCCTCGCGCGGCGCGCCCAACGAGGGCGCCGAGGCCACCTGCCCCGCGAGGTCCACGACGAACGCCTTCGGGTACGAGACGGCGACCATCAGGTCCACGAGCGGCGCGGCGACCCCGAGCCGCTCGAACTCGGCGAGGTCGCGCACGGACACCGCGTTGTACCGGACCCGCAGGCGGGCGCGTTCGGCCGCCTCGACGTAGGGCAGCAGCGCCGTCCGCGTATCGGCCGGGATGTCCGCGTAGCCCTCCACCGGCTGGAAGGCGCGAAGGCCGGCGTTCGCGATCATCGCGAGCCCGGTGCCGGACGCCTGCATCAGGAGGCCCGCCGGGGTGATGGCCCACGCGGTCTCGCGCTTCTGCGAGGGCTGCCCGGTGCACGCGATCTCGGACGAGACGAGCAGCCGCTCGCCGTCATCGGTGAGGCGCGCCTGTTCCCACCCCGTGCACCCGTCGGCCGCCACGTCGACCTTGGTGCCGTCCATGCGGAGCGACGACTCGCTCTTCACCGCGCCATCCACGATGGCCACGACGCGGAAACGGCCGTCCTCGGGGATCACGCAGGTGCGGGCGGTCGCGGCGCCGACGCCGTCGGCGCCGCTCCAGCAGCCGGCGAACTGCAGTCCCGGATGGACCGGCACGACGGTCTGCGCCCGCGCCGCACCGGCCGATCCGGCCGCGAGGAGCGCGAGCAGCACCACAGTGGATCGCGTCATCGGATCCTCCTCAGAAGCGGACGGTGATCCCCACCAGCGTGGAGACCCCCGAGAGATCGACATCGTAACCGGAGAAGTCGGAGCCGAACTCGTCCGCCTTTCCCCTCGCGTGCAGGTACCGGAGTTCGCCGGTGACCAGCCAGCGCTGGTTCAGGTTCCATTGCGCCCCCGCCCCGAGCTGCGCCGCGGCCGACCAGCCACTGGTGCGAAGCTGGGCCGGGAAGATGTTCAGGGTGGTCGTATCCACGAAGTCGCCGAACTGCTCGAAGCGGTAGTTGACGACGCCGCCGCCGGCCGACACGTACGGCACGAACGTCGCGGGCACCCAGGCGACGGTGCCGATGCGGCGCCCGCGGTCCT